>JAILDT010000029.1 GCA_024689085.1 Clostridia bacterium | reverse complement strand
TCTTCTCCTGCTCGAGGCTCTCGTAGAAGGCTTCCTTCACGCTGTCGGCGATGTTGTCCATACGGGAAGCGAAGGCACTCTTCGGAATGAGCTTGCGCATTGCCTTTGGAATATCTGCGGACAGCATCTTCTCCTGCATCTTGTCTTTGCCGAGGAACAGGATGACGATGGAAGTGATGATGCCGACCAGGATGCCGCTTGGATCTGCGAAGAACGGAATGAAGCTCAGAGTGGACATCAGGATAGCCAGCAGTGCCGTTACGATGGAATCGATCAGAATCGTCATTTCATTGATGGCGAACATCTCTTTGGCATCTACCTTGATATCGATGTCGGACACCGACAGGTAAGACTTGAGGTCCAGGGCAGTGTACGGCACGCGGTGCTTGATACAGATCGGCACCGTGTATTCCTCCAGCTCTTCGATGACAGGCCGCAGCCATGAGGTGATCGGACCGGCCAGCATCTCTCTGGTCTTGTCCTCCCCCAGGAAGGCACCGATCTCCTGTTTCAGGATCTCATCTGTGTCGCAAAGTCTGCTGATTTCATTATTTCTCCACCTTTCGAAGATAGGCAGAGCGACCTTGGAAACGATAGGATCGACCAGGGTGTCAACGGCGTCTTTGTAAAGCTGATTGATGTGTTTGCCCACGATGTCTTCGATGGTGTTGGAACGGACCAGTTTGTCCAGATCTTCCTTGAACTCCCGCAGATCTTCGTCGATGCGTCCGCAGTAGGCCAGACCTCTGGCAACGGAAAATTCAGGATCCGTCGCAGTGATGATGACGGAGTCGGTGAAGACTTCACTGCACCAGTTGCGAATGGCCGGCAGTTTGCTTACGCCGCCGGTCAGGAAAATCAGCTCCGGCTGCTTGCCGGTGATGCTGTCTTTGACGTCCTTGAGGGACTCCATAAAGACTTCGCGGAAGGAACGTCCGCCCAGCTTGGCGATTTTCTTATTCACCAGCTTGTCGGCCATGCTCTTGTTCATCTTCAAAGTCAGTTTGACAGGCAGATTGTAGTGGAGAACGATGCTCTCCACACATGCGTTATTGCTCCAGTAGTCTTCGTCGGAGAAGTACTTTTCCTTCAGGCGCCGGGCTGCGAATTCCGCGTAGGTGCGCCACGGTTCACTCTCGTCGAAGACGTTCTGTATTTTCTTTTTGAACAAGCCCGCATCAGCGACAGACTCGTCGAGCAGGATCTCATCCATGAGTCCGCCGCCCAGCATAACTTCACCGGCGGTCCGCATCTCGACTTCCTTGCCGCCCATGATGTAGGCAAAGTCCGTCGTCGAGGATCCGATGTCCACGACGAGGACTGGCTTGGACAGGATATCCACGCCGATCTGCAGATGTTTGGACTGGCAGGCGCTGACCATAGCGGCCCTGGACTCCGAGATGATCTTCACCGGCGGATAACCGGCGCTCTCAAAAATCTCGCGGTAGTGTTCGCGGGCGTTTCTGTCCCATCCTGCAGGGCAGCCAATGTACATGCTGGTCTCTTCGTTCATAATCAGATCGCCGCTGCCGTAGAGCTGTCCCAGCACGCCTGCGGCAAAGCTTCTGACATCCGCAGCGCTGGAACTGTCGGTCAGGAAACGGCTCTTGAAACGGAGCCGGCGTTTCATGACATTGTCCGCATAGCAGGCCTTTTCCCCGATGAGCAGTTCGCCCGTATTGAGCTGTGCGTAAGCCGTGATGAAACTCTTTTCATCGGCTACGGGTATCATCTCAGGGACGACCTGATCTTCTTTATATAATCTGGCGATAGCGCTTTCTGCGTCGCCCAGATCAAATCCAAAAAAACGATCCATTGATCTATGCTCCTTCTCTAGTTCGTTCCGGCGGAAGCAACTCCCTTGCGGAGCAGCTTTCCGTCCGCGACCATGGCCGGCCGGATGGTTCCCGCGTGCAGCCCCGGCATCATGTCAAAGTACCGCGCAGTCTCCGCGCTGTAGTCGACCACCTCGATCTGCTGCTTGTGGAGATAGTACTTGATTTCATTGATCTTCTCCAAAGCAAAATCAGGGTCTTTGCTGTAAGCCGCTGCCAGCAGATCCGAGAACAGATCCAGTTCCGAAGAGGATGCTGTGTGGCCGTCGATTTTGCCGGCGTCATCCCGCTTGTCCCAACGCTCCATGGAACGGATTTCGTCCAGGCTCTGGTCCACGGAGAGAATCGTGTTCCGGAAGTTCCGATAGACTTTGGCGGAATCCACATGAATCTCAACACGTTGCGCCCGTTTCGTCGCCTTCGGAGCGCGCCGTCTGCCCAGCAGTCCTGCGATAAACATGCATACCAGACCGCCTGCTGCGAAGCTGAGTGGTTTCAGAAGCGCCATATCGAAGTTCTTGAGACTATCCAGGCCGCCGTCGAAGTACGGGAGCAGGAAAGGCAAAAGCCCCAGCCCGCACAGGACGATTCCGCCAATCAGGAACAGGAACAGAAGAGGGTTGAGCCGCTTCTTCGGCTTGTCCGATGACTCACCGGTTTCGCCTGCTTCCCAGACCTTGGTATCCCCTACGGAATCGATCAGCGGAAGGGAGAGCCTCACCGCCTGCATCATGTACGCTGCAGCATTCCTTTCGCGTTCACTGCTGCACTGCTCATTGTACGTCAGGAGGAGTTTGTCCAGTTCGTTCTCGAGAACCCGGATGGCCTTCTCTGATTCCTTCGCCGCCGCCAGTTCCGTCAGGAGACTGTCTTTGTCTTTTTCTAAGATATCTACCATTTTCATAACACTAATATTATAAAGTATTGTCGGCAATATGGAAACAAGCACTTTATCAGGAAAGCACATAAGAAAAAAGGGTAAGCACGGTATCGTGCTTACCCTTTTCTTGCTTTTGCTATAGCACCAGGTGCCTTGAATGAATCTGCAGGCAGATTATTCTACTGGCTGTGCGTACTGGAAGAAGTAGTAGCCCATTGTCGTGTAGCCAATGTTCTTCATCGTCTTGTTGCAGTACATGCTGGTGTAGAAGTAAATCGGACATACTGGGAATCCGTTTTCGCTGAACATAGCTGCCTCTGCATCGTGCAGTGCCTTGTCACGGTCAGCGCCTACAGGCATAGCCTTGGCTGTCTTGATCGCTTCGTCAAACTTAGGATCGCTGAACAGACCATAGTTGTAGGAGTTTCCGGTTACCATCAGCTCGAGATAAGTGATTGGGTCGTTGTAGTCTGCAATCCAACCGAGACGAGCAACGCCGAACTTATGCTCCGCAAGTCCGTTGGTGTAAGTGTTCCACTCCTGGTTAGCCAAAGTGATGTCGAGACCGAGGACGTTCTTCCAGTCCTGTCCGCAGGCTTCTGCGATTGCCTTGTGAGCGTCATCCGTGTTGAAGTTGTAAACGATGGTCTCCTTCGGATCGAAAGCGCCTTCTTCTACAGCTTCATCGTAGAGCTTCTTGGCCAGATCGCACTTGCCTTCGTAAGTGGTCAGGTCATAATCCGGATATGTCTCCTGGAGCCATGCATAGAGAGGGCCAAGATCGGTCTTGGCGAAGTCTTCCTTCTCGGAGTCGAGAATACCGGAAGCTACCAGACCTGTTGCAGGAGCCTGTCCGCCCTGTGATACGTTATCAACGATGTTCTGTCTGTCTACAGCGAGGCACATAGCCGCTCTGACTCTCCAATCCTTGATCTTGTCGCAGTTGAGGTAGAGATAGTAAGTGCCAACGTAAGGATCGATGAAGCAGTCACCGGATTCCTGCAGAGATGAAATCATGTCCGTTGGGAATGATTCAACAAATGCCCATTCGCCGGACTGATAAGCTGACAGGATTGCTGTCTCGTCAGCAGACAGATACCAGTCGATCTCATCCGGTCCCAGGTTCTCAGCATCATAGTATTTCTCATTCGGAACCATCTTGATGACGGAGTCATGGGTCCACTCTGACAGAATGTAAGGGCCGTTTACAACGATGTTTTCAGGGTTTGTCCACTCGTCATTGCCTTCAACGATGTCTTCTCTCAGCGGCATCAGGGAAGCAAATGCGCACATCTCGATGAAGTATGGAGTATCCTGGCAAAGCGTAACTTCAAGAGTCTTGTCATCAATCGCCTTGATGCCCAGTTCGCTAGGGTCCTTGCTGCCTTCTTCGAAGATTTCTTCTGCATTTACAACGACGCCATCGAGGAAGTATCCATAGTCAGACGCTGTTTCAGGATTGACCAGTCTCTGCCATGAATATACCCAGTCCTGTGCCTTTACAGGCTCACCGTCTGACCAAACTACGTCGTCTCTGATTTTGAACGTGTAGACCAGTCCGTCATCAGATACCTCATAGCTTTCGGCCATACCCGGTACGACTTCAGTCATCATGACGTTGCCGCTGCCGTCAGCCGCCTCGTCTGTAGGGGCGTACTTCATGAGGTTCTCAAACATATGCTGTACATATGTGGAACCATCAACGGAGCTGACCAGACTTGGGTCGATGGTCTCTGGCTCAGAGGCGATGCATGCAGTTGCATGGAATCCATCGTCGCTGCTGCCGCTTCCTCCGCATGCTGTGAACGCAAATACGGTCACGACGCAGAGGACTAAAGCAATAATCTTCTTCTTCATAAAATGTCCTCCTTCACTATTCCTAAGAATACTTTAAGATACTATATCATATTTAAGCAGCATAATGCCACATAAATAACCCATTGACTATCTGTCCAGCAGGTGGCACGCAGCATAGTGTCCGCTGGCGTACTCTTTGAATTCCGGAACTTCTTCCTTGCAGCAGTCCATGGCGTATGGACATCTGGTGTGGAACTTACATCCGGAAGGCGGATTGATCGGAGACGGGATGTCGCCTTCAAGGATCAGCCGCTCTCTGGAACGCGTCACTTCAGGATCCGGAATCGGAACCGCGCTCATCAGCGTTTTGGTATACGGATGAATCGGATTCTTGTAGATTTCAAAGGATTCCGCAAGTTCCACCACGTTTCCGAGGTACATGACGCCGATACGGTTTGAAATGTGCCGTACAACCGAGATGTCGTGAGCGATGAACAGGTAAGTGAGACCTCTCTCTTCCTGCAAATCTTCCAGCATATTGACGACCTGTGACTGGATCGATACGTCGAGAGCCGAAATCGGTTCATCGCATACGATGAATTCCGGTTCGACAGCCAGTGCTCTGGCGATGCCGATTCTCTGCTGCTGTCCGCCCGAGAACTCGTGAGGGAAACGGTTCGCATGTTCCGTATTGAGGCCGACTGCCTTAAGAAGATTCTTGATCTTGTCATTTCTGTCGGCCTTGCCCTGGTAGAGTTTATGAATATCGAGGGCTTCGCCGACGATCTCTCCGACTGTCATTCGGGGGTCCAGAGATGCCGATGGATCCTGGAAGATGATCTGCATCCTGCGTCTGTACGGAAGCATCTTCTCGGCAATCTTCTGCTCGGAATCGTAGATTGGCTTGCCGTCGTAAATGATGGATCCGGAAGTCGGTTCATAGAGTCTGATGATCGTACGGCCGAGGGTCGTCTTGCCGCAGCCGGATTCTCCGACGAGGCCGAGTGTCTCTCCTTTGAAGATGTGCAGGGAAACGCCGTCTACCGCCTTGACCGTCTGCTTGTTTCTGAAACCGCCGCCCTTGATATTAAAGTGTTTCTTCAGGTCTTTGATTTCCAGGAGCTTCGTCTTTTCATCCATTATTCACTCACCTCCTGTTCCTTGTCTTTGCCCATGAAGTGCAGCCAGCAGGCGGAGACGTGTCCGTCGCCCAGATCCGCATAAGGCGGTTCTTTCGTCAGGCATACCTTCATGCAGTGCGAACATCTTGGACCAAAATGGCATCCCTGCGGCGGATTCAGCAGATCGACAGGTGTTCCTTCGATTGGAATCAGTCTTTCATGTGCGTCCGCATCAAGTCGCGGCATGGATGCGAGCAGTCCCATGGTATATGGGTGAGCTGGTTTGTAGAAGATATCTTCGATGGTTCCCTGCTCAACGATTTTGCCTGCGTACATGACAGAGACTCTGTCGCACATTTCGGCAACAACGCCCAGATTGTGGGTGATGAAGATGATCGCCGTTCCGACTTTCTTCTGGATTTCCTTCATCAGATCCAGAATCTGCGCCTGGATCGTAACGTCCAGAGCTGTGGTCGGCTCATCGGCAATCAGCAGCTTCGGTTCGCAGATGAGCGCCATCGCGATCATAGCACGCTGGCGCATTCCGCCGGAGTGCTCATGCGGATACTGGTCCACACGTTTCTCCGGGTTGGTCATGCCTACGAGCCGCAGCATTTCAATCGCGCGCTCCTTCGCTTTTTCCTTCGGATAATCCTTATCGTGGCAGAGGATCGCCTCCATCAGCTGGTTTCCGATGGTATAGACCGGATTCAGGCAGGTCATAGGATTCTGGAAGATCATACTGACCTTGTTGCCTCTGAAGTCTCTCATCTGCTCTGCATCGTATTCCAGAATGTTTTCACCGTCAAAGATGATTTCTCCTCCGACGACTTTACCCGGGTTCTGGAGCAGTCCCATGATCGAGTACGCCTCGACGGACTTGCCGGAACCGGATTCGCCTACGATACCCATGACTTCATTTTCCTTCAGGGTGTAGCTGATGCCGTCAACGGCCTTGACTTCACCTGCAGGAGTGAAGAATGATACCTTCAGGTCTTTTACTTCAAGTAAGTTTTTTCTTTCTTCTGACATCATTCCACCTCCCTACTTCTTAAGACGCGGATCGAGCGCGTCTCTCAGGCCGTCACCGACCAGATTCAGCGAAAGCAGTATGATTGTAAGAATGGCACCCGGGAACAGCAATCTGTAAGGGAAGATCGTGAGCGTTCCCAGAGCATCCGAACAGAGTGATCCGAGTGATGCCATCGGCGCCGAAACACCCAGTCCCAGGAAGGACAGGAATGATTCGAGGAAGATGGCTGACGGAATCTGCAGGCAGGTCATGATGACCAGCTGGCCAACGCAGTTCGGAAGCAAATGCCTCTTGATGATTCTGCCGTTCGAAGCACCCAGAGCAGTCGCCGCTGTAACGAATTCCTGCTTCTTCAGCATGAGCACCTGACCACGGACAACACGGGACATGCTGATCCAGTAGAGAAGTCCGAAGGTGATGAAGATGCTGACGATACCGGCGCCAAGGGTTGACAGCGCATTGGCGAACCAGGTATCGGACGAATCGAACCATGCCTGCAGCGGATCCTTCAGAACCACCTGCAGAAGCAGAACGATCAGCACTTCCGGTACCGAATAGATCAGGTCGACGAATCGCATCAGAATGAAGTCGACTTTGCCGCCGCAGAGTCCGGAAATGGATCCGTAGACCGAACCGATGATCAGTACGATGAATGCCGCGATGATACCGACGATGAGTGATACTCTCGCACCGTACATCGTTCTGGCCAGAAGGTCACGTCCCTGTGAGTCGGTTCCAACCATATGCGGGAACACGCTCTTGACGACTTCGAGCTCCTTGGCTGTTTCTGATGGCTCGCTCGTGTACGCCAGGGGTTCCGAACCTGTGATCTTGCCGCCTGAAATCTGCGACTGTTTTACAATAGAGAGATCTTTGCCCTTGAGGACGATAACGGATTCCGCGAGTTTCTCATCGAGAGTGAACGCGTAAGTGTCTCCCTTGAACTTGAAGTAGTACTCGCGCGGATCCAGCGCTGTTCTGGAGCCCGGCTGAAGCGCGGTGGCGTACATGCAGTCCACCTCATCCTCGATACTCTTAATCAGGGCTTCCTGGCTGGAGTATTCGAACGGATCGAGCTTCTGCGAGCTTCTATATTGTTTCGCGTAGTCGTATGGAATCAGAGCAGGTCCCAGGAAGGCGAACAGCAGCATAAGGATAAATACGAAGAGGGCCACCATGGAAACGGTGTTTCTCTTGAATCTTCTGGCTGCGTCACTCCAGTAGGAAACGCTCTTTCTTTCTTCTACCATATCCTCTTTCTCCGAGACCGTTGCCGGTTCGAAGTCGAGGTCGGTTAAATCGTAGTCAGCCCAGACCTTATCAGGATCGACATGGAACGGGCTAAGCGTTTTGAATGCCTGTTTCATAGTTTTCTCCTTTATTCGTCTGATGAACTGAGTGTAATTCTAGGGTCAACGATTTTATATGCGATATCAACGACCAGGTTCATCATGATTACCACGATGGAAAGAATGACTGTGGTTGCCATGATGATCGTGTAGTCGCGGTTGATAATGCTTTCAACAAAGTACTTGCCGATTCCCGGGATGGAGAACGTGGTCTCAACTACGAACGCGCCGGCTATGATGAAAGCGATCATCGGGCCGAGAACGGTGATGACCGGAATCAGCGAGTTTCTTAAGGCGTGCTTCAGAATGATGACCTTGTTCTTGACACCTTTTGCTCTGGCAGTACGGATATAGTCCTGATTGATTGCGTCGAGCATGGTGGTTCTCGTCAGTTTGGCAATATAGCACAGGTCGTAGAACGAGAGAGAGATAATCGGCATGATATACGCCTTCCAGCTTGTCAGAGAACCAGACAACGTCGGCAGCCAGCCTAGCTTGACCCCTAAGAATACAAGCAGTGTTGCTGCCAGTACGAAGACTGGTATGGCGATGCCGAATGTAGTCAGTACCCGTAGGAATCCGTCTATCCAGGTTCCTCGTTTATACGCGGAGATACAACCCAGCGGTATGCCGAAGGCAATCGCCACGAGAATGGCGATAATGCCAAGTCTTACAGATAACTGGAATTTGCCTTGATGGAACAGAATGGTTTTTACCGGCGTTCCTTCCTGCATCTTCAGGGAAACGCCCAAATCTCCGTGGACATAGTTGACCAGATAATTCTTGAACTGAATGATAAGCGGTTTATCCAGTCCGTATTTCTGGTTCGCCATTTCGATTTGCTGCGGAGTGGATTTCTCCGTCAGGAACGGGCTGCCCGGAATGGTGTTCATCAGGAAGAATGTGACCGCCATGATGAGGACGACCGTAGCAACCGCTGCCACCAGTCGTTTACATATGTAGATTAGCAAAACATCACGTCCTTTCTAGTGTGATAACTCTTTATCGCGTCGGTTGGCGTAGTGCACACGACGCAAAGTCATTTTACCACAATACAGCAGTATACGCCAACTGTTTAGCGGTGGACGTTCATTATTTGTACATATTATATTATAAGAAAATGTGCCCTTCAGACTCCATAGGTTTGTCAATCATTGACTGATGTTGTGATAATTTATATAATCGCCATGAGCAGAATAATGGATTGTTTCTGTCGATGGCGAGCACAAACTCAGCAACATTGGCAAGAAAAATCTACTCCAATTCGTAGAAAATGATTTGTGAGCAAACAGGAGGTTCAAATGAAAAAGATAGTTGTAATCATCATGACACTAGCTATGGTAATGTGCTTTGCCGGGTGCGGAGACAGCGGGGCTTCTAATGAAGGTCAGAAGGAACCAACTGCGGAACCGAACGCGGGAATTGAGGGCATCGTGTATACCATGCCGGACGGATGGGAACAGACAGAAGACTCAGAAGCCAATTATATTGGCTACGCAAACCCGGATTCAGATTTTGAGTTTGGAATCATGTCAATGAACGAAGAATCGATAAAGATGATGAAGGAAGAGGATCCGGCCGGGCCGGAGACCGTACAGGAATACTATGAGGATCTCTACTCATTGTCCGATGAGGAAATGAAGGAACAAAACATTGAAGTAGATACCGCTGAAGTGTGTGGTGCAGAAGCAAAAGTTCAGAAAGTGAAAAAGAATGACGAAGGCTATGTGGATATAGGGACGACATGGATTTCCGACGGTGTTTGTTATGAGCTTTGGATTGCCGGCAGTGATATATATGATGACAATGGTAATATGCTGGAAGACGCAGCGGTTCTCAGCGATGAAGATATCGCTATGTATGAGAATGTGATAGCATCCATTACGCCGGGGGACGGGACGAAATACCAGCCATCCAGTAAATAACGAGGGCAATTTGAAATCAGAAATCATTTACTTATTCTTTACAGAACGGTCCATCGGACCGTTCTGCTTTTATACTCTTTAGAATGCGTTCAGCTTTCCAATGGACTCTGCCCAGACACCCCATCCTTCTGTGAGAAGTTTGCGGCCGGCGTACATGGAAGCCAGTGAATCGTCAAGCGGCGGCGCGATTTCCACAATATCAAAACCAATGATGTTCAGTTCCTGAAAGAGCCTTTGTATGAGCGTCATCGCCATCCTTGATGTCAGTCCGCCGAACTGCGGGGTGCCTGTACCTGCTGCATAGGCCGGATCCAGGGCGTCGATATCAAATGTCAGGTAGACTTTGTTGAACTTCTTCATCTTGGAAATGCAGTCATCGGCAACGGCTTCCATGCCTTCCAGATAACAGTCGTATGCTGTCTTGACCTGGATGTTTCTGCCCCGACTGAATTCAAATTCATCTTGCTCAATTGACCGGATGCCGATGAAATACAGGTTCTCTTCGGATGTGATGTTCGACATTTCCAGCGCCCGCTGTTCGGTCGAACCATGTGAAAGCAAATCACCGTCCATCTCCAGACTCAGATCCATATGCGCGTCAATGTGGATAATTCCAAAGGGCTCCTCCAGCGCGGCGTTAACGCCTCGCTCTACTGGAATCGTAACGGAGTGATCGCCTCCGATCATTGTGAAGCGAATCCCTTTTCGAACGAGATCTTCTACAAAGGCCTGCACCTCGGCGAAGACTTCGTCCCGGTCATCCCCTTCGAAGTTGCCGGCATCCAGCACGTTGTACTGGTCAAAGAAACCCAGCCGTTCTGTGCAAGGTGTTGCATGATCCGTATTGGCTCTCAGAAGATCCGGTGCCTTTGCGGCCCCGCCTCGGTAGCTGACGCCGCCATCATATGGAATACCGAATATGACAGCATCCACTTCGGTCACATCTGCTTCCGGCTTGTTCAGACCGAACCAGGTTGCTGTATTGAGTGCGTTTTCGTTTTTCTTGATCATTGTTTCCTCCCGATTTTGAGAATTCGTTTTTGTTGCTTTTGCAACTTGATTATAGTGCGGGAGCAGTGTAAAGTAAAACTGTAATTATTAAACTATAAATTATAGAAAACTTAACAGGAGATGAGAGCAATGGAGAAGGTCAATCCGGAAGTATTCGTGACTATCGCGAGACTCGGCAGCTACAGCAAGGCAGCGGAGAAACTGGGTTATACGAAGGCGGGCATCAGTTATATCGTGACCAGCATGGAGGAGACAGCGGGTTTCAAACTGTTCAACCGGGAGTATGGCGGCGTGCGGCTGACGCCGGAAGGGGAGGTTTTACGGCCGCACATGCAAAGGCTTTACGAACAGGAACAGAATCTGCGGGAACAGATGGACCGCATCAAAGGTCTGGAGACGGGGCACGTCAAAGTGATTTCCTTTAATACGGTGCTTGTCTGCTGGTTCCCGGATATTCTGAGAGGATTCAATGAGAAATATCCCGGCATAGAAATAGAAGTATCTTCCTGCGAAGGACCGGCGGAGGGCATAAGAAAAATTTATGAAGGGGAGGCTGATTGCGGCTTTCTGCCGACAGACCGTGCGGACTTGATTGATTTGTTCCTGATTCGAGAGGAGCCGGATGTTGCTGTCGTGTCCGTTGATCATCCTATGGCGAAGAAGAAACTGTTTCCGGCATCCGAGATGGAGAAGTATCAGCTGATCGGTTATCCGGAGGAAGATGCGCCTTTCTTTTATGGACGCGCGAAGGAACTGGGCATTCATTTCAATCAAATCATGACCGTCGACAATGACTATGGCAACTTGTCCATGGTCAGCCAGAACCTGGGGTTCGGCGTGTATCCGCGTATGATTGCGGAGAACTGCCAGTTTCCGGTCAAGGCAATTCCAACCGATCTGGGATCCTCCACGCCAATTTCTATCGGAATCCGATCTTATGAGAAAGGATCCCTGGCGGCGAAAGCCTTTGTGGATTATGTGCTTGAGAAGTATCTCTCAGAATAAAAAGGAATGCAGTTTTAACAATTACAACTATTTATCGATATCATAAAAACCATTAGTTAGACAAATCAATTGCTGCATGCTACTCTTTCATTGCAAAAGGCAAAGTCAATAAAACAGATAGAAAATAAGAATCATTTAAGGAGGTTACAAAATGAATAAGAAAGTAGTAATGCAGGTTGGTTGTTTTCTCGCAATGTTCGTACTGGAAATGATAGCAGCATACATCAATCCAGCGTCAGTGATGCAAAGTGTTCTGCTGATCCTGTCACTCGCATTGATCCCTATGTTCGTCCTGATTGGACGCATGCCGGAAGCTTCAGAGAATGTTACAGTAAATAATAGAACCAGTGAAGAAGCTTCACTTCCAAAAGCTGCGTAAGGCCACATTCCTTACAGGG
>JAILDT010000128.1 GCA_024689085.1 Clostridia bacterium | reverse complement strand
CAGCTCAGGATGGGAGTATCCGATGTTCAGTACGCCTACGCCTGCGATCCAGTCGAGGAAGATGTTTCCGTCGACGTCCTCGAACATTGCGCCTTCGCCTCTTTCGATGGCTGCTTTGTACGCAGTTCCGATCGCCTTCGGTGTGGACTTCGCTCTTCTCTCGAACAGAGCGGCAGCCTTAGGGCCCGGCAGCGGTGTAGTGATCTTAGGTAATGCTGTTCTTAATTCTGACATTTTCTTTCCTCCTTAGAAATATATCGTCATTTATATAAGGAACATTTTAAAGAAACAACTATGTTTCTGTTGTTAATAGTTTATCACACTGAAAACAGTTTGTTCCTGAAATCAAATACATTCATGTCTGTTTTAGCGTATTTTGTTGCGCATTTGCATTATTCGCTCTTCTTTTTCTTGCTGGTCTTTTCTTCCCGCGCAGCCTTGAGTTCCGCAATCTGTTCCTCGGTCAGTTCCACGTTCTCGCTCTCATCGGATTCGGAAATGACGGACCCCAGATTGATGACTGACTTCTCCAGTTCCATGATGATGTTGTTGATTCTGGCCAGTCGCTCCGGATCCGTTCCGTTGTTGACGCTGAGATTGGCGTTGTAGAGAATGTCCTCCAGTCTTCTTCTGACGTTGTACAGATTCTCGCGGGCCTCGTTGACTCTCTTTTCGTCAACAGCATCTGCGATGGCTTCTTTTCTGGTCACAACGCCGCCGCCCTCTTCGAGTTCATACTCAGCGTTGACGTTCACCGGAATGGCGTCGATGCCGATCTGCTCCTTGACGGTCTTGGCGAATTCCAGTTTGACGTCCGGTTCGCCGTGAACCAGGAAGAGCTGTTTCGGAAGTTTCTGGAACCCTTTCAGCCATCCGAGCAGTCCGTTCATGTCGGCGTGGCCGGAGAATCCCTCTAAATTATGAATCTGTGCATTCACGTGAATGTTCTCGCCAAAAAGCGTGACGTCTTTCTCACCGTCGATGAGGCATCTGCCCAGCGTTCCCTCCGCCTGGTAACCGACGAAGATGATGCTGTTGCGCGCATCCCAGAGATTGTGCTTCAGATGATGCCGGATTCTTCCGGCCTCACACATGCCGCTGGCAGAGATGATGACTTTCGGTTCTTTATCGATATTCAGCCATTGAGATTCTTCGGTGGACTGGGTGAATTTCAGGTTCGGAAATTCCAGCGGATTCTCGCCTTTGCTGATGTAATCCTTGGTCTCGTCATCGAAGACCTGGGCGTTGTTCTTGAATACTTCCGTTGCCGCCGCCGCCATTGGACTGTCCACGTAGACCTTGATCTTCGACAGTTCTTCCTGCCGCGGATCCTTCGGATCCTCGTAGATCCTGTTCAGTTCGAAAATCAGTTCCTGGGTTCTGCCCACCGCAAAGGACGGGATAACCGAGTTTCCGCCGCGCCGCGCCGTCTCGCAGATGATATCCACCAGATGGTTCACGTCCATGGCATTGTCCGGGTGGTTTCTGTTGCCGTAAGTCGTCTCCATAATGACGTAATCGGCTTTCTTGATGATGGTTGGGTTTCTGAGAATCGGCCGGTCCATGACACCCAGGTCGCCGGAAAAGACGATCTTGGAAGCATGTACGTCGGAAGTTCCTTCCTCCTTTTCGGAAACGAATATCTCGATTTCTCCTGATCCCAGAATATGTCCCGCGTCATTAAAGCAGATGCGCACTTCATCGTTGAGTTCCACGAGCTGATTGTAGAGAACCGGTTTTACGAACTTCAGAGACTCTTCCGCTTCCAGTTCCGTATACAAAGGCTCCACAAGAGGTCTGCCCGCTCTGGAGTTCTTTCTGTTCTGCCATTCCGCTTCCTGTTCGTGGATGTGACCGCTGTCCATGAGCATGATTCCCAGCAGGTCGGCGGTTGCATCGGTGCAGTAAATCTGCCCTCTGAATCCTCTCTTCACCAGAAGCGGGATCCTGCCGCAATGGTCGATGTGCGCGTGGCTGAGCACCAGGTATTCAATCTCAGCCGGATCAAAAGGAAACGGCTCATAGTTCAGTTCCTCCTGCGCCTTTCCGCCCTGAAACTGACCGCAGTCGAGCAGTATCTTGTGATTCGCTGTCGTAATCAGATGGCATGATCCTGTAACGCCAGTCGTCGCTCCGCAAAATTGAATCTTCATGTTTTCCTCCGTCAGTCTATAATCTCTTTTATCAGTGCCGGTTGTTCCGGCTTATCAGGTCCGATGGAATAAGCCTTGTGCGCTTCCTCAGCCCCTGTTTTCACCTTTGCTTCGTTGTTCCCGTAAACGGTGCAGAGTAGGTCGCCCGCACGCACTTCATCGCCTGTTTTCTTCGCAAGGATGATTCCCGCGGACATGTCTATGTCGTCTTCTTTTTTCTCTCTTCCCGCACCCGCGTGCTGGGACGCCAGTCCGACCTGCATGGCATCAAGCGCCGTCACGTAACCGTCTGCCGCCGCTCTGACTTCCACTGCAAAACCAGCTTCCCCGAGCAGACTCTGATCTACTGTGATCCTCGGATCGCCGCCCTGGTTCGTCACGAACTGACGGAACTTCTCCAGCGCTGCCCCGCTGTCCAAGGCTTCCAAAGCGATGGCTTCTGCCTTTGCGCGGTCCCCGCCGGAACGACCGCCCAGGAGGATCATTTCCGCGGCAAGCCGCAGAGACAGTGCCCGGATGTCTTTCGGGCCGCCGCCGCTGAGCACGTCGATGGCCTCGCGCACTTCCAGTGCGTTGCCGACAACATTGCCGAGCGGCTGCTCCATATCTGAAATGACAGCTGTCATGCTTTTGCCGTTGCCTCTGCCGATATCCACCATCCACGCGGCAAGTTCCCTGGCGTCCTCATAGGTCTTCATGAACGCGCCCGAACCACACTTGACATCAAGCACAATCGCGTCAGCACCGGCTGCGAGCTTTTTACTCATGATGCTGGACGTGATCAGGCTGATGCTCTCAGTGGTCCCCGTCACGTCGCGCAGGGCGTACATCTTCTTGTCCGCCGGTGCGATATGTCCCGTCTGTCCTATAACCGCAATACCTATTTCGTTGACGGAACGGATGAACGCATCTCGTTCCATAGACGTGACAAAACCCGGGATGGACTCCATCTTATCGACGGTTCCTCCCGTGAATCCTAAACCGCGGCCGCTCATCTTGGCAATCGGTACGCCGCACGCTGCCGCGATCGGCGCAACGATCAGCGTCGTTTTGTCACCGACGCCGCCGGTCGAATGCTTATCGACTTTGATGCCCCTGATCTCAGAAAGATCCACCGTCTCGCCCGAGTCTCTCATGATCCTCGTCAGCTGCACGGTCTCTTCCTTCGTCATGCCCTGTAGGCAGATTGCCATCAGGAGAGCCGACATCTGATAGTCCAGAATCACACCGTTGGTGAATCCCATGACCATGTATTCAATCTCCTCCGTGCTGAGCGCTTCGCCGCGTCTCTTCTTATTAATAACATCTACTGCATTCATTCGCTTTTCTCCTATGCTGATTATACCACGAAAAAAGCCTTCCGGTCACATTGTGTGACTGGAAGGTTCGTGTCTGTTTTTTAAAGATTGAACGCTTCTGCCAGCGCCACGACTGCCTCTGCTTTGTTCGCGGCGTCAATAGTCGCTGAGATCGAAATTTCAGAGGTTGTGATGTTGTAGTGAGGAATCCCTGCTTCCGCCAATGTCGCGAAGGTTTTGCCGGCTACGCCCACATGGGTCGCCATACCGACACCGACAATCGAAATCATACAGATGGCGTCTTTTCTCTGGGTCTCAAGACCTCTGAACCGCGCATTGATCGCCAGCGCATTGTCGATGCGCTCAATGTCATCGTTCCCGCAGCTGAAAGAAACAACGCATGTGTCTCCCTTGTACGGCTGCTGGGAGATGACGTTCAGATTGACGTTAAGATCTCCCAGAAGTTCGAACAGTTCAGCGATCTGATCACCCTGATTCGGAACTCCTTTGATGGTATAGACAACAACGTCGTCATATGTGCTGATACCGCTGACAGCAGCTTCTTCTACGATAATATTCCTGTTCACGATATAAGTCCCTCCTGCATGCTCCTCTTTCAACGCCGGTCCGACATACAGTTTTACATCCAGCATGCTGGCAAGTTCAATGGCCTCTGCCTCCAGATCGCCGTCCCCCAGCATCGTTAGCTCCATGGCCTCTTCGTAACTGATTTTATCGAACACCTTTCTGTCGTCAGTTACTCTCGGATCGATCACATAGACACGCTTCGTGTTTCCATACAGTTCACAGTCGCATCCAAGGGCTCCTGCGATCACTACGGCAGTCGCCGCCGCTCCATAACGTCCGAACCGGTCTTTCATCGTATACTCACCAATACCCTGAAATCCCGCGACGACAGGAATGATGCCCTGTTCCAGAGCCTTTGTGATCTCCGTGAGAATCAGCTCATGTTTTCCGACGTCGATTTCCAGCGGTGTGAGAGAGTGACCTCTGATGTCGCTGATCACTTTGGCAGGAACGCCTCTCTGTTCCAGTGCGCTCGCCATCAGCGCCGCAGTCTGAAACTCACTGGCTGAAAACAACGCATCCAGTTGCGATTCGCCGATGCCTTCCTGGAACTGCTGCGCTTTCTCCATCATTTCGCTTGCGATTTCGTGCATGGCAGCTGTCACAAGCACCAACTCACCGAGCTGCGCCCTGTGGCTGGCCACATAGTCCGCGATCTTCGCCAGATCTTCCGTATTCCTCAGATATCTTCCGCCGTACTTCTGTACGAGATACATGGCTGTCCTCCTCTGCTTCTGTCTGTACCTTATGTGAATTTTAACACATCACCGCAGTTAAGCAAAAGCTTTTTCATCCCCCTGTCTTAGTGGCGCAGAAAAAAGGGACCGGCGAAACCGCCGGTCCCTTTGTGTTGCTGTTGCAATATTGATTAGTCGTACTGCTGCTTGAGGGCCAGCTTCTTGGCCTTCTTCGCATCCTTCTTGAACTTGATATGCGATGGGTCCTTCGCTTCACGAACAGCGACGCCGTCCTTGTCACGAACCTTCCACTTGATCTCGCCCGGAGTGATGCAGTCCTGTACAGGACATACATTCAGGCAGAGGTGGCATCCTACGCAATTGTCGTTCAGTTCTGGCTTTCTCTTCTTCTCGTTCCAGTCGATTGCCTGGTGAGCAGCGTCATAGCAGGAGATGTAGCATCTTCCGCATCCGATGCACTTCTTCTCATCAAATGCAGGAAGTACCTTGTACTCTCTGTTCAGCTCTTCCGCAGGAATCAGGTTAGGGAGCGCGCTTCCGATGAACTCGTCCAGGTTGTTGTAACCCTTCTCGTCCATGAAGTGCATGAGGCCGGAAGCCATATCCTCTACAATTCTGTAACCGTACTGCATGATTGCGGTCGTAACCTGAATGTTTCTGCAGCCGACTGCCAGGAATTCAGCAACGTCTCTCCAAGTCTCGATACCGCCGATACCGGACATTTCGTGACCGTGACCGAAGTCCCACTTGCCATTCTTGACCATCTTGTGGATCTCCTCGTCCTGCAGAACCTGTGCGCAGAATCTCAGCGCAATCGGCTTAACAGCCGCTCCGGAGTAACCGGAGATGGAGGATTTACCATCAACAACAGGCATACCTGTGTTATTCTCGAAGTCAATGTTGGTGATCGACTTGATCGTGTTGATGGCTGATACTGCAGCAGCGCCGCCCTTGATGGCAGCTCTTGCGTGCTCTTCCATGTTCTTGCAGTTCGGAGTCATCTTGGCTACGAACGGAATGTGAGGAACTGTTTCTGCAACAGCTCTTGAGTATGATTCTACCAGCTCGTTGTTGGTACCAACGTCG
>JAILDT010000122.1 GCA_024689085.1 Clostridia bacterium | reverse complement strand
TCTTCTGGAGGGACGCAACCGCATCAACATCACCGTCATGCAGCAGTGATGTTCCTTACTATGTTAAAGATAACTTAATATACAGAGAAAGGAAGTGATCCTATGGGAAAGATAGGCTTCAGTGCGGAGAAGTACATTGAGGAGCAGTCCAAGTACATCCTCGAGAGAATCGAGAAGGGCGGCGGGGACCGGCTCTATCTGGAATTCGGAGGAAAACTCGTTCAGGACAAGCACGCCATGAGAGTGCTGCCGGGCTTCGATGAGAACGCCAAGATTAAGCTTTTGCAGAAGATGAAAGACCAGGCGGAGATCATCATCTGCGTCTACTCCGGAGATATTACGACGAACAAGACGAGAGCAGATTTCGGCATCACATATGATCTGGAAGTACTGAGACTGATCGATGTGTTCAGAAAGTACGATCTGGAGATCAACAGCGTTGTCGTCACGAGGTTTGAGGAGGATTCCCCGGCTGTCAGCAAGTTCATCAACAAACTGGAACAGCGCGGGATCAAAACCTATAAACACCGCTTCACCAAAGGTTATCCGACGGACGTTGACACCATCGTAAGCGAAGAGGGCTACGGTGCGAACCCTTACATCGAAGTCACAAAACCGCTGATCGTCGTAACCGGTCCGGGCGGCGGAAGCGGCAAACTGGCCACAAGCCTGTCCCAGCTCTACCATGAGAACATCCGCGGACGCAAAGCCAGATACGCGAAGTTCGAGACGTTCCCAATCTGGAATCTGCCGCTGAAACATCCGGTCAACGTGGCCTATGAAGCGGCGACGGCAGACCTGAAAGACGTAAACATGATCGACTCCTTCCATCTGGAAGCTTACGGTGAAACGGCAGTGAACTACAACAGGGATCTGGAAGTGTTCCCGGTCGTTAAGAGGATCATTGAGAAAATCACCGGCGCGGAAGCGGAGTACAAATCACCGACGGACATGGGCGTCAACAGAGCCGGATTCGGCATCATCGACGACGAAGTCTGCCGGGAGGCGGCCTGTCAGGAGATCATCCGCAGATACATCATCGCCGAGTGCGATTTCAAGAAGGGCAAGATCGGCGCGGATATTCTGGAACGGCAGAAGCTGCTCATGGATGACATGGGGCTGAAGGTGGAAGACAGACCAGTGGTTCTTCCGGCCAGAGAGTACGCGGAGATGAAGAGGGATCTGAATCCGAGATACACAAACGTTGTCGTAGTCGCCATGCAGCTTGACGACGGCACGATCATTACCGGACGCAGCTCCAGGCGCATGGTTGCAGCGGCGGCGGCTATCCTGAACGCCGCTAAGTATATGAGCGGTATTGCAGATGAGATACACCTCATCTCCCCGAACATTCTGGAACGGATCCAGAATCTGAAGACGGAGCTTCTGCAGGCGGATAAGTCCTCCCTCAACTGTGAGGAAGTGCTGACCGCACTGACGATCTCGGCGACAACGAACCCGACAGCGGAAGCCGCCCTCAATAAAATCGCGGAACTCAGAGGATGCAAAGCCCATTGTACGGCGATCTTAAGTGATAAGGACGAGAAAACGCTGAAGGGTCTGGGTATCGACGTGACCAGTGATCCGGAATATATCACGAACAATCTCTATTACAGTTAAAGAAACGGGAGAAGATAGATGAATATCATCGCGAAAGTAGATAAAACAGGCATCCCGGCGGCTGAGATCGAAGCTATGCGTCCGCAGGCGGCGCAGGCTCTCGACAGACTCTGGTCGGGCAATGAGCCGATGACCGGATGGGTCACCCTGCCGGTGAACAGAAATCAGGAAGAGTTGGACAGAATCCAGCAGATTGCCGATATCATCAAGGACGAGGCAGAACTTCTGGTCGTCATCGGCATCGGCGGTTCCTACATGGGCGCGAAAGCAGCCATCGAAGCGCTGCCGAAGGCGAGTTCCGGCATCGAGGTCCGGTTCCTGGGCAACAATCTATGCACGGATTACTACTGGGAGACCCTGGAGGCGATCAAAGAGAAGAACACGATCCTGTGCGTCATCTCCAAATCCGGAAACACCATGGAAGTGCGGACTGCCTTTGAAGTGGTCAAGCCGATCCTGGCGCAGAAGTACGGAAGCGCAGAAGAAGCGGCGAAGCGGATTCTGGCCATCACCGACGAGGAGACGGGAACGCTCCGGTCCGAAGCGACCGAGTTTGGATATTCCACCTTGCCGGTACCGGGAAATGTAGGCGGACGGTATTCTGTCGGAACGCCGGTCGGGCTTTTGCCTATGGCGGTGAGCGGCATCGACATCATCGAATTCCTGGACGGCGCGAAAACTTGTGCGACAGACGCGGGATGGGATCACGATCTGGCGGACTACGCCATTGCCAGACATCTCCTCGAGAAGCAGGGGAAGGTTGTCGAGGTCTTCGGCCTGTGCCACTCGAGACTGGCGTACCTGGGAGAATGGATGAAACAGCTCTTCGGCGAGAGCGAAGGCAAGGAAGGCAAAGGCCTCATGCCGACGAGTCTCATGTATTCCACGGACCTGCACTCCATGGGCCAGTACATGCAGGAAGGACGGCAGATCTTCATGGAGACGTTGATGATCGTCGATGAGCCGTCCGTATCCATTGAGATTCCGGGCGGACCGCAGAAAGGCAAGACTGTCGCAGACATCAACGAAGCGATGATCGGCGGTGTGACGAGAGCCCACATGCAGGCGGGCATCCCGATCGCTGAAGTGCACATTCCGAAGCTGGATACCTACAACTTCGGGCAGCTGATCTACTTTCTGGAGACGACCTGCGCGATCACGGCCATGCTCAACGGCGTCGACCCGTTCAACCAG
>JAILDT010000119.1 GCA_024689085.1 Clostridia bacterium | reverse complement strand
ACAGCATCTGCCATTGCTTTTGCAAGTTGTTCTGTGTTTCCCGTCGGGCTGAAATAAGCCGCAACGATCCTCTTGAATTTCATGTCTCTCTTAGTGCGTGAATCCGTACTTGCCTGTCTTCTCCGCATTCGTCAGAACGTGAGCGTCTTTCAGTTCGACCAGGCACTGCTGGAAATCTTTGATGAAAGCCTCTGCCAGGTTGTAGGTCAGGTCTGCTCTACAGACGATGCGCTGTACGGTGACTTCGCCCGCGCCGTCAGGAAGAGGATACGAAGGGACCTGCCACCCGAACATACGCAGTCTGTCAGAGAGGTCATAGAGATTCCACACGATCTCCGTTCCGTCCCAGTACTTGGCGTCATTTTTGAGTTTATAACATACGATCGGCATACGCGATCCGCCGTTGTACAATTCGAACATTCCCGTTTCTTCGATCCATTCCCCGATCACCGTGGCGATTTCCTGTGTTTTCGAATGGATCTGGCTGTACCCCTGTCTGCCGAACCGCAGGAAATTATAGTACTGCCCAACAATCTGGCTGGCACTTCTGGAAAAGTTGATAGCCATTGTCGGCATCTCGCCGCCCAGATAACTGACTTTGAAGATCAGCTCCTCCGGCAGGTACTTCTGGTCTTTCCAGACCACCCAGCCGACACCCGGGAACGTCAGGCCGTATTTATGCCCGGAGGTGGAAATCGAAACCACGTTGTCCAGCCGGAAGTCCCACAGAAGTTCCGGCTCTGTAAACGGTGCGAACATACCGCCGCTGGCGCCGTCGATGTGGATCACCAGCTCCGGAAGACGCGGGTGCGTCCGGTTATACTCTGCCACAAGTTTGTCCAGTGTCTCGATATCATCATATTCGCCGGTATAGGTCGTTCCCAGTATGGCCGCAATGCCAATGGTGTACTCATCCACGTACTCCATGACGGTATCCATGTCCAGCGTCATGTTGTTCTTTGTGACCGGCACGACACGCAGTTCCACATCCCAGTATGTGCAGAACTTTTCCCAGCAGACCTGGTACGCGGAGCTCATGATCAGATTCGGCTTTCTGGTGCGCACATTCACGCCCATCCTGATGGCCTGATCTCTCCAGCGGAACTTCATCGCCATACCTGCGAGCATACAGGCCTCGCTGCTGCCTACCGTCGAGGTTCCCAGATAATCCGACCCCTCCGGCGCATTCCAGAGATTGGCCAGAATGTTGACGCACCGGTTCTCCAGCTCCGCTGTCTGCGGATACTCAGATTTGTCGATTGCATTCTTCGCCAGCGTCTCGCTCATCAGTTCCACCGCCTGCGGCTCCATGTATGTCTGGCAGAACGTTGCCATATTCAGACGCGAATTGCCCTCGTCCAGAAGCTGATTCTCAATCAGGGCTTTCGCCGCGTCCGGATCTATTGATTCTTCGTTCAGGCTGTATTTTGGTATGATCGAACCATCCTCTTTGGTTCCGTAACCAAACGCCATACTTCTCAGTTTTTCCTTATTTTTTTCTCCGTAAAGCATATCATTTACCTCCGCAGTCCATTCTACTTCAACTTCCACCCTCCGTCCACAGCAGACTTGCATCTAAACAGTTCTTTTTCTTTGACTTTTCACTCGTGAAGTGTTAGTATCAACGGGTAAAGCGTTGACGAGGACAGTACGCTGGCCATAAGGGTCTGACAGAGAGAGATGGAAGCTGGAATCATCTCATTCCCGGGCGAGCCGAAGACCACCTCCGAGCGGCACCAATACTGCCCGCTGGCCGCGTAAAAAGCCAAAACGAGTGCCGGAGCGAAAGCTGCAGCAAAAGCAACAAGCAAGATGCTCCGGAAGATGGGTGGAACCACGTGAGAAATTGCGTCCCTTCATGTTTTTGACATGGGGACTTTTTATTTTTGCAGGAGGAAGTTATATGGTTATTACACTCAAAGACGGAAGTAAGATGGAATACGCTGAACCGATGTCGGCCTATGACATCGCCAGAGACATCAGCGACGGCCTGGCGAGAGCCGCCTGTCTGGCTGAGATTGACGGACAGACTGCCGACCTCAGAACAGTCATCGACAAGGACTGCACGCTGAACATCCTGACCTTTGATTCCGATGAGGGCAAGAAGGCCTATCGGCACACATGCTCCCACGTTCTGGCGGAGGCAGTCAAGAATCTCTACCCGGACGCGAAGCTGGCCATCGGTCCTTCCATCGACAACGGATTCTACTACGACTTCGACATCCCACCTCTTTCCCGTGAGGATCTGGACGCCATCGAAGCCGAGATGAAAAAAGTCATCAAGAAAGGCGACCGGCTGGAGCGCTTCACCATGTCGAGAGAAGACGCCATCGCCATGTACAAGGAAAAAGATGAGCCGTACAAGGTTGAGCTCATCGAGGATCTGCCGGAAGGCGAAGAGATTTCTTTCTACAAGCAGGGCGACTTCACGGAGCTCTGTGCGGGTCCGCACCTGATGAGCACAAGGCCGCTGAAAGCTTTTGCATTGACGTCGAGCTCCGGCGCTTACTGGAGAGGCGACGAGAAGAACAAGATGCTCACGAGAATCTACGGCACGGCCTACACGAAGAAGGACGAGCTGAAGGAATACCTGGAGTATCTGGCAGACATCAAGAACCGCGACCACAACAAGCTGGGCCGCGAGATGGAACTGTTCACAACTGTCGACGTGGTCGGTCAGGGACTGCCGCTCTTCATGCCGAAGGGCACCAAAATCATACAGAAAATGCAGCGCTGGATCGAGGACCTGGAGGACTACGAATGGGGCTACGTGCGCACCCGCACGCCGCTCATGGCCAAGTCCACCCTCTATAAGATCTCCGACCACTGGTACCATTACAGAGACGGCATGTTCCTGCTGGGATACGACAACATGG
>JAILDT010000039.1 GCA_024689085.1 Clostridia bacterium | reverse complement strand
GAATCGGAAGAAGATGCGGAAAAGGCCGCGGCGGAGGAGTAAAAAGTGATAGACGGTAAATTCGCTATTCTCGCAATTGAATCAAGCTGTGATGAGACAGCGGCGGCAGTCGTGCTCGAAGGACGCGACGTTCGTTCGAATGTCATCTCTTCACAGATCGACATACACAAGGCCTACGGCGGAGTAGTGCCGGAGATCGCTTCGCGCCATCACCTGGACAATGTGAACTGGGTTTGCGCCAAGGCCCTCGAGGACGCAGGCGCAACCATGGATGACATCGACGCCATCGGCGTTACGTACGGGCCGGGTCTTGTAGGAGCGCTTCTCATAGGCCTCGCCACCGCAAAGGCATACGCCCTGGCGACGGGCAAACCTATCATCGGCGTGCACCACATCCACGGACACATCTGCGCCAACTTCATCGAACATAAAGAGCTGGAGCCTCCGTTCATGGCGCTGGTCATATCGGGAGGACACACCAACATAGTTGAGGTTACGGATTATAACGAGCTTAAGGTTCTCGGAAGCACGCGTGACGACGCGGCCGGGGAAGCCTACGATAAAGTCGCCCGGGTTCTGGGTCTGGGATATCCCGGAGGACCTCTCATCGACAGGATTGCGAAGGAAGGCAATCCGGAAGCCGTCGAATTCAAGCGCGTCTTCCTTGAGAAAGGCAGCATGGATTTCAGCTTCAGCGGAATCAAGACGGGCGTGCTGAACTACGTCAACTCCGAAAAGCAGGCAGGACGCGAGATCGTCACAGCAGACGTGGCGGCGAGCTTCCAGCAGGCTGTGCTTGATGTAGTCGTCGCCAAGACAGTGGAAGCAGCCCTGTCCCTCGGCAAGGACAAGATCGTCATGGCCGGCGGCGTGGCGGCGAACAGCAGGCTTCGTGAGATGATGGAGGCCGAGTGCGCCAGACACGGTCTGGGACTCTATCACCCGTCACCGATACTCTGCACGGACAACGCGGCCATGATAGGCTGCGCTGCATACTACAAATACAAGGCTAAGGGGGCGGACGATCTGACCCTGGACGCCATACCTAATCTGCCGCTGTAAGCGGCGGCGGTTTGCTTTTGCATAAAGATGATAGTAATTTCCGCTAACAACCTGACAAAGGAATACGACGGTTCAAATCTGGTGCTGGACAAGGTCAGCTTCGCCGTTAACGGCGGCGAGAGGATCGGAATCATCGGCATCAACGGAGCCGGCAAGACGACTCTTCTGAGAATGCTTGCCGGGCAGCTCCCTCATGACGGGGGAGATTTTTTCGTGTCCTCGGACCTTAAGATAGGATATCTGGAGCAGGACGGCGGATTCGACTCCCAGCGCACTGTCATCGAGGAAGTCAGAAAGATTTTCGAGCACTTCCCGGAGATGGAGAAGGAGATGGAGCAGCTTCTCGCGGCAGCAGGTGAAGAGGGAGAAGGACAGCATGCCGCGCTGACACGCTACGAACAGATCCGCGACCGCTATGAGCGCATGGGCGGATACATGTACGAGAGCGAAATCAGAGGAATACTCACCAGCATGGCTTTTGACGAGTCCATGTACAACAAGAAGATTTCTACCCTGTCGGGAGGAGAGAAGACGAGGCTGGCTCTGGCCATGCTGCTCCTCGAAAAGCCGGATATCCTGTTCCTGGACGAGCCGACGAACCATCTGGATATCGGTACCCTGAAGTGGCTGGAGCAATATCTCAAGGGCTACAAAGGCACGATGATGATCGTCTCCCACGACCGGTACTTCCTGAATGAAACCGTGACCCGGGTTTTCGAAATCGAGCAGGGCCGTCTGAGCATCTACGAAGGGAATTACGACTTTTACGCACAGGAACGCAGAAATCGGCGGGAGGTCGAACTGCGGCACTATGAGAAGCAGCAGAAGGAAGTCGCGCGCCAGGAGGAGATGATCCGCAGATTCAAGCAGCGGGGCACCGAGAAACTGGCCAAGCGGGCCGCCTCAAGAGAAAAACGCCTCGAAGCCATGGATCTCATGGAACGGCCGGATGCAGGCCACGGGAAACTTAAACTGAACTTCCGGCAGAATTTCCAAAGCGGTAAAGACGTGCTTCAGGCAGAGGATTTAAGCAAAAGCTTCGGTTACGGTCTGAACCGGGTGGAACTGTTCCGGAACGTTTCCATCGACGTGAAGCGGGGCGAACGGATCTGCATCGTCGGCGACAACGGTATCGGCAAGACCACGCTCCTCAGAATACTCATGGGAGATCTGATCAGCACCACAGGGCACATCCGCGTCGGTCACAACGTGCAGTTCGGTTACTACGATCAGGGGCAACAGCTTCTGAACGACAACAACACCGTCATCGAGGAGCTGCAGGACGCCTATCACCTCTATTCGGAAGGTGAACTGCGGAATATCCTGGGCAGGTTCCTCTTCCGGGGAGAGAGCGTGTTCCAGGAAATCAGCGGCCTGAGCGGGGGAGAGCGGGCAAGACTGTCTCTGCTGAAGCTCATGATGACGGGTGCCAACACCTTGATCTTGGATGAGCCGACGAACCATCTGGATATCGAATCGAAGGAGGTCTTCGAGGAAGCGCTGCTGGAGTTCCCGGGCACTTGCCTGATTGTTTCCCACGACCGGTACTTCCTGAACCGGATCCCGACCAGGATCATGGAACTGACGGAGACGGGACTTGTGAGTTACCTGGGAAAGTACGACTACTACGTGGAGAAAAAGCAGCAGCTTATCGAATCGGGCAGCAAGTACGTGGCGGGACTGTCCAAGGCGTCACAAAGCGGGGAGGGTGCTTTTGCACCGGAAGCGGAAGCCCTCTCACCGGCAGAGGAACGGCGGCTCAAAAAAGAAAAAGAGGCTGAGGAACGCCGCCTGAAGCGGAGAAAGGAAGCTCTGGAGAAAGAGATCGAACGGCTGGAAAGCGAGATCGACAGCATCCACGAAGAACTGCAGAAGCCGGATGTCATGACGGACCATGAGCGGCTCAGATCCCTCAGTGATAAGATGGCGGCGGACAGAGAATCCCTCGACGCCTGCTATGAGCAGTGGCTTGAATTGCAGGAATGATTTCAGTATAATAAAGGTGCTTTTGGAGGTAATAAATTATGATACTTGACACACTCAAAGAATTTATCGTTGAGCAGATCAAAGTGGATCCGAATGAAATCACACTGGATACGAAATTGTCAAAGGATCTGGAAGCCGACTCGCTGGATCAGGTGGAAATCCTGATGGCACTGGAGGATGAATACAATATAGAAATTCCGGATGAAGTCGCTGAGAGGTTCATTACAGTCAGAGATATAGTAGATTATCTGGAGAATCATATATGAAAAAGGAGCAGACCAAAATTTCCAACGCGGTCATCCGAAGACTCCCGCGTTACAGGAGATATCTGAACGAGCTCAGGAAGAAGGGCGTGGACAAGATCTCGTCCAATGAGTTCAGCAATCTGATCGGGTACACAGCGTCGCAGATCAGACAGGACCTGAACAACTTCGGCGGATTCGGCCAGCAGGGATATGGCTACAGCGTGGAAGGCCTTTACAATGAGATCAGCGCGATCCTGGGGCTGGATAGAGAGTATAAGATGGTGGTCGTCGGTGCAGGCAATCTGGGTAAGGCGATCGTCAATCACACCTATTACTACAAGACCGGCTTCGTGGTCAAGGGCATCTTCGAGGTCAATCCGGAACTGATCGGCAAGTCGATCAACGGCGTCGAAGTCATGGACTACGAGGGTATCGTTGAGTTCGTGGAGAACAACAACATCGATATCGGCATCATCTGCACGACGAAGGATGTGGCGCAGGAAGTAGCGGACAGACTTTGCTTCGCAGGTGTGAGAGGTCTTTGGAACTTCGCCCCGATCGATATCGAGACACCGTCCCACGTCGCTGTGGAGAACGTACACATCAGCGAAAGCCTCCACTCTCTGGCGTACCACATGACCAGAGCAGAGGAGAAAAAATAGTGCGCGCTGCGCATTCAGATGTTTAAAATGAAATGACCGCTTCGTATGAAGCGGTCATAGAATTACGTTCCTTTGTTAGAAACTAGCCTTCTTTAGGAGCATCTACAGGGCAAGCCTCTGCGCAAGCACCACAGTCGATGCAAGCATCTGCGTCGATTGTATAGATGTCGCCTTCTGAAATAGCTTCTACTGGACATTCGTCTTTGCACGCACCACAAGCGATGCACTCATCAGAAATTGTATAAGCCATTACGTTACCTCCTTAAAAATTCTGCAAATTGCTAAAATGATTATAGCATCTGCATGGAGAGAATACAATATGAAAGTTTACTCATTATCAGGCAGAAGCGGTACGGGAAAGAGTTTTCAGGCCATCAATCTGTGCAAGGAAAAGGATATAGAGAGCATTATCGACGACGGATTGTTCATCTATCGCAACAAGGTCATTTCCGGGATCTCGGCAAAACGTCAGCGCAATATTATCCAGGCCGTCAAGACAGCCATCTTCTCCGACGACGATAAGGCAGAAGAAGCAAAAGCAGCAATCGCCCGCATGAATCCGGAGTCGCTGCTTGTCATCGGCACATCCGACGAGATGATCGATAAGATTGTCGCCCGCCTGGAACTGCCGGAACCGTCTGAACGCATCTATATCGAGGAGATCACCACAGAGGACGAGCGCGTCATCGCCCGCAAACAGAGAAAGGAAATGGGGCAGCACGTCATTCCGGCACCGACCTTCCAGCTCAAAAAGCAGTTCTCCGGCTATTTCATGAAGCCGATGGACGCGATGCGTATGCTGAAGGAGATCGGTACGAAAGGCCACTGGAAGGAAACGGCGCAGAAGTCCGTAGTTCGACCGGCCTACAGCTATCTGGGCAAATACAAAATCTCGGAGAGGGTGCTGTCGGATATCATCGACTGCATCGGCGCGGACATGGGTTGTATCCGGCAGTCGGATAAGCTGCTCATCAAAGAGAATCGGGAGATGAAAAACGAAGGCATCGAACTCAATGTCTCGATTGACATGGACTACGGCGAGGATCTGCCGGAAAAGGCGACAGTCTTCCAGGCCAGAGTTGCTGATGAAATCGAGGGGATGACGGCGTTCAACGTCAATAAAGTGAACGTCGAAGTAAAGGATATTGTGTGATGGGAAGACACGTTCAGCCGGGCAGACGCCCGGCTTTTTTCATGGCGTCATTTTTTTTAGGAAACGCGGCATAAAGAGGTTGACAAACGCTGCGAATAGGGTTAAATTATACTTGGCACTCAAACAAGGGGAGTGCTAACAAAGAAGAAAAGGGGCGGGTTGGAGACCCGATAATATGAGGCTTTTGCAAGCCTCTGAATAATAAAAAGGAGATGACAGATATGAGTTATGGAATCAAGCCACTCGGCACCAAAGTAGTTATCAAGGAAGTCGCCAGTGAAGAGACGACGGCCAGCGGAATCGTGCTTCCGGGCAGCGCCCAGGAGAAGCCGCAGATGGCCGAAGTACTGGCTGTAGGACCAGGAACGGAAGACGTGAAGATGGAACTGGCCGTAGGCGACAAGGTTATATTCAGCAAGTATGCCGGAACAGAAGTCAAGTTCAACGGTGAAGAAGTGATCATCATGGACCAGAGAGACATTCTGGCAGTGGTCGAATAAAAGGAGGTATATGACATATGGCTAAGGCATTACATTATGGAGAAGAGGCCAGAAGGGCGCTGCAGGCAGGCGTAGACAAGCTGGCGGATACAGTAAAAATCACATTGGGACCGAAGGGAAGAAACGTGCTGCTCAGCAAGACCTTCGGATCACCGATGATCACCAATGACGGTGTAACGATCGCGAGAGAGATCGAGCTCGAAGACGCGGTCGAAAATATGGGTGCGCAGCTGGTCAAGGAAGTTGCGACAAAGACCAACGACGTAGCGGGTGACGGTACAACAACAGCGACCCTGCTGGCACAGATCATCATCAGAGAAGGATTCAAAAACGTTGCGGCAGGCGCAAATCCGATGGTCCTCAAGAGAGGCATCGCAGGCGCTGTTGACGTAGCAGTCGACGAGATCAAGAGACTGTCACAGGAAGTCAGCACATCCGAATCCATCGCCAACGTCGCATCCGTATCTGCAGCGGACGAGGAAATCGGCGCGCTGATTGCGGAAGCAATGGACAAAGTCGGTAAAGACGGCGTTATTACAGTAGAAGAATCCAAGTCCATGGGAACTACCCTGGATGTTGTCGAAGGTATGCAGTTCGACAGAGGTTACTTCTCACCGTACATGGTAACGGATACGGAGAAGATGGAAGCTGTTTCAGAGAATCCGTACATCCTGATCACGGACAAGAAGATCAATAACATTCAGGATCTGCTGCCTTTGCTCGAGCAGGTCGTACAGGCGGGCGGCAAACTGTTCATCATCTGCGACGATCTGGAAGGCGAAGCGCTGGCAACGATCATCGTCAATAAGCTGAAGGGCGTATTCGACTGCGTAGCAGTCAAGGCTCCTGGATTCGGCGACAGACGTAAGGCAATGCTGGAGGATATCGCAGTCCTGACAGGCGCGACAGTTATCTCAAGCGATCTGGGATATGAACTCAAGGAGACCACTCTGGACATGCTGGGTACAGCAGCCACCGTTAAGGTCGACAAGGAGAATACTGTCATCGTAGGCGGCGGCGGATCGCAGGAAGACATCGCAGCCAGAGTTGCGGCAATCAAGTCACAGATCGAGCAGACCACGTCCGACTTCGACAGAGAGAAGACGCAGGAGAGACTGGCCAAGATGGCAGGCGGCGTAGCCGTCATCAAAGTCGGCGCAGCCACAGAGACAGAACTCAAGGAGAGAAAGCTGAGAATCGAAGACGCACTCAACGCGACTAAGGCAGCGGTTGAGGAAGGTATCGTAGCAGGCGGCGGCGTAGCCCTCGTCAATGCAATTCCTGCAGTTTCCAAATATGTTGACGGTCTCGACGGCGACGCCAAGACAGGCGGACAGATCATTGTCAGAGCTCTGGAAGAGCCGGTTAGACAGATCGCGGAGAACGCCGGTTATGAAGGCAGCGTAGTCGTTGCTCAGGTCAAGGACAGCCAGGAAGGCACAGGCTTCAACGCCTCCACGGAGGAATATGTCGACATGATCAGCGCCGGTATCGTTGACCCGGCCAAGGTCACAAGATCCGCTTTGCAGAACGCAGCATCCGCATCAGCTATGCTGCTGACCACAGAAGCAGGCGTTACCGACATCAAGGAAGACCTGCCTCCAATGCCACCGATGGGCGGCGGCGGAATGGGCGGCATGGGCGGCATGATGTAAGCCCGGTTTGATCCATAACAATACGAGAATAAAAAAGACCCCGGTCCACACCACGGACCGGGGTTTTGCTGTGCGGTTTATGCTTGCCGGCTAGTCAGAATCTCCCGGATTTCATCGGAACCGAACTTGTAGGCGGAGTTGCAGAAGTGGCATTTGACTTCGATTTCTTCATCGTCGGCAATGATGGATTCCAGGTCAGCGTTGCTCAGTGTGGCAAGAGCGCTCAGGATGCGTTCGCGGGAACAGTTGCAGTGGAAGCGCACAGGCTTTTCTTCGGTGATGACGAGGTCGAGGTCACCGAGGACAAGCTCCAGAATCTCTGCAGGACCGAGGCCGCGCTCCATCAGGGTCGTGACTGGTTCCAGCTCTGACAGCTTGGATTCCAATGCCGCAATGACTTCTTCCGGCGCATCCGGCATAAGCTGGATGATAAAACCGCCCGCATGGAGGACGCTGCTGTCCTTGCCCACCATTACGCCGAGTGCAACGGCGCTCGGAGTCTGTTCTGAGACAGTGAAGTAATAAGCCAAGTCGTCGCCGATTTCACCGGTCTGCAGTTCGACCTGTCCGTTGTAAGGTTCCTTCAGCCCCAGGTCCATGCTTACCGTAAGCGTGCCCTGTCCAACGGCGCCGCCCACGTCCAGCTTGTTTTCTCCGCGGGTCGGGATATCTACGGAAGGATTGCCCGGAAAGCCCTTGACGTTGCCGTGGGAGTCCGCGGTTACTGTAAGACTGCCGATTGGCCCGTCGCCTTTCATGGTCAGGGTAATCAGGTCGTCATCGCCTTTCATCATGGAGCCCATCATGGCGCCGGCGGACAAAAGCCGGCCGAGGGCGGCCGTGACGACAGGAAAAGTCCTGTGCAGTTCCCGTGCTTTTGCAACCATTTCCGTAGAATCTACGGCAAAGGCTCTGATGTGTTCCTGCGCGGCTGTCGCGCGGATGATTTTGTCAGTCATGGAGTTCTCCTTTCAGGGTATCAGTGATCTGTATCAGAAGCAGCGCGATGAACATGATCACGCAGCCGGTAATCTCTCTTCCGCTCATCACTTCATGCAGGAAGATGGCGCCGCTCAGAACGGCAAAGACCGATTCCAGACTCATGATAATGGTCGATATAACAGGAGGCGCAGTTTTCTGCCCGAAAATCTGCAGCGTGTAGGCGGCTCCGATTTCCAGCAGTCCCGTGTACAGAATCGGGATCCGGCAGTCGACGATGGCCGATACTTCAACAGTTTCAAATGCAAAGGCACACACCCCGGACAGTACGGCGGCGATGACGAACTGCATGAAAGAAAGCTTCATCGGGTTCACCTTGTCCGCGTAGTGGTCGATCAGAATGATCTCAGCGGCTGAGAAAACAGAACTGCCGAGAACGAGTCCGTCGCCCAGCTGCAGGTGCAGGAATTCTCCGGCAGAACCGGTCATGCACAGAAGATACAGACCGACTAAAGCAACTGCAATGCAAAACCAGGTGAACCTGCGGATTTTGCGTCTGAGAAAGAGCATCAGTATCGGAACGACCGCCACGTACATGGCGGAGATGAATCCTGCCTTGCCCGCCGTGGTGTAGACCAGACCTATCTGCTGCAGGGAGCTCAGACCGAAGTTTGCCAGGCCTGTCAGAATGCCGGCTTTGAGCATGGTTCTATCGGTGAAACGCATGACGTCGAGGCCTTTGCTTTTGCAGTAGTTGTCGTAAATAAAGATGAAAGGCAGTGTCGCGAGGGAGCCTATGCCAAAGCGCATGAGACCGAAGGTCATCGGGCCGACATAGTCCATGCCTGTTTTCTGGAAAACAAAAGACACGCCCCATATGAGGGCGGCCAGAAACAATAGAGCTTCACCTTTTAACTGCTGTTTCATACAGTTTTACCTCTGCGCGTTTTTTGGTTTGACATGCGCCTGTTTCAGTTTGTCATAATTGAAGAAAACTGTCAAGAAAGCCTCATTCTGTGTTTCGCTCGAGGAGAGCAATCGCAGTAACGGATATTAAAATGAGAAGTCCGCCGACGACCTGCGCAGCGCTGAGTATCTTGCCGAAGATGAAGATGGAGAAAATGACCGCCGTCACAGGCAGCACGTTTTCAAAAGCGGCAACGAGGGTGGTGGACAGTTTGCCGACCGCGTAGATGTAGCCGAACTCGCCGATGATGATGCATACGATTGCTGTTGCCAGCGTGACCAGAATGCCCATCGGGGTGACTGTCAGGCTTGCGTGGGTCACGATCTGCGATACGATGACCACAGGGGTCTGCACAATGAGTCCCGAGAGGAACAGGCCTGTCAGGAGCGTCATCAAATCATACTTATCATAGAGAGGTTTCACGACGACGATGTAGATTGTCCAGGAAATGGCCGCGGCGAACATGGCCAGAACACCGAGAACGCTGATGCCCATGGGCTCTCCCGAAACCAGAAGGTAAACGCCAAGAATCGAAGCCAGAATGCAGACGACTTTCAGCGGCGTGATTTTGTTTCCGTAGATAATGCGGTCCCCGAGCATACCGAAGATTGGGACCGTAGCCATGATGAGAGAGGAAAAGGATGCCGAGGTAAGGCCGGTGCCAAGGTTTTCTATGGTGAAATACACCGACATGCCAATGGCGCCTGAAAGAAATACGCGGGGCATGTCTTCTCCTTTGATGCGCAATCCGCCTTTGAACAGGAATGTACAGACAGTCAAAAGAACGGCTCCAATCATGAGCCGGATAAAAGTAAACATTGCGGGTGACATGAACCCCATCATGTACTCAATGGCGATAAAGTCGAAGCCCCAGATGAAATTGACGCCGATGATAGCGAGTAATGGTTTGGAATTTGAACGGTTCATACAAGAAATTTTAACATGGGGACAGCGCAAAAGCAAAAGTGTGGTATAATCAATTGCTATTTCAAATAACAACTGACTGATGTAAATAATGTAATTGAAATATAGTAGGAGGAAGCAAAATGGATCCAAATGTAAGACCGGAAACAATGGAAAGAATCACAACGCCGGAGCTGGCGCAGGCGTTCATCGATGAGCAGATCGCGGCAGTGAAGGAACAGGTAGGGGACAAAAAAGTCCTGCTGGCCCTGTCAGGCGGCGTTGACTCATCCGTCGTTGCGGCACTGCTGATCAAGGCAATCGGCGATCAGCTGGTTTGCGTGCACGTTAACCACGGACTGCTGCGCAAGGATGAGCCGGAGCAGGTCATCAGAGTCTTCAAGGACGAGTTAGGCGCGAACCTGATTTATGTTGACGCTGTAGACAGATTCCTGGACAAACTGGCAGGCGTGGACGACCCTGAAACAAAGAGAAAGATCATTGGCGGCGAATTCATCGACGTTTTCGCGGAAGAGGCAGCTAAGCTGGAAGGAATCGAGTTCCTGGGACAGGGTACGATTTATCCGGATATCCTCGAATCAAAAGACGGCATCAAGGCCCATCACAATGTCGGCGGAATGCCGGAAGAATTTGACTTTGAACTGGTTGAGCCGGTCAAACTTCTGTACAAGGATGAAGTCAGAGTGGTCGGTAAACAGCTGGGACTGCCGGATAACATGGTATATCGTCAGCCGTTCCCAGGTCCGGGCCTTGGCGTAAGATGCGTTGGTGCGATCACCCGCGACAGACTGGAAGCCGTTCGTGAAGCGGATGCCATCGTCCGTGAGGAAATCGGCAAGATGGATCCGGCTCCATGGCAGTATTTCGTTGCCATCCCGGACATCAAGTCCACGGGTATCAAAGACGGCAAGCGCTACATGGGATGGGCAGCGGTCATCCGCGCAATCCACACCGTAGACGCAGTCACTGCAGAGTCAGTCGAGATTCCTTGGGATGTGCTCTGCACCATGCGCGACAGGATCATTGCAGAAGTGCCGGGTATCAACAGAGTGCTGTGGGACTTCTCGGATAAGCCGGTGGCTACTATCGAGTGGGAATAGTTGCGGATGGCTTACCACATCGCTGAAACCCTTGGTATGACTGGCTTTGGCCAATCGGAAGAAGCGGCGTGGTTCTAAAATGGTTCTAAAAATACAGTGATTTTATCAGACGCTGAAACATTGAAATTTCAATGGTTTCGGCGTCTTTTTCATTTCCGGGTTCTGAGTACAGACTTTTGTACTCACGGCGTATTATGCTACTACATTATCACTGGAGATGAAGGAGGGGAAAGGTATGAGCACATATTATGAATTCTATGTAGCTGCAGAGAAAGATGGGAAGATCGAGGCAATCGGGCCGTATGTCTGCAAAGATGGGAAATATCGTCTGGCGCCGATATTAAGCCGCAGCCGTTCGTTCATTCAATGGGATGAGTTTGGATATTGGAATCTTCCGATAGAAAAGATGGCAGAAGATCAGATGGAGTTCTTTTCTGACACGGGCTGGGTCAGTGACGAGCGGCAGTCTATATCATACTATATCCCATACAAAGATATCGCAGCACTCGCGGATGACGGGCTCGTCCAGGGGTATGTCACACTGGAGGAACTGAATATGGTCGCCTCTGAACATTACAGCCAGGACGCAATATGGGATATCTGGGTGAAAACTCCTGAGGTGGCCGCTGAAATGGATCCGGAGACAAGAAAACAGTACGGGCACATCGCGTATATCGACCGCTGCAGTACAGGATATATCTGCAGTCAGCTCATCAATATGGTGGATCCAATTGAATACGGATATGATAGCGAGGAATTACGCTTTATCGTTCGGGTATGTTGACCCCTTGCATACTCGAACAGGCGCGGTTCGCATAATTGTGGGCCGCGCCTCTGGCTTTTATACTATAGAAAAAGGGAACGGAAATGGAGGTGCAGACCATGTCAAATACAAAGTACAAGTTATCATACGATGAAGTCAGAGTTATCGTGATCGCTCTGGTGGAACTGAAGAACCAGCTGATCGCGGAAGGAAGATACACAGACCCGGTAGACGAGCTCCTGATGAGATTTGTCGACTAAGGATCCTTTCATCCGGGCGTCTGAATACATTGCTCTGCATTTTCGCAGAGCTTTTGTTATTTCAGAACACCTATTATGGAGAAAGGAAACATTATGGCAACGACAAAAGAAAGCATGAAAGTTATTGCATGGGGACCGGACAAAAAGGAAGAGCCGGAAGCCGTTATGGAAGGAAAGGTGATCGCTGTAGAAGTGCCGGATGAGCTGGCAGAGGCATTCGAAAGACTGATTGGTGGGATGATCACCAGATGTGAGGATAAGGATACGCTGCCTCCTGATGATCAGAATGATGGCGGCGATCCGGAATATGAAGACAGGGAACCGACGGAAGTACAGGAACTGGTAATGGATATCGCATTCATGCTTGGAAGCAGGGCATCGGATCATCTCATGATGATAAAAGAGAAAAACGATCTGTCTACTGAGGCGATGTTGGCGATTACGAGATGCCTGCTTGCAGCTGATTCGGATTATCTCGTTACGATACTGGAAACCATATTTCTCAGCGACAGAATGTATGATGCTGCTCACGAACTGCATCTGCTGGAACGCTGTAAAGAGTACGAAGAAGATGCGGCTTTTTTCTTTGAAGATGCGTTCTGGGATACAGATGCTATGGATTGGTATTCCATCGAGAACCTGCTCAGAGATAAAGCTAAAGAGCAGAACAGCAAGTTGAATTAGGAGGGCCGCATGAGTGAATGTAAAACAATCGCTATCTGTAATCAGAAAGGCGGGGTCGGGAAGACCACCACCACACTGAACCTGGGCGCAGGTCTTGCAAAGGCAGGAAAACGGGTTTTGCTCGTGGATTGCGATCCGCAAAGCGATCTCACGTCAGCTCTTGGAATCGAGGGTGAGCGGCTTGAGAAATCACTGGGCAGCCTCATGTATCAGGTGACTCAGGACAGCGGGCCCATCGTGAAGGATACCATTATCCATCACGAGGAAGGAATGGATCTGATCCCTTCTAATCTGGATCTTTCGTCCATGGAGAGTCTGCTGGTAAACGCCATGAGCCGGGAGAAGGTGCTGGCGAGCGTCCTGAAGGATGTAAAAAAGGATTATGACTATATCCTGATCGACTGCATGCCGTCTCTGGGCATGGTCACCATCAACGCGCTGACAGCAGCAGACAGCGTGATCATCCCTGTGCAGGCGCAGTACCTGCCGGCCAAAGGTATGACACAGCTTCTGAAGAGCATCAACATGGTCAGGACGCATACCAATGAAGGCCTGAATGTTGCGGGTATCGTGATGACGCTGGTGGACAGCAGGACCAACCTGGCCAAAGAGGTGATCAATACGATCCGCACCAATTACGGACTGATGCTCAGGATTTTTGATACACAGATCCCCGTTGCCGTGAAAGCAGCAGAAGCCACAAAGGCCGGAAAGAGCATTTTCGCTTATGATGCAGGCAGCAAACCCGCCATTGCATATGAACAGCTGACGAAGGAGGTGATGAAGCTTGGTGAAAGACAGAAACGAAGAGATGAGGCTTCCATCGCTCGATGAGCTGTTTTCCTCACAGGAGGAACGGGATGACGCGAAACTCAAGCGCATCTACGAGATCCCGATTTCAGAGATCGACCCATTCCCGGATCATCCATTCCATGTCAGGGATGATGATGACATGATGAACCTTGTGGAATCCGTAAAGGTAAACGGAGTAATCACACCGGCCACTGTTCGAAAGAAAGAAGACGGAAGGTATGAGCTGCTATCGGGACACCGCAGGATGAGAGCCTGTGAGCTTGCAGGCATGGAAAGCCTGCGCTGTGAGGTCGTGGACATGGACCGGGACGAGGCGACCGTGTTCATGGTGGAATCGAACTTCCAGCGGACGACCATCCTGCCAAGCGAAAAGGCTTTCGCGTATAAAATGCGGTTGGAGGCAATGAACAGGCAAGGAAAGAGGACCGATTTAACTTCGGCCCCAGTGGGGCTGAAGTTCGATAATTCAGCGAAAGAGTTAGCGAGTCAGGTAGGCGATAGCAGGACACAAATACAACGATATATCCGCCTGACCGAACTGATCCCCGAACTTCTGGATATGGTCGATGAGGGAAAGATTGCGCTCAGACCTGCGGTAGAGATATCCTATCTGACGAAAACGATCCAGGGCGAGCTTTGGGAGTGCATGGACATGGAGCAGTGCAGCCCGTCCCACGCACAGGCGATCCGCATGAGGAGGATGCAGGATGAGGGAAAGCTCACACCAGAGGCCATCGAAGCGATCATGCTGGAGGAAAAGCCGAACCAGAGGGAGCGCATCGTACTTCGAGGAGAACGGTTCAAGGGACTGTTCCCTCCGGATCTACCTGTCTCCAAGAGAGAAGACTATGTAGCCGCGGCCATGGAGTTTTACGGAAGACACCGGGCAAAGCAGAAGAGCAGGGACGATGCGAGATAGGGAATTCGCAGTGAGAGCACGTTTTCCACGATCCTTCCCTGTAACCCAACCTGTTTAAACAACCAGTACTAACGGAAAAAGAGAATATATATTTAAACCACAACGCAATACAGATCATGACAGACCTGAGTTTCTAATTGAGATGCAGGTCTTTTTTCATGCCCTGAACGCGGGAAAGGAGATTTATGAAAGAGACCAAACCGAACGAAGAAACCATCATCTGCAGATGCGACGACGGCATCTACGTAGCGCTGTCAGAGGAAGCGGCGTCCAGAATCGCCTGGGTCCTGACTGGGGCCATCGGAGTGCTGACGCTGCCGTTCATCATTCTGGCAGTCATGATTTAAGAAAGGAGGCATCAATGACCGAATATGCAAACAAAGACAACCTGAAACGGATCCTGACCGTGGGAATGGCTGTGCTGATGGTATTCAGCCTGATCGTGCCCATGATCACAGATCCATCCTACGCTGCCTTTACAGGAAAGAAAGGCAGCAAATACACCGTATGGGACGGCGGACAGATCACTTACGGATCCGGAAGCGGTGGGTACAGCAACTCCCGTAAGTGCGATCTGGATGATGAGCTGGGTACACGTTATTCCTACTGCGTGCAGCCATCCAAGGCATCCCCGGGAACCGGGACCGTGACCGTAGACAAGGTCATCACAGACGATAATGATACAGGCAAATGGAACGCCCTGAGAAACGTCGTCTACTATTCACCGTCCTACCCCGGTTACGAGAACAACGTGAAAAACGTTAAAGAGACCTATTACACCGGAAACTTCAGCAAAGACTGGGGTATCGCGCATATGGCGCTGTCATATATCTATGCGGGAAGACCATCAGATATGGCGACCTGGGGCGGCACCCACGCATCGGATCTGGGAGAAGTCTGGACAAAGGCCAAGAGACTGGGCGATGCCATGTGGTCACCGGATTCCGCCAAGGATGACGCTGTTCCGGACAGTTTCAAGGTCTTCATCTGCTATATGTCCGGTGTGCAGGATATGATCGTAGGATATCTGGAAGCGCCGGGCCATATCAACATGAAAAAGGCATCCAACAGGA
>JAILDT010000031.1 GCA_024689085.1 Clostridia bacterium | reverse complement strand
TAGTTTTCGCCGCTCTTTACCGTCCTGTCATATACGTAGGCTCCGTTGAGGACGAATCTGTTTCCGACCTCGCCCGTAGTATAAACTTTACTGCTGTATGTACTCCAATCGCCGTATGTCGTTTTGCCGCCTTCCGTATTGTAGGCTCTTACTCTGAAGTAATACACCCTGTTATCGAGCATACCGCCCATGGTTCTCGCAGTAGCCGCCTGCCAGTAATCAGCCGCTCCTGAGAAATTGCTGTTCAGTGATATCTGCAACTCATATCCCGTGCAGCTGACCGGCTTCCAGGCAACTGTAACGTTCGGCCTGCTGCTGGTAACGCCGGAAATTGCAGGCATTTCCGGTTTGGCCGGCAGAATCTCGAAGGTTACCTCTTTCGTTCCCGCTGCAAAAGTTCCTTCTTTGAAGGTTGCCCTTACGGTTGCCGTGCCGACGTTGATGTTATTGCTGTACTGCAAAGAATACTCCTCTTCAGAAATATTGTCACCTCCGTACTTCAAAGCAGGTATGGGTATAATCTCCACGCCGGTTTTATAGAAGACCTCCTCGTCCAGCGTCATGCTGACTTCATCCAAACTGATTGGCTGATTCGGTTCTGGATTCTGGTTTTCGCCTTCCGCAAAGACCGCACAGGTCATCATAATTAATATCAGCGCAGCGAACATTACTTTTCTCATAGCACTCCCTCACGTAATCATTTTTAAGTCATTCTCATTATAACAGTTTATCTGCAGAAGTGAACATATAATGCGTTAAGGTAAAGGCAACAACACTTTAACTGGATAATTTTAGTCCAGATTGCATTTTTGATGTTTTTTTGCGTTTTGCTCTATACAAGATACTGTGGTCTGTTATATAATCACCCTGCACAAAAACACCAAATGATGTGGTGCGTATAGATGCACTAAGAGGAGGAATTATCATGTCAATCGTAATCACCGGTAACGCTGACCCGAAAGAAGCGCAGGCTTACGTAGAATATCTCGAAGAAAAGTACAACAGAAAGCTGAATAAGCTGGACATTCAGATCGACGGGGAATACGCGGATCTGAGCTATGAGTTCTCACATGTTCCGTTTGAGAGAATCAGAAGAATCACCGGATATCTGGTAGGAACAATGGATCACTGGAATGATGCTAAGACTGCAGAAGAGAGGGATAGAGTTAAGCATTCACTAGGTGATGACAAGATGGAAACTCTTTCCTAAGAATCGCCCCTAATGAAACAGCCCCTGCCTCACACAAGTGAGATGGGGGCTGTTTTTGTTGCTTTTGTATTTACGGCAATTGCCGCCTATCGATTAATAGACGTATACTTTCGGCAGCCTCTGTCCGAATGCGCAGGCGATTTCGTAGTTGATCGTGCCTGTTGCGTTCGCGATGTCATCTGCACTGATTTCGTAGATGCCGTCCTTGCCCATAATCGTGACTTCATCACCAACACGCACGTACGGTACATGTGTGACGTCGATCATGCACTGGTCCATACAGATGTTGCCTGTAATCGGTGCCTTGACGCCATTAACGATGACTTCTGCCTTTGAGGAGTATGGACGTGGATATCCGTCTGCGTATCCCAGCGGAATCGTTGCGATGATGCTGTCTTTCTCAGCAGTCCACTTACGGCCGTAGCTGATGGACGTTCCTGCCGGCACTTTCTTCAGGTGAACGATGTTCGCCTTGACACTCATGACTGGTCTGATTTCGAATTTGCTTCTTTCGACTTCGTCGGAAGGATACAGTCCGTAGAGGATGATTCCCGGACGTACCTGGTTGAAGTGCGCTGTCGGAATCTCCATGATAGCCGCACTGTTTGACAGGGCTTTCATTGGAAGCTTGATGTCCGCTTTCAGAAGCGCCTTATAGAATCCATTGTATCTGTTCTCCTGCATATGAGCGTAGTTCTTGTCTTCAGCATCTGCTGTGGCGAAGTGTGAGAAGAGTCCGACGAGCTTCAGATGAGGAAGGGTCGTAATCATCTTGACATCTTCAATGGATGCCGGATCTTCCGGGTTGTAACCGATTCTTCCCATGCCGGTATCAACTGCGATGTAGCATTCGATGGTTTTGCCCGCCTTGCGTGCTGCATTGTTGATTGCTTCTGCATTTGTGTAGCTGCAGACAACCGGTGTCAGATCATATTCTGCGAGTATATCTGCATAAGGTTCCGGCGTCAGTCCCAAAATCAGAATCTGTTCTGTTTCGTAACCAGCCTTACGGAGTTTGATTGCCTCTGAGAGTGTTGCTACTCCAAAGGATTTGACCCCGTTCGCTCTCAGAACAGAAGCGCACTTTACTGATCCATGACCGTAACCATCTGCTTTGATGATGCCGGTAATTTTAACATCCATGCCGACCTTGGCTTTGATCTGCTTGATATTGAAATCCAGATTTGTAAGATTGATTTCAGCCCAGGCGGCTCTCATTGCATCCTTATACATTTCAACAATTGTCCTTTCGGTTTATAAAAAATAACAATAAAAAACAGTGCTATAATCCCAAAGACAATAACCCCATATGGATTATAGCACTTTCCTGCAAACTGTAAAAGGGTTTCAGCTATTTCATGTAATCACGGTAGTCTGCAAATCTGCTGCAGAGGGTCTCGGTATTGTGGCTGTCGCTCGACAGGATGAATCTGCCTCCATGGGCCGCAATGTAATCGCGAATCGGTTTCGCCGGATAGGCGTCGGCCCGATACTTCCTTGACATGCCGCCCGTATTGATCTCAAACGGAACGCCAGTCGGCAGGAGTTTGTCCACTGCTTTCTGCCAGGCTGCCACATAACGCGGATGTCCTTCATCAAAGAGCGCACCCTGCCCGCCGTCTTCACCGCCGGTGTTGTATTTGGTGATCAGGTCAAGATGTCCGATGATATCGGCGCCGGTCATTTCCACAACGCAGGCGACCGTTTCGTAGTAACGCTCGATCATAGCGTAGACGTCACCACCGAAATACTTGTCTGCGATGTTGAGCCAGATATCTTTGCTCTCATCGATGACCTCGATTCCTCCGCCCTCATTCCTGCAGTCAATATAATGCACGGAACCGATCACATAATCCCAGTTGCGTGTCGGCGTTCCTGCCAGACAGTCCTGCTCCACGCCGCAGAGGATTTTGATCTCTCCAGCATAGTCTTCCGCCAGCTTCCTGACTTCCTGCTCATAGGCCGCCTCATCATCAGGAAGCATGCAGTAACTTTCGTCGTATGGCGTATATCCATGCCCCGAAAAACCGTAGACCTTTAGGCCCTGCTTCAGGGCAGCGGCCAGCATCTCCGACGGCGTGTTGTTCCCGTCGCAGTAATTCGTATGGGTGTGGAAATCCGCCAGGCTGTTTTCGTTCAATTCTCCGTATTGTTCAAGCAGCATTGCATCTTCTCTCTTTCTCATCAGGTCATCTTCTCTTGTTTCACTTTGTGGTCTATTACATGGCGTGATGCCAGCTCTTCGGTGATATCTTCAAGAGAGATTCCTGCTTCCACCATGAGTACCATGACGTGATAGGCCAGATCCGCAATTTCATAAACCGTCTCTGCTTTATCTTCCGCCTTAGCGGCGATGATGACCTCTGTGGATTCTTCGCCGACTTTCTTCAGGATCTTATCCAGGCCTTTCTCAAAGAGATAGGTCGTGTAGGATCCTTCCTTGCCTTCTGTCTTGCGGCCGCGGATCAATTCCATCAATCCTTCATAAGAAAATGCATTGTCGATAGACGATGCCTCTTCTGCAGCAGGCGCTTGCGCTTCCAGCACTGGGTAATCAAAGCAGGACCAGGTCCCCAGGTGGCACGCCGGTCCGTCCGGTTTCACTTTCACCACAAGAGCGTCCCTGTCGCAGTCCGCTGTAATGGAAACGATGTGCTGGTAGTTGCCGCTGGTCTCGCCCTTGAGCCAGAGCCCCTGCCGCGAGCGGCTCCAGAAGCAGGTCAGTCTG
>JAILDT010000009.1 GCA_024689085.1 Clostridia bacterium | reverse complement strand
GGTGCCGCAGTTGCACATGGTTGACTTGACCTTCAGCAGGGACTGGCGCACGTTGTCGCTCAGTGAACCCGCATACGGAACATAGGAGTCGACGCCTTCTTCAAATTTCATGCGTGCGTCACCACCGAGGTCGTAGCGCTGCCAGTTGCGGGCGCGGGCCGAACCTTCGCCCCAGTATTCTTTATAATAGTTCCCGTTGATTTGAATCTTGTTCGTCGGGGATTCATCGAATCTGGAGAAGTAGCGACCGAGCATGAGGAAGTCCGCTCCCATGGCAAGGGCCAGCGTCATGTGGTAATCATATACGATGCCGCCATCGGAACAAATCGGAACGTAGATGCCGGTCTCTTTGAAATACTCGTTTCTTGCTTTTGCGACTTCGATGACTGCGGAGGCCTGTCCGCGGCCGATGCCCTTCTGCTCACGGGTGATACAGATACTGCCGCCGCCGATACCGATCTTCACGAAGTCCGCTCCCGCGTCAGCCAGGAACCGGAAGCCTTCGCCGTCGACTACGTTGCCGGCACCGATTTTCACATCTTCGCCGTACTTTTCTCTGACAAACTGCAACGTCTGGGCCTGCCACTCGGAGTAGCCTTCACTGGAGTCGATGCAGAGCACGTCTGCTCCCGCATCCACCAGCGCCGGGATTCTCTCCTCATAATCACGGGTGTTGACGCCTGCGCCGACCACGTATCTCTTATCGGCATCCAGAAGTTCATCCGGATATTCCTTATGCGCGATGTAGTCCTTGCGGAAGACAAAGTAGACGAGGCGCTGCTTGTCATCAACGACCGGGAGCGCATTCAGTTTGTAGTCCCAGAGCATATCGTTGGCCTCGCTCAGGGTAATACCTTCGCGGGCGTGAATCAGTTTGTCAAACGGCGTCATGAATTCTCTGACCGGCGTGTCAGGCGCCATCCTGCTGACTCTGTAGTCACGGCTGGTGACGAGTCCGACCATTTTGCCCTCAGCTGTACCGTCCTCGGTAACCGCAGTTGTCGAATGTCCGGTGCGTTCCTTCAGATACAGCAGTTCCGCCAGCGTCTGATCCGGACGGATGTTGGTGTTGCTCGTTACGAAACCGGCTTTGTGGTTCTTGACTTTTCGCACCATCGCTGCCTGGCTTTCGATTGGCTGGGACCCAAAGATAAATGAAATGCCGCCCTCTTTAGCCAGCGCAATAGCTAGCTCATCACCTGATACAGACTGCATGATCGCGGATGTCATCGGTATATTCATCGTGATTTTCGCCTTCTCGCCTCTCCCGAATTTCGTCACAGGCGTTCTCAGCGAAACGTTCTCGACCTTGCATTCGGCCGATGAGTAGCCCGGTACCAGCAGGTACTCGTTAAAAGTTCTCGATGGTTCGTCAAAGTATTTAGCCATTTTCTCTCCCTTCATTTGCAAAAGCTATAAGCACAATCTATCCTTCTTAGTAGATCATCCGATCCGTTATCTCCCTGTATTGTGATCCGTATTCTTCACCGTCCGTGGCGATAAGCAGCGCCGGCATGAACCAGGCCGCGTACCTGGCCGGGTTTTTCAGGACATCATTCATAATCTCCTCGACGTCGATGAACTTCATCTCGGCTGCTTCCTCCGGATTCGGCGCTGGTGCCTTATCCAGCCTGTCGCCCCGCAGCCAACCTACGAAGACGTGATCGAATTCATGTTCCGTCAGGCCGTTGTCGAAGTCGGCTTTATAAAGGAAGGCTCCCTTCTCTTCAAGCTGCCCCTCGCCCGCAGCGCTCTCCAGATCGGAAACCGTATATCCCGTCTCCTCCGGCAGTCTGCGCGCGATGGCCTCCTCGAAATGTTCGCCGACGCGCGGATGGGAACAGCAGCTGTTCGCCCAAAGACCGGCGGAATGATACTTGCCCTCCGCCCGCTGCTGGATCAGCAGCTGCGTGTGGAAGGTCCGCGTTCCGTCTGGGTTGTCCAGGAGTGCTTTCCGGAAGACGAATATAGAAAAAGCGCGGTGAAGAAGCCCTTTTTCATGGGCTTCCATCTTACCGCACGATCCTGTTTCTCTGTCTTGTTCATCTACGAGAATAAGCTGGTCTTCCACTGCCTGACTCCCTGTTTCATATGATGATATTTTCCCAATTGTATCATATAAAAGGTCTGTTGCAACCTCTTTTTTGCTTTTGCACCTAAGGTATTGCAATTCGTTCCTTGGTTCTGTAGATTCTGTCCAGCGGCCCCTTCTTATTGATTAGAAGAACCAGATACCCATCGTCCACTGTGCAGCTTTCGATTTCTCCCACCGGAATGTAGTAACTGCCCAGATACGCGCCGTCCGAGATTCTGTAGATATCAAGGTAACTGTTGTATTTGCCAAGCCAGGTGCCAATGAGGATCAATCCGTTATATCCGCCGATGTCCTGAGTGTGATACCATCTAACCTTCTTCTTCAGCGTCTTTTCAAGCTTGAAGTTGCTGTCGCTGACGTACATCATATCGTTAAAGGCGAAGTAATATTTGTTGTTGGTCACATCAAAGGCAACACTCGATGTTGCCTCCGGCGCTTCGACTGTCCGCTGGAACTTTCGCGACTCTCCGGCGTACACTCTGAGCTTTTTCGTTTTTTCTAGAAGCTGCATCCTTGTTACATACAGCAGTTTCGTGTACGGGTTGTAGGTCATTCCGTTACCATGCCCAATTCCGTCCGCATTGGTGATTTTGTCGAAGGAACCATCTTTGTTGTAGGAAACCAAATTGCCGTTTTTCCCTTTATTGTTCAGGTACGTGACAATATACTTGTCTTCCGTGGTGCAGAT
>JAILDT010000136.1 GCA_024689085.1 Clostridia bacterium | reverse complement strand
CGGTGCTCCTCATAGCTGTGCCACAAGAATATGGAATAGTCCATGGTCACGGCAAGCTGGAGAACCGCTGCGATTGCTTTCGTAATATAGGAAATCTCCCCAAAGAAGAAATTGCTTCCCATATTGTAGATGATGGCGATGCCGATACCAAAGACAAATACAATGGACACGAACGCCGAATCCATCAGCAAAGCCATCAGCAGGGTCGCCAGAACGACGGCAATGGCAACGTAGATAGGCTCTTCATGCTCCGACAGTTCCTTCAGGTCGGTAACGAAGGCGCTCATACCGCTGACAAAGCAATGCTTGCCGCAGACCTTGCGGATGTCCTGGACAGCGTGGATCGAACCTTCATCGGAAGTCGGTGTATTGAAGAACACAGCCGCCAGCTGCGTGTTCCCGTCTTCATAGACATCCTTCAGATCGTTCGGTATTACCATATCAGGCACCTGTGCACCGACAAGAGTATCGTAAGAAATAACGCTGTCCACATGATCAACCTTCTCGATATCATGGCAGCACTGATTGATCTCCTCGTCGTCCATATTCTGAAACATGACCATGGCAAAGCCGCCTTTGTTGAATTCATCCATCAGAATGTCCTGCCCTTCGACCGTCTCCATGGTCTTTGGCAGGTAAAGCAGGACGTCATAGTTGACGCCTGTGTTCAGATACCCGATGACCGACGGGACCAGCAGCAGCAGTCCGATCAGCAAAATCAGTTTTCTCTTTCTCACAACAGTTCTTCCGAACTTCAGCATTTCTTCCTCCAGATGCTCAAATTGAAGTGTCATGTTTTTGGATACTCATCCGTTTATATGGTAACAAAAGCCTGAAAACCTTTGAATTTACAATAAAAAGAGAGTGCACAAAATTTATGCACTCGGTTTGTTTTGTCTAACTACCGACAGCCGGCTTTTTCTTAAATGGCTTTTTCGATACTGTCCAACAGGTTCTCAATGGTACCGCTGAAGACACTGTCGTACAGGTGCGCCAGTTCTTCCGGGCTCTCCTTCATATCGTTCTCAATCCAGCCGAGAACGGCGCCAACCAGCGCGTTCTTATAGAACTCCGCTGCAAGGGCGATGGTTCTGGCACTGAAGCGCCCTTCCCCGCTCTCTTCCTCAACAACTTCAAGTGTGTAACGATACACGACCGTATCCAGAAACCGATCCAGGGAATCGCTGTCAAGAGATCCGTAGATATGATTGATCGTTGTTCTGTTCTCATAGAGAAAACTGAGGCCTTCCACAAATAGACTCTCCCAGGATTCATCTTCATCATGAGCCTTCAGCATAGTATCAGCGCGTTCAATGAAATCTCTGGTCAGCACTTCGTAGATATCGTGGAAGTGATAATAGAACGTATTTCTGGAGATCCCGCAGGCTTCCGTGAGGTCCTTGACAGTGATTCTGTCGATGGTCTTTGTTTTGAGCAGCTCGTTGAGGGTTTCAACGATTGCCTTTTCTGTAAAATTCGCCATAGTTCCGCCTTCTCCGGGGTATTATTTCAGATTCTCCGGATTCAGTCCTTCCAGCTCCGGTACTACGAACAGGCCATCCTCTCTGATCAGCACGTCATCGAACCAGATTCTCCCGCCGCCGTATTCCGGTCTCTGGATCATAACCAGATCCCAGTGGTTGGCTGATTTATTGCCGTTCGGCGCCTCATCATAGCAGTTACCCGGCGTCAGATGGAAAGAACCGCAGATTTTCTCATCGAAGAGCGTGTCCTTCATAGGATGCAAAATATACGGGTTCACACCGATGGCAAACTCACCGAAGTATCTGGCGCCCTCATCCACATCCAGAAGTTCATTGATCCGTTTGTCATCATTGGAACTTGCCTTGACAATCTTACCATCCTTGACTTCAAATACAATATTCTCATAGGTGAAGCCCTGCTCTTCTGACGGTGTATTGTAGGAAATGATGCCGTTCATGGACTCCCTGACAGGCGCCGTGTAAACTTCACCGTCCGGAATGTTCATGTGGCCGTCACACTTGATCGCAGGAATGTCTTTGATCGAGAATGTCAGATCTGTTCCCGGTCCCTCAATGTGCACCTTATCCGTCCTGTTCATCAGTTCAACCAGAGGATCCATCGCCTTGCTCATCTTCTTGTAGTCCAGCGTACAGACATCGAAGTAGAAATCCTCAAACTGTTCCAGACTGTTATTGGCCAGCTGGGCCATCGCGTAGTTCGGATATCTGAGCACGACCCATTTAGTCTGGGACACACGGTACTCCACCGTAGGGTTCGTCATCTTGTTGTAGAGATTCATCTTATCCGACGGAACGTCCGACAGCTCTGACGTGTTGTTGCTCCCTCTGATGGCGATGTATGCCTGCATCCCCTTCATCTGGGCCATATCGATATCGTCCTTGAATTTGAGCTGTTCTTCTGTGCATCCCAGTGCGATCTCACGGATGATCTGGGCGTCTCTGATATTCACATATGGCAGTCCGCCCTTCGCATAAACGTCCTTCACCAGCTGGCGCGCCAGATTCTTGCTGGCCTCCCCTTCATAATCGATGAGCACCCTTTCCCCAGGCTGCACGTCGCAGGAATACCCCACAAGTAAATCAGCCAGTTCTTTGATTCTCTGGTCCATTTTGTAGTCTCCTCTCTATCTTCTCTGTAGTATTTATATCTCCACGTGGAGAATCTCTGTCATATCAATAATTCCACCGAGTCTGACCTCTGTAACAGCGCCTTCCGTTTTCGTGACTGCTGCTTCAAGGGTTCCGTCAGGCTCACGGAAGACGTATTCGTAGGTGCCGTCTGCTTCGCCTGTTGCTTTTGCAACTGCCGCGGCAGCTGTACCAGAAGCGCAGCTGCCCTCATGGTAGGTCGTATCCACGTCGCGGACGTAGACGATCGGTGACATCAATCCTTTCTCCTCGTCAATGAACATGACGCCAAAAGCATCCATGCCCGGATCGATCTCTCCATAGATGTAGCTTTTGAGGCTTTCAAATACATCATCCTCCGGCTCAATACCTGTGAGGACTAGATGAGAAATGCCTTCAAAAGAAACCAGCGGGAACGTTCCTTCCACTCCTGCAGTTACAGTATCGATCATCTTCACGCCCACAGGCAATGGCATCTGGATGATGGAGTCACATGCTTTCTGGTCGACGACCGCAGTAAGAGGATGCGGACATCCGCTGACGTTAACGCTGATTTCTTTTTTACCGTCGCCGACGTCTTCACCTTCTCCGCAGAACAGGACTTTATAATACGCATAGGATCTGGACGCATTGCCGCAGAATTCCAGACCGCACATTTCCATGATCGGCTTCTCGCCTTCCACGACATAAGCCACCTGTTCACCGAACGCGACGTCACGCCAACTGCACTGCGGGCCGAAATCGATTTCCAGAAGTCTCTTTGCGACTTCCGCGTATTCACTTCTTGGAACTGGCGTCAGCACCATCAGGGTGGTGTTCCCTGCCGGATCAAAAACGATCAAATCAATTTTTCGTGTCATTTGCATGCCCTCCCGCATAAGATAATAACATATTTTACAGATAAGGTTTGCATTTTTTGTCTATGCCGTTTACAATAAACCAGCACGCCCTCATAGTTAAATGGATATAACACATCCCTCCGAAGGATGCGTTGTTGGTTCGATTCCGACTGGGGGCGCCACAAATAACAGAAAACCCGCCGAACGGCGGGCTTTTTGTTTTGGCGGAAGCGGTGGGATTCGAACCCACGTGCCCCGGAGGACAACCGCATTTCGAGTGCGGCTCGTTATGACCACTTCGATACGCTTCCGTGCTTGATAAAAGTATTACAGCGGGATTAAGTATAACTTAAATCCCGCTGGACTTCAATGCTTAATTCTTGATTTGATCTGTTGGTTATTTCTTAACCTCTTTCGCTTTGGCGAGGGTCTTCTTACCGAACTTGCCGTCCTGCTTTATCTTCATCGCCTTCTGGAATTTCTTCACGGTCTTGACGGTGTTCTTGCCGTACTTGCCGTCAACTTTGATGCTGTAGCCGTACCACTTGAGGAACTTCTGCAGGTTCTTGACCTGCGTTCCCTTGTCTCCCTTTTTGAAGTATCCTCTCTTCGGTAGTTTTGGGAAGGTGCCGCTGTATGCTTTCTTGACGTTTGCTGCGCTGTTCTGGACCGCCGGAGCCGCTGGCTGCGCTCCTGTCGTCGTGAAGCCTAATGCCTTAGCAGGCGTATTTCCGGCAGCAGCTGTAAATCTGTGAGATGCGGTTACAGACTTGCCCAGAGCATCTGTCGCGGTAATGGTATAGGTATATGTTCCTGCGCTGAGTTTGGCAAACTTCATGTAGTCATCCAAATTGCTGAGCTTATAGGCCGTTGTATTCGGTTTGAGTGTCTTCGTGTAGAGCGAAGTGCCGCTGCTGTTGGAAATCGTAGCCGTCACAGACGTAACGTTGTAGTTGGAAACCACATAACCGGTAACGTCCATTCCCTTGCCGACCTTGATGGCTGTCGGATACGCATAACCGCAGAGGGAAACAAAAGAGGTTCCCGTAGCACTGGCTGCGGATCCGCTGTACTTCTGCCAGTAACTTGTCAGACAAGTCTTGCCTCTGGAAGCCGCTGTGCTGACTGTATTGGCCGGAATCTCATATGCCAGGCAGAATTCCGCTGCAGCGATATAGGCGCCCGCTGCATTGTTCGGCACACTTCTCAGGGTGGTGAGAACCTGTTGATAACTCTGCAGCTCGACGTTCAGGTGCTCCAGTTGCATATTGATATCACCGATGGAACGGTTGGATGAAACCGCTCTGTTCAGCAGATTTGTTTTTCTGCCTGTTGACGTCCACTGACAGAGTCCGTATCCGCCGCTGTCTGACTTGAAGTTCTGCTCTTTGCCACTGCTCGTCTTGTAAACGCCTTTGCCTTTGTTGACGGCGTCGGTGTACGCTTCATCGGAGAGTCCGAACTTCGTATTATATGTATTCTGAAGATTGATCGGGCTCATGGCGCTCTCAGCATTGATGTTGATCATAACACCGCAGGCTGCTGCAGTGTTGAGCCCCAGTGTCCTGGTCAGGTAATTGTATATCACAGCTGTATTGGTCGCCGTGTCAGCATATGCGTCTTCTGTGATGCCGTCAACGACGTCCGATGCCAATGCTTTCAGTGACAGATCGGAAGTGTTCTCCGGAACCGCTTCTTCCGGATCAATGCAGCCTTCCTCTTCCGTGTAAAGAGGAGCGGTCTCTTCTTCTGTCACAACAGGTTCGACACTGTCATTTTCCGGTTCCTGCTTATACACCGTGATCCATGGAACGTCAAACATCGGGCTCAGTGTATCCGAAAGCACAAGTTCACTGTCCCATACCGGCTTCATGGAATAGAAATAGAAATCTGTATTGTCAAAGTCTTCCACTGCTTCCCAGAAAACCGCAATATCCCGCGGAGTATTGCTCCCATTCAAATAGACGCTCAGAGTTTCCGGAAGGTTGACAGTCAGTTCACCTTCTTCCGGATTTCCTTCGTAGTAGTATTCTGATGTCTCAAGAGGAACAAATCCGGTAATCACGCCGGTCTCATCCGTTTCCGGCAACGTTTCCTCTGACTCTGTTTCAGACGGTTCCGCTACCGGTTCCTCTGTTGCAACTGTTTCGTCAACTGTTACGTCTGCTGCTTCCTCAGCCGCAAAAGAAATCTGCGGAATCAGTGTGAGAACGAGCATGGCCGACAATGCGAAACAGATGAGTTTTTTTCTCATAAGACTCCTCCAATCATGACAATATGCGAACAACTGCCATGTATACACACATAAATTGTAATATAAAAAAGCCCTTAGCAGCAACGCTTTGAGGGCTCTTTGTTTATTAAAATTTGTTTATGTAAATCACACTTTAATCTGCTCCAGGAAGCTCTCGCCGATTCCTGTCGTGCCTTTCCTGCCGGTCAGATACTCGACTGCCGTCGCACCGATATCTGCAAACGAACGACGTGTCCCCAGATCGATGCCCTTCTGCAAAGGACGACCGCACAGCAGAGCGAACACATACTCTCTGGTATGGTTGAAGTCAATGTGTATCGGGTCATTCCCATGGTCGGCCGTAATGATGAGGATATCGTCATCTCTCAGGACGCCCATGATCTCCGGCAGTCTCGCGTCAAACTCCTCAATGGCTTTGCCGTAGCCGACCGGATCTCTCCGGTGACCATATTTGGAATCAAAATCAACCAGATTGGTGAAAATCAGTCCGTCAAAGTCCTTACGCAGCGCCTCGATGGTTTTTGTAACGCCGTCGTCGTTGCTCTCCGTATGGACCGCCTCTGTAATGCCTTTGCCGTTGAAGATATCTCTGATTTTGCCGATGGAATAGACCGTCATACCTGCCCCGGAAATCACGTCGAGGATGGTATCCTCCGGCGGTGAAAGCGCGTAATCGTGACGGTCTGCCGTACGCACCCGCTTTCCGTCCGGTCCCTTGATATAAGGCCGCGCAATGACGCGTCCGCAGGCGTATTCGCCCACGAGGAGTCCTCTGGCGATCTCACACATATGGTACAGTTCTTCCAAAGGCACCACGTCCGTATTGGCCGCAATCTGGAATACACTGTCCGAAGAGGTGTAGACGATGACCTTTCCAGTAGCCTCATGTTCATCGCCCAGTTCTTCTATGATTTCCGTGCCGGAGGCGACGCAGTTTCCCAGATACCCACGCCCGGTGAGGCGCACGAACTCATCCATCAGTTCCTGCGGGAACCCATCATAATAGGTCTTGTTCGGGATCTTCGTTTCGATGCCGGCGATTTCCCAGTGGCCGGTAATGGTGTCCTTGCCTTTTGACTGTTCGGCAAAACGTCCGTAGACACCTTCCGGTTCATTAACAGCAAGACGGCCACCGGCAACCTTTCCGGACGGATCTTCCGGTCTCTCGATGTTGCCCAGCCCCAGTTTCCTGAGGTTCGGGATATCCAGCGGATAGTTGTCAAGAATATGTCCCAGGGTATCCGTCCCGGCATCGTCGTACTCCGTTGCATCAGGCATTGCGCCCACACCCAGCGAATCCATCACTATAATAATCGCTCTCATGTCATCACCTTCCGTTATCTGATCTTCAGCAGGCCGCAGTTCAGGTAGTCAGCGGAAATGAGTTGGTATCTCGTTCCATAGTACTCGCCCTGCACGGCAGTTCTAAAGCCTTCTTCCCCGTGTATATGTCCGTAATAGACTTCCTTCACGCCATAATCCTCAAAGGCCTGCATAAAACCCGAGATTTTTCCCGGTTTCGCCACAGGCGGATAATGGAGAAACCCAATGAACTCAGCACTTTCTGATGTTTTAGCAGCATCCTCCGCATACTCCAGAGACGCTCTGAGACGCAGGATCTCCCGCTTGTAAATCTTCTCGTCATCCGCAGTATAATCGTCATCGTCCGGCGTGATCCAGCCGCGGGAGCCGCAGATCCACACATCGTGTCCATCTTCCATAGGCACCCGGAAGGCATCGTTCTGCAGGAACGTGATGGAATCATACATGCCGTTCAGCCGGTGGATACCAGACCACCACAGATCATGATTGCCTTTGAGCATGACTTTCTGACCGGGCAGCGCAGCCACCCAGTCCAGGTCATATCTGGCGTCGTCCAGTTTCATCCCCCAGGAGATGTCCCCGGCCACGACGACCGTATCTTCTTCACTTACGTTGCTGCACCAGTTCTCCCGGATCCTCGACGGATGGTCGTGCCATCTGGCGCCGAAAATGTCCATCGGCTTATCACTGTCAGGCGCGAAGGACAGGTGCAGGTCTGCGATTGCAAATATGCTCATGGTTCTACTGTTCTGTGTAATCGGAAACCTTATCCAGGCTTCTCTGTATGCTTCTGGTCCTGGCTCCCACAAGGAGTTCCAGATCTTTCTGGGCCTGATCCAGTCTATGCTGTGTGTCTTCCAGTACATCGTTGAACTTGCCGAATTCCATCCTGACCTTCTCCAGCGTATCCCAAACCTCACCGGAACTCTGTTGCAGCGCCAGGGACCGGAATCCCAGCTGGAAGCTGTTCAGAATGGCCGCCATGGTGGTCGGCCCCGCGATGGTGACCCGGTACTCTCTCTGAAGCGTCTCCACCAGATCGAGCCGGAGCACTTCCGCGTAAAGTCCTTCAAACGGCAAAAACATCACAGCGAATTCTGTCGTATACGGCGGGTAGATATACTTGGTCCGTATATCCTTCGCGGCTTTGATCACTGCTCTACGCAGATGATCCGTAGCTGCGAGGATCATGCCTCTGTCACCCGTATCATAGGCATCCAGAAGCTCCAGATAAGCGTCACCCGGAAATTTAGAGTCGATTGGAAGATAGACGGAACCACCGTCCTCCGAAGGGAATCTGACTGCGTACTCGACGCGGGCGCTGTCCCCTTTGACCGGAACGTTCTCTTCATACTGCTGCGGCGAAAGAATTTCTTCCAGAATGGCACCCAGCTGCACTTCCCCGACGATACCCCTGGTTTTGACGTTGGTCATGATTCGTTTCAGATCGTCCACCCCTGTGGACAGACTGCGCATTTCCCCCATGCTGCGGTTGATCTGCGCCATGGCGTCGTTCAGCTGCTGATTGATCACGGCATCCGACGCACGTTGGCTTTCATTGACCCTGTCTCCAAGTCCTGTCATAGCAGACCGCATCATGACGATGGCAATCACCAGCGCCACGATGATGACCGCTGATGAAATGATGACTGCAATTAGTACTGTGTTCATCCCGTTTCCCTTTCCTTTTCTCCGTTATAACTGATCGTAGGTCTTATACTCCACGCCGGCCAGGTCATCACTGTTGTCTTCGTAGGAATACTCCGTGAAATTGGAGTATAGAATATTCATTTCATCCAGATTGTCGTTCAGTTTCACTCTGGCCGATTTGACCTTGTTGTTGATCTCCTTATACTGCCCGTAACTGATCTTGGCACCCTCCGACTTATCTTTCAGCGCCATCTGCATCTGCACGTAACCGTCGCACACTGCACTGAAGGTCAACAGGCATTTTTCAAATTCCTTTCTGAGCTGTGTCGTCTCAATATCGCTCTCCGGAATCTTGACGGATTTCGGATCGATCCGCAGCGCTTTGCTCTTCACTTTACGGAGCATACGGACATGGCCATCGTAGTCCTTCTTTTTGCGGATGCTGTTGAACCGCGAGTCACGCACGATAAGCATCTCCGCCTCTTTGAACTCTTCGACCGATTCAATTGTGAACTTGTTGATCATGTTGAGCAGTTCTGTACGATAATCCATTGTTACTTCCCTTCTGTATTTACTATATCGCGACTGAGCAAATCGCGAACAACTTCACCTGCAATGAGCAGTCCCGCAACAGACGGTACGAAACTGATACTTCCGCCGACCCCGCGCGGTTCCTCCTCCGAGTACAGCACCTTCACGTTGCTGATCTCCCTTTTTCGAAGCTCTCTTCTCATGACCTTGGCCAGCGGACACACTTTCGTGTCCTCAATATCCGCGATCCGGAAGGCTCCCCCGTCAAGTTTGTTCCCCGTGCCCATGGCAGAGATCACAGGAACATCCGCCTGCTTCGCACGTTCGATAATGTATATCTTGGCCGTCACCGTGTCCACAGCATCGACCACATAATCGTAGGATGCAAAATCAATATCATCTGCCTTGTCCGGCAGGAAGAAGATTTCTCTGGTATCCACGTTACAGCCGGAATCGATGTCCCGGATCCGCTCGGCCATCACGTCTGCCTTGGATTTACCGACTGTTGAATGAAGCGCGGGGATCTGACGATTGATGTTTGTGATGTCTATCACATCCTTGTCCACCAGTGTCAAAGCTCCGATGCCGGCACGCGCCAGACCTTCGCAGACGTAGCTTCCCACGCCGCCGACGCCGAACACGAGAACGCTGCAGTGCCGCAATCTGTCAATGCCCTCCTCGCCTATAATTCTGCTTGTCCTCTCGTATTGCTGATTCATTTTACTGATTCCCGTGCTGCATTGTAACAGACGCCGCCGCTGAACCCTCTGGATGACAATCTGCGAACGATCTTCGCCTGCAGTTTCTGCCGGTCGGTGTAGCTCATTTCATCACTGGGGCCGCCGCTCTCCTGTACGATCTGTGCAGCCAGGTGCAGCGCCATCGCATATTCATCCGGCGCCTCCTCAAGTTCATCGTAAGCCTGGTCGATCACTTCCCGGCTGACGCCTTTACCTGTAAGTTCCCTGACAATACGGTCTCTGCCGCGGCCTTTCTCGAAGCTATACTCGAAGTACAGTTTCGCATAGGAAAGGTCATCGATGTAACCGTATTCCTTCAGATCCGCCGCGGCGGACTCTGCTTCATCCTGCTCATAGCCTTTGCGCAGAAGGTAGTCGATCACTTCCTTCTCCGTATGCGGCGACCGGTTCAGATATGCAGTTGCCTTTTCAAGCGCGTCCATCATCTCATCCGAACCTTTTATACCAGGTATTCGTATCCTGCCGTCGCAACGATACACTTGTCGCCAAGTCTGGCCTTCAGCTCGCAGATGGCGTCAATGCCTGTGCAGTGAACCGGCATGACACAGTCCATATTCTCCGAACAGATCTCGCGGATGACTCTCCGCCTGTCTGATTCTGTCGCGCAGTACAGATGCATCCCGGCCACAAGAACAGCCACTCTCTCCCCCGGGAACATGCTTTTGCACGCGTTCAGGGCGCTGATGACGCCTCTGTGGCTGCAGGCTGAGAAAATGTACAGTCCTTCCGGCTCTCTGATAACCAGACACTGCTCGTGCGACATATCGTCAGGAACAAGCTTGTCCCCATCGTAACAGTAGAAGTAATCTGTCGGCTCAAACCCTTCCGCGTACGGTACCGTACCGGTGACTTTGATATCCTCTGTGATCTCGACCGGACCATCTGTAAACAGGAGCTGATTCGCAAGCTCTTTCAGTTCTTTGTCCGTCCAGGCGATGCTGCAGGGTTCTTTGTCCAGCACGCCGCCCGACTCCAGTGAGCCGCCTTCTGTTCCGTAGGAAACCCGCAGCGCGTTCCTGTGGATGTAGATCGGTGCGTTCGGGTTGATCTGGTGGAAGGTCGGAAATCCACCCGTGTGGTCGTAGTGGCCATGACTCACGACAGCGAAATCGATCGCGCTGAGATCAACGCCCAGATTCGCGGCGTTGGCAGCGAACAGATTGGTCGCACCCGCATCAAACAGAATCTTCTTTCCTCTGGCTTCAATGTAGATGGAAAGACCGTGTTCCGCTACGACGCCCTCTTTTTCGGTCTTATTCTCCATAAGAAATCTGAATTTCATCTGACTGCTCTCCTTCCTCTGCGACCATGCAGATGGCGCAGAAACAACCGTCTTCCAGTCGAAAATCGGTGAATCTGACGTCCGCCGGCATCGGTTCTTTCTTTATGACATGTTCCATACCGGCTCCTGTGTACTTACTGTAAGCTTCCCTGCGTGTCCACAGTTCATAGAACCTGTCTCCTGTATCGTCTGCGGCAACTTCGTTCGCTTCTTCTTCTGTGAAAAATCTGGCAGCGATTCTCGCCGCATCGGTGCCGCGGGCATACTGAATATCCACACCCGCATCCGAATCTGATACCAGAAGCGCGAACGTATTCATACTGTGAGACACGGAAACAAATGGTCCGCCTGCATCGGTTTCCGGAAAGCTGACAAAGGGTTTCCCTTTTTCACTCCTGTAAATCACCGCATCTTCTCTCTCCAGACATCTGCGGATCAGCGCATCGGTCAGCGCCTTGCCGCTCAGCTCCGGATAGATGCTTTTGTAGTCGTATATGACGTGCAGTTTTAACATAACTGAATTATAGCATAAAGAAAACATAAAAAGGCGTGACAAGAGAATGACACGCCTTTTGTTTTCAGTTATTCATGAACCTGCTATTCCTGCTCTTTCATCCTTGCAAGGATTCTCTTATAGCCGTCGGCTCCGTAAACGAGGCATTTGTTGATCCTGCTGATTGTCGCAGTGGATGCCTTCGTAATCCCTTCAATTTCATTGTAAGTCTTGTTCTCAGAGAGGAGTTTGGCTACCTGCAGTCGCTGCGCTATGGCATGTATCTCGTTAATCGTGCAGATATCCTCGAAAAACCTGTAGCAGTCTTCTTCATCCTCAAGGAGCAACACCGCCTGAAACAGTTCGTCAATGTCGTCCCTTTTGAATTTTGATTCATATGCCATGTCGACACCTCCTTTTCCTTTTGTGACTATAACACTTTCGTGTTGTAAAGTCAAGACGGACGAAAGTATCTGGCGGTTATTGCACAATTAAAGAACAATTACTGCAACAGCTCTTCTGCTTTCTCAAGCTGCTCATCTTCCTCGGTCTTTTCCTTGTCTTTGATTTTGACCGTCGGTTTGATGCCTTTCTCATGGATCACATTTTTATCAGGTGAGAGATACTGCATGATGGTCAGTTTCAGCGCTGATCCATCATCCATCTCCAGCGTCGTCTGGATAATGCCTTTCCCGAACGACTTCGTCCCGACAATCTCAAATCCGTTGTCCTTCAGGGCTCCGGCCAGAATCTCGGATGAGGATGCGGAACCTTCATTAATGAGCACGATTGTCGGAAGCTTCGTTTTGCCGTCATAGGCATCATAGGTTTCCGTGTTTCCATTTTTATCTGTTACGTAGCAGACCACACCTTCATCCAGGAACTCGTCAGCGACTTCAACACACTGGTCAACAAGGCCGCCGCCGTTGTTTCGCAGGTCGAGTATCAAACCTTTGGCGTTCTTGGCCTCCACCTGATCCAGCGCGTCGCTGAAGTCCTTTCCTGTATTCTCAATAAAGGAGCTGATCTGAATGTATCCAATCCCGTCGTCCAGCATTTCCCAGGTTACACTCTGGATATTGATGTCGTCGCGGGTCACTGTTACATCTTTCTCCTTGCCATCTTGGCTGATTTTCAAGGTAACGTCAGTCCCTTTTTTGCCTCGTATGGCGGTTGCCATGATATCGGCGTCTGTATAGGTCTTTCCGTCCACTTCCAGGATGAAGTCGCCTGGTTTTATGCCGCCTTTTTCCGCAGGTGAATCAGGATTGACGCTGATGATCTCGAACTGTCCTTTCTCGTTCTCCGAGAACGTAATGCCGACGCCGGAGTAATTGCCGGTGGAAGTTGCGAGCCAGGATTCATAGACTTCCTTCGTCATGTAGACGGAATACGGGTCGCCCAGACCGTTCACGTACCCTTCGTAGGCGCTGTCGATCAGCTTCTGTTCGTCGTAGTCGTTAAGATAATACTTATCAATATTAGCTTTGATCTGAGCCAGTTTTTCATCGCCGTTCATATACAGCCCAGGTGATTGTATCATCGTCGCGCATATGGCTCCCATGACAATGGCGCCGGCAAAGAAAACACCTGCCAGTATTAGTATGAAATTTCTCTTTTTAATCTGCATGTTAACCTCACGATACTCTGTGGATTTCATCCACAATGAACTGCACTCTTTCCTGACCTCTCCAGACCTGATGGCTGACCGTGCCGGTGATGTCCACCCTGCCGCCGCCTTCAAGCAAAGGCTTCAGATCCTGCGCTCTCCGGAACAGGACACACCCTGCCGTTGCGTATCTGCCTGTGCTTTCCTCTGTCTGCGATGCGCAGGCGCTGAACCGCGCATGTGTGTTCTCCGCTCCCATGAAAGAGACGTTGCGGATTTCCACTCCCTTCATGATTAGCACCGGATCCGGATTCCCTTCGCCGAAAGGAGCCATTTTCATCAATTCTCTGGCCAGCTCTACCGTAACATCTTCCGGTGATACTTCCGCGTCTGTTTTGGTCTTCTTCTCAAAAAGATGCGGGTCTTCCCTCAGCTGTTCCTCCACATCCCGGTTCACGCATGCAGTCAGCTCATCCAGGCGATCTGCCTTCATGAGAAACCCACAGGCTTTGCTGTGGCCGCCAAATCGGATGAACAGTTCGCTGCATCCGTTCAGTACGTCGTAGATGTTTACGCCGTCGATGCTTCTTCCGGTCCCTTTAAGCAGACTGACGTCTTTACCGCCGCGGCCCGCTTCTTCCGACGGAGTGACGATGATGACGGGACGTGAAAACCGGTCCTTGATCTTCCCGGCCACGATTCCCGCAATGCCTTCATGCATATCCCTCATGTTCAGGACAATGAAGTTTTCATCCCCCCGGACCATCTCCGCGCATGCGGAGAAGGCTTCCTCCTGAATGCGCTTCCGCTGCCTGTTGTACTGAATGAGTTCCTGCACTTTCTCATCAATGATCGCAGAATCGGTGCTGTTAAACAGTTCCACCGCCGCCATCGCGGACGCCATACGGCCGCTTGCATTGATATGGGGCACGATTGCGAACGCAATATTCGAAGACGTGATCTCTTCCAGCGATATCGCCTCGGTCAGCTTTGAGAGGGACGGTCTGCGCCCGCTGTTTGCCGCGGCGATGCCGTATTTAACCAACGTTCTGTTTTCATCGCGGAGCGGTACGATATCTCCGATGGTGCCTATCGCGACCATATCGAGAGTGTCCGTCAATATGCTGCGCGGAAGATCCGCCGTGCGCTGGAGCGCCTGGATGAACTTAAACGCAACGCCGCATCCGGCCAGGTCCTGACACGGATATGGAACGTTCCCTTTTTCAGACATGAACCTGACAGGTTTCTTCGGGTCTATAACGATACACTCTGAAATTGTGTCTTCAATATTGTGGTGATCTGTAACAATGACTTTCAGCCCTTTTGAAAGAGCGTACTGCACTTCCTTCCGTGAGACGCACCCGCAATCCACAGTGATGATCAGATCCGCTCCGCGATCGATGATTTTATCGATCGCGGTAACGTTGAGCCCGTAACCTTCTTCAAATCTGGAAGGAATATAAATAAACCAGTCATCTGTCAGTTCCGATACGCCGCAGGCCATGATGGTCGACGCTGTGACGCCGTCCGCGTCATAATCGCCGTAGATGCAGATGCGGTCACCGTTCTTCACCGCAGAGATGAGCAGATCCACTCCTGCCTTCATGCCGTCCAGCAGGAATGGATCATAGGTGCGCGATGGATTTGGCGAAAGGTATTCCTCGCGGTCTTCCTTTGAAAGTATGCCCCTCTTATTCAGTATAACATCAAGTATATCTTCTGCTTTTCTCATTTGCTATAAGTATGAAAATGGATTCTGTGTGGTTCCGTCTTTGAATACTCTGAAGTCCAGATGATTTCCTGTCGATGATCCTGTTGTGCCCACGTAAGCGATCGTCTGTCCCTTCGACACGGTCTGCCCGACGGATGCCGCGAAGCCTGAACAGTGATTGTACATTGTAACCAGTCCGCCGCCATGATCCACTTTCATAGAATTGCCGAATCCGCCGTTCCATCCTGCGCTGATGACTGTACCGTCTGCCACTGCGACAATGGCCGAACCGCCATCGGCAGCGATATCAATCGCTCCGTGGAATTCTCTTCCGTGGAATGGGCAGATACGCCAGCCGTATCCGGAGGAAACGGTATGCGAACTCGGTACCGGCCATGCGAAGGCCCCGCCCCCGTAACTGGACGTACTGCTGCTGCTCGTCTGTCCGCTCTGAGATGCGGCGGCCAGTCTGGCTGCCTCAGCTGCTGCTTCGTTCTCCAGATCATCCAGCATTTCCGCATTTTTATTATTGTCTGCGGCGATCTTCTTTTTCTCCGCCTCGACCGTCGCCATATTATCCTGCGCCGCCTGCTTGGAGGATTTGAGTTCCTTTGACAGTTTCTCGACCTTGTTTTTCTTTTTTTCGATCTGATCGTGGGCATCCTGAAGATCTTCAAGTACATCTTTGTCCGATGCGTAGATCTTTTCCACCAGATCGATGTTCGTCAGGAACTCGGAGAAACTGCTGGAATTCATCAGGACATCGAGGAATCCCACAGATCCGTTCTTGTACATGGTGCGCAGACGGACACCCAGTTCCTGATTCTGCGCGTCGACCTTCTTCTGGGCTTCCTCCAGGTCTTTTTTGAGTACTACCAGTTCTCCTTCTGAGACCTCGATCTGA
>JAILDT010000133.1 GCA_024689085.1 Clostridia bacterium | reverse complement strand
GAAGTTGCGGACCTCATCTTCTTCCTGGCGTCTGACGCGGCAAGCTATATCACAGGCGAAGTCATCAAGGTCGATGGCGGAATCGCAATGTAGGAGAAGACAAAATGGAAAGAAAAGTAGTAGTAACCGGAATGGGCGTTATCACGCCGGTTGGTAATGACGTTGATACATTCTGGAACAACATCATTTCAGGAGTGAACGGAATCGGTCAGATTACCAGATTCGACACGACTGATTACGCAGTCAAGATCGGCGCGGAAGTCAAGGACTTCGATCCGACCGAATACATGGAAAAGTCTGAGGTCAGAAGATCCGACCACAACGTCCACATGGCAGTTGCCGCGGCGGCACAGGCAGTGGCAGACAGCGGAATCGAAGGCAATTTTGATCCTGAGAGAGCAGCGGTCTACTTCGGATCCGGAATCGGCGGAATCGAGACTTTTGAAAACAATTTCGACAAGCTTTTGAACAAGGGTCCGAGATTCGTATCTCCATACTTCATTCCGATGATGATCCCTAACATGGCAGCCGGTACGATTGCCATCAGATACGGCATGCGCGGTCCGGCCCTGCCGTCAGTATCAGCATGCGCATCCGGCACGAACGCCATCGGCGAAGCGCTGAGACTTATCAGACACGGCTACGCAGATGTGGTCATCACAGGCGGAACAGAAGCGGCTCTGACAAGAACCGGTCTTGCTGGATTCATCAAGATGCAGGCGTTGAACATGACAGAAGACGTAAACAGAGCCAGCCTTCCGTTTAACAAGGAAAGAGGCGGCTTCGTCATCGGCGAAGGCGCGGGCGCGCTCGTGATCGAGAGCGAAGAGCACGCAAAGGCAAGAGGAGCCAAGATCTACGCTGAACTGGCGGGTTATGGTTCCACCTGCGACGCTCACCACATGACGGCGCCGGATCCGGAAGCAAAAGCAGGCTCAAAGGCAATAAAGGATGCTTATGATGAATGCTGCAAGGAAGGCATCATCGATCCGACTAAGGTTTACGTCAACGCGCACGGAACGGGCACACCGCTCAACGACAAGTCCGAGACAATCGCCCTTAAGAAAGTATTCGGAGATGACGCTTACAAGATAGTCATCAGCTCAACCAAGTCCATGACAGGACACATGCTGGGCGGAACCGGCGCAGCAGAAGCCATCGCTTCCATATTGACAATCAAAAACGGAATCGTACCTCCGACAATCAATCTGGATGTTCCTGATCCGGAGTGCGATCTTAACTACACACCGAATGTTGCGGCCAAGGGCGAGTTTGACTGTGCGCTTTCAACTTCTCTGGGCTTCGGCGGACACAATGCATGTATAGGGTTCAAAAGATATGAATAAAGAAGAATTAATGAAAATACTGCCTCACAGAGACAATATGCTGCTCGTTGAAGAGGCCGAAGTAGTTGTAGAAACAGACAAAGACGGAAATGAGAAAAAAGTATCTTACGGCAAATATCACGTCCGCGGAGATGAGTTTTTCCTGCAGGGACACTTCCCTGGAAATCCTATTGTGCCAGGCGTGATCCTCTGTGAGATGATGGCTCAGTCCTCCTGCGTGCTCCTTCAGGACGTCGTAGAGGAAGGCACAGGGACCATGTTCACCGGGCTCAACAATGTGAAGTTCAGAAGCCCTGTCAAGCCGGGAGACACATTTGAGTCAAAATGTGAGATCACCAAGGCAAAACCGCCGTTCTATTTCGCCAAGGGCGAAGGCCGTGTTGACGGTAAGGTGGCGGTGAAGGCCGAGTTCTCATTCATTCTTGTGAAGGAGTAATAATGGACAAAAAACTTGTAATCACCGGCATGGGTGCAGTAACTCCTATCGGCATAGGGGTCGATGAGTACTGGAATAATCTGATGTCCTGCAAGACGGGAATCGATTATATCCAGAACATCGATACTGACGAACTTCCGATTAAATTCGCCGGAGAGATCCGCGATTTCAATCCGAAGGATTACATGCCGCGCAAAAAATCCACCGAGATGGACCGGTTCATGCAGCTGGCGTATGTGGCTGCAGGGGAAGCGATCGCGGAAGTGGAAATCGATCCGTACAGAACGGGCATTATCGTCGGAACAGCACTGAACGGCATCGGTACGATCACACAGACCGAGCGGTCCTACATGACTTCCGCATTGAAGAGAGTCGGACCGCGTTTCCTGCCGAAGTCTTTGGGTAATGTGTGTGCGTCGCAGATTGCGATTGAGCATAATATTCACGGGCCGAGCATGACGCTGAATACGGCGTGTGCTTCCGGCGGAGATGCGATCACACTGTCTGCTCTGATGCTGCAGGCAGGTTTCGCGGATATGATGGTCGCGGTGGGCGCCGAGTCCGGAACGGAACCGATTCTGATCCAGTCTCTGGCAGCCGCACAGGCTCTCAGCGCGAACAATGAAGACCCGCAGCACGCCTGCAGACCATTCGACAGGGAACGTGATGGTTTTGTACTGGGTGAGGGTGCCGGTGCGGTCGTGATCGAGACCGAAGAGCATGCCAAGGCAAGAGGCGCGAAGATCTACGCGGAGCTGGCCGGATGCGGAAACAACACGGATGCTTACCATCCTGTGACACCTCGTCCTGACGGCGAAGGTGAAATCCTGTGTATGCAGCAGGCTATCGCCATGGCTGGCATCCAGCCGTCCGACATCGGGTACATCAATACCCACGGAACGGCGACGCTGAAGGGCGATGTTGCCGAGACGGAAGCGGTCAAGGCTGTGTTCGGAGATGCGGCGAAGGATCTGGTCCTGAATTCGACCAAGTCGGCAACAGGGCACATGATGGGAGCCGGCGGCATCACGGAAGTCATTACATGTATCAGAAGCATGGAGACAGGAATGATTGCGGCGACACTCAATCTGGACAATCTGGATCCGCAGTGCGACCTGAACTATGTATCGAAGATCACTGCCAAGCGGTTTGACTACGCCATGTCGAACGCCTTCGGTTTCGGAGGACAGAATTCGAGTATTATCGTTGGAGCGTATAAAGAATGACTGATTTCAACAGTAAGTTAAGGGCCATCCTGACGGAGGTCTACCATAACGCGCTCCTTGCTGAGGAGACCAAGAGAAAGTACAGCAGCGGAAACTTCACCTTCCGTGACAGAAACGCTGTGACTTTTATCATGGGCTTCAAAAATGGCACGAACATCAGCAGTGTGGCGGATTATCTCAAAATATCCCGTCCGTCCGCTACGATGACCATCAAGAAACTCGAAAAGAATGGTCTTGTCGAAAGAAAAGTGGATCCTTCGAATCACAGGAACGCCATTGTGAAAGTGACGCGGAAGGGCAGGATCTACGCCCGCTACCAGCAGAACTACAGCGAGGAGATGGCAACAGCTCTCAGCGAGGATCTGACACCGGAAGAACGGGACGCGCTGTATGAAGGACTGTGCAAGCTGAATCAGTTCTTCGCGGCGACGATAGAAGCGTCGGAAGAAAAACACAAATAAACGATATAAAAAAAGTGCCTTGCGGCACTTTTTTTATTGCTGTAAATCGTATACTTATTCTACCGGAGGAAGCGTTGCGAAGTACTTCTCCAGTTCCTCGTCGGTTGGAATGTAGTCGTCCATGACGCCGTTGTGGAACTTCTCGTAGGCCACCATATCGAAGTAGCCGGTTCCGGTCAGGCCGAATACGATGGTTTTCTCTTCGCCTGTTTCGATGCACTTTTTGGCTTCGTCCAGGGCGACCTTGATGGCGTGGGAACTTTCCGGAGCAGGGAGGATTCCCTCGACGCGGGCGAATTCCTCAGCTGCTGCGAAGACTTCTGTCTGTGGTACAGACACGGCTTCCATGAGACCATCGTCGTAAAGCTGTGAGAGAACAGGGCTCATGCCGTGGTAACGCAGACCGCCTGCGTGGTTCGGCGCAGGGATGAATCCGCTTCCCAGCGTGTACATCTTGGCCAGCGGACAGACCTTGCCTGTGTCGCAGAAGTCATAGGCGTATTTGCCTCTTGTGAAGCTCGGGCAGGACATCGGCTCGACGGCAATGATTCTGTAATCTGCTTCGCCCCTGATTTTCTCGCCCATGAACGGTGAAATGAGTCCGCCCAGATTGGAGCCGCCGCCGGCGCAGCCGATGATCATGTCGGGTACGATGCCATATTTGTCCAGGGCAGCCTTCGTTTCAAGACCGATGATGGACTGGTGGAGCAGAACCTGATTGAGCACGCTGCCCAGCACATATCTGTAGCCTGGCGTGGAAGTCGCCACCTCAACAGCCTCAGAGATGGCGCAGCCCAGGCTGCCCGTCGTTCCCGGATGCTCTTCGAGAATCTTCTTGCCGATGGCAGTCGTTTCAGAAGGGGAAGGTGTCACTTCCGCACCATAGGTGCGCATCACTTCTCTTCTGAACGGTTTCTGTTCATAGGAGACCTTGACCATGAAGACTTTGCAGTCCAGATCGAAGTAGGAGCAGGCCATGGAAAGGGCGGTGCCCCACTGGCCGGCACCGGTCTCTGTCGTCACGCCCTTGAGCCCCTGCTTCTTGGCGTAATAGGCCTGGGCGATGGCGGAGTTCAGCTTGTGACTGCCGCTGGTGTTGTTGCCTTCAAACTTGTAGTAGATTTTGGCCGGCGTTCCCAGCTTCTCTTCGAGACAGTATGCTCTGATGAGAGGGGACGGCCGGTACATCTTGTAGAAATCCCGGATTTCCTCCGGAATCTCGATGTACGGATCCGTATCGTTCAGCTCCTGTTTGCAGAGCTCTTCGCAGAATACCGGTGACAGTTCTTCCAGCGTCATCGGCTGGTGCGTTCCCGGATGAATGAGAGGGGCAGGCTTATTGATCATGTCCGCTCTTACGTTGTACCATGCCGTCGGCATCTCGTTTTCTTCGAGGTATATCTTATATGGGATCTGATCCTTTGTCATTTCAGTACTTCCTTTCTTTATTGTTACAAAGCTGTGCTTTGTGCTTTTGTATTGGTTGTTGGTGTAATAATCGTTTTCTATATTGGTGTTTGTTTCTTTCTCAATCTATATTCCGGCGCGGGTGCGCCAGGACTTGGTATATAATTTCATTTCTTCCTCCTAATAAAAACGCGGCTCCAGGTCAACCTGTGCCGCTTGTATATTCGTTTCTATTGTGATATCAGAATTACCGCAACGCCAACAGGCCTTACAATCTTAGGTTGTAAAGCTTCTGCGCCACCAGTATCCACTTGTCAGAACTCTTGTAATGACCATTTGATTTCTCCTGATAAGTCTTCTTTATGGCATTAAAGTAGCACGGCATCCAGATGTTGTCAAGAAAAAGTTTTTATAATGTTTTCCGGAGCAATGATATAATAACTGACATGGAACGCGAACGATTCAGCAGATGGCCCGAGGCTCTGATCATCCTGCAGTCCGTTATTTACGGCTTTGGGGATCCTATATCAAAAATTGCTTTTGAGGTCACGCCGGTCTATACGATGATGTCGGTGCGCTATTTGATTGCCTTTATCATTTGTGCTGTCATTTTCCGCAGGAAGATCATCCATACGCTGAAGACGGTGCCTGTCAAAGCGTGGCTCATTCCGGGCGTGTGCATCGGGCTCAGTTATCTTCTCAACAATGTCGCGCTCTCTATGACGGACGCTACGTCGGTCGCTTTCCTGCGGTCGCTTTCCGTCGTGATGACACCTGCGCTGGCTTTTCTCGCGTACCGGACGCATTACAAATGGCAGCTCATCCTGATTCAGATTATGGTGCTTCCGGGTACGTATCTTCTCTGTGTCAGAGGCGGTCTGTCCGGCTTTGGCGCGGGGGAAGTGGTGGCGCTCGCCGCCGCTGCGCTGATGGCAGGCGCGCTCGTGTTCAGCAAGAACTATCTGGAGATGGTCGACGCGGCGAGCATGACGTCACTTCAGGCAGGCTGTTCGGCGGTGCTTGCGCTGCTCGGATGCGTATTCGTTGAAGGCGGCATACATCTTGAAACGACAACCGGAACGGCCTGGCTGATCATTCTCTATCTGGCCGTCACATGTACGTTCCTGGGATATCTGATGCAAAATCTGGCGCTCACGAAGATTTCCGACCGCGCTGTCGCTCTGCTGCAGAGCCTTTGTCCCGTCATGACGGCGGTGTTCGCCCTGCTTTTGCTCGGGGAACAGTTGTCGGCGGCAGGCGTTGCCGGGGCGTTGATTATCCTGATTTGTGTTGCGGCTGGAGCGGTAACGAGATAATATAAGAACAGAAATAGCTTGGACCGGGAGGTTGTTATGAAACGCTGTGTAATCATCGGCGGAGCAGGAATAAAAGAATACGGCAGAATCCGGGAGCAGCTGCGCAAGGATGACTTCTTCGTCTTCTGCGACAGCGGACTGAAGCACATGGAAGGGCTTGGCGTGAAGCCGGATTTTGTCGTGGGCGATTTCGATTCCCATGAGAAGCCGGAAACAGACGCGGAGATGATTGAACTGCCGCGTGAGAAGGACGATACAGATACGTTCTTCGCCGCGAAGGAGATGGTCCGGCGCGGCTTTGAGGAGTTTCTGCTGGTAGGCGTAATCGGTGCGCGTCTGGATCACACGCTGGGAAATCTATCGATTCTCTTTATGCTCGACACGGCCGGCAAAAGGGCAAAAGCAACAGACGATTATTCTGAAATAGAAGTCGTATCAGCAAAGGCGGACTGCCCCGGAACAGCCCGCATCGATGATTCCTATCCATACTTCTCGGTTCTGAATGTCACAGGCGAGGCGGAAGGCATCACGATTCGGAACGCGAAGTTCCCGCTGGAAGACGGGCAAATAGACTGGGACTACCAGTATGCGGTGAGCAACGAAGTGCTTCCGGGAGAGGCTGCAGAGGTGTCTGTTATGAAGGGCAGGGTGCTGTTGATCAAAATCTTTTGAGAAAACAGGTTGACATGCTTTTGCAAGTGTGATAATTTATTTTACGTAATTAAAGCGTGCAAGTGCGCGCGGGAGATTCAAATGGCTAAAACAATGAACATGGCAAATGCATACTACTACTTCTATTTCGGCTTTACTGGCGCTGTCAGTAGGGTTAATTTGCGATGTGAGAAGTAGCTGGTTTGAATCAAGCAGTTAGCGTTCGAAGCGTCACAGGTTAACCTGAGGCGCTTTTTTTAAGGATTAATCATCAGTTATTGTTTGAGAAAGGATTTTTTATGAACACTACAACAGTTCTGACTTTGCTTCTGATCATCATCTTCTTCGCGGTGATGCTGACCATAGGCATAAGGACAAGAAAACACGCCAGAGATGTGTCAGGATTCGTTCTCGGTTCAAGAAACGTAGGACCTTGGCTGAGTGCTTTTGCATTCGGTACGTCGTACTTTTCGGCAGTCATCTTCGTCGGATACGCCGGACAGTTCGGATGGAACTTCGGAATTGCGTCCACTTGGATCGGCCTGGGCAACGCCTTCATCGGCTCGCTCCTCGCATGGCTGATTCTGGGAAGACGTACGAGAATCATGACCAATCATCTGGACAGCCGTACAATGCCTGATTTCTTCGGCTCAAGATTCGCCTCACAGAAGCTCAGGGTCACGGCATCCGTTATTACTTTCGTCTTTCTGATCCCGTATACAGCGTCTCTGTACAACGGACTTTCAAGACTGTTCGCCATTGCGTTTCCGGGTATCGACTATGCGGTCTGCGTCGTGGTAATGGCCGCGCTGACGTGCGCGTACGTCGTTTTGGGCGGATACATGGCAACAGCAACGAACGACTTCATTCAGGGCTGCATCATGCTGATTGGAATCGCCGCGGTCATTCTGGCGGTGCTTCACGACAACGGCGGTCTGAACGCAGCGATGGAGACACTGGCTACGGGAGATAATGGAGGATGGCAGTATGCATCGTTCCTTGGGGCAGATCCTGTTTCGCTGTTCTTTGTCATCATGCTTACGTCTCTGGGAACATGGGGACTGCCGCAGATGGTCGGCAAATTCTACGCGATCACGGATGAGGGCGCAATCAAGAAGGGAACCGTAATATCCACCTTCTTTGCGCTGGTCGTCGCGGGCGGATGTTACTTCCTCGGCGGTTTCGGAAGATTGTATGACATCAATGTCGAAGTCGACGGATTCGATTCGATCATTCCAAGCATGTTGTCGACACTTCCGCCGGTGATTATCGGTGTGATCATCGTGCTGGTGCTTTCCGCATCCATGTCCACGCTTTCGTCGCTGGTTCTGACCAGTTCCTCGACGATTACCCTGGACTTCATCGCACCGCTCCGCAGAACGCCGATCAAGGAGACAACAAAAGTTGTGATCATGAGAGCGTTCATCGTGATATTCGTTATCATTTCGGCGTACATCGCCATCCGGCAGGCTCACGCGAAGAGCCTGTTCATCGCCCAGATGATGGGCATTTCCTGGGGAGCCCTGGCAGGATCCTTCCTGGCGCCGTTCCTCTATGGACTGTACACAAAGCACGTTTCGAAGGTAGCGGTCGCAGGCTGCTTCATCTGGGCGTCATGCCTAGAGATTCTGCAGCTGTTCATATCGCTGGGCATGCTGGACGTATCCGGCAGCGCGCTGCTGAGCTTCGTCTTCAGAAACTCGCTGTACTCAGGCGTGTTCGCAATGGTGGGAGGACTGATCCTCGTGCCGCTGCTCACAGCTCTCAGCATCAGCACCATACCGGACAATACGGAACATGTATTCAGCTGCTACAAGTCGAAGCGTACGGTTGGTATTACTGACAACCTGGGCAAATAGCGACGTAACGAGCAAAAGCAACATATTGTTGATATAATAAATTCAGGAGTAAAACAATGACGAACTATTATCAGAAAGAAATCGAGACCGCATCGCGGGAAGAGATTCTCAGAATCCAGAACGAGAAACTCCGCAAGCAGGTCAAACATGTATATGAAAACGTACCCTATTATAGAAATCTCATGGAGGAGAAGGGCTTGACGCCAGATGACATTCAGTCTGTGGACGATATCAGGAAGCTGCCGTTTCTCTCCAAAGCAGACCTGCGGGACGCTTATCCATACGGACTTCTGGCCGTTCCTCTCAACGACTGCGTCCGCATCCAGTCCACATCCGGAACCACGGGCAAGCGTGTTGTGGCCTTTTACACACAGGATGATGTCGATTTATGGGAAGAATGCTGCGCCAGAGCCATTGTGGCCGCCGGCGGAACGGAGGAGGATGTTGTTCAGGTTGCTTACGGATACGGACTGTTCACAGGAGGAGCCGGACTTCACGGGGGATCCCACAAGGTCGGATGCCTGACCCTGCCGATGTCATCGGGCAACACGGAGCGCCAGATCCAGTTCATGATGGATCTGAATTCTACAATTATATGCTGTACACCGTCTTATGCAGCATTCATCGGCGAGAGCCTGGCTGAAAGAGGGTATAAACCGGAAGACAACAAACTAAAAGCGGGTATTTTCGGCGCGGAACCGTGGACAGAGGAGATGCGTCAGAACATTCAAAAAAGCCTCGGCATCAAGGCCTACGATATTTACGGGCTGACAGAGACAAGCGGTCCGGGCGTTGCTTTCGAATGTGAAGAGCAGACGGGCATGCACATCAACGAAGACCACTTCTACGCGGAGATCATCGATCCGGACACGGGTGAGGTTCTACCGGAAGGATCCAAGGGAGAACTGGTCTTCACGGCGCTGGACAAGGAAGCGTTCCCGCTCCTGCGCTACCGCACCCGTGATATCTGCGTTCTCAGCCGGGAGAAGTGCTCCTGCGGGCGCACCCATGTGAAAATGAGCAAGCCGATGGGCAGAAGTGACGATATGCTGATCATCCGCGGCGTCAACGTATTCCCGAGCCAGATCGAGACGGTGCTCCTCAATGAAGGATACACACCAAATTACCAGATCGAGATCGGACGCAAAAACAACACAGATACGCTGGATATCTATGTGGAAGTAGATCCGTCCAGAATCTCCGACAAGATCGCTGATATCCAGGATATGGAGGCTGGCCTGGCGTCTGCAATGCGTACCATGCTGGGCATTGGACCGAAGATCCACCTTGTGCCGCCTAAGACAATCGCCAGGAGCGAAGGAAAGGCAGTGAGAGTGATAGATAATCGTAAACTACATGATTAAGGAGGAACAGAAATGGCTATTACACAGTTATCAATTTTTCTCGAGAACAAACCGGGAATGTTATATGAGGTCGTGAAACGCCTTGCTGAAGCGGGCGTGAACATCCGCGCCATGACCATCGCGGAAGTCCGGGATTTCGGCATTCTGAGGATCATCGTATCCGATGCGAAAAAGGCCATGGAAGTCCTGGAGGACGATCACATCATCACGACGACGGAAGTCGTTTCAGCGATTATGGAAGATAAGGCAGGAGCGCTCTACGATATCCTGCAGGCGCTGGAGTCGGCGAACGTCAACATCGAGTATATGTATGCGTACACCGGAGAAGTCACAGGGAGTGCCAACGTGGTCTTCCGCGTGGATGATATCGAAGGGGCAGAGGCAGAGCTCAGAAAGGCAGGAGTCGAAGTACTGTAAACAAAGAGGAGGGCCGACGGCCCTCCTTTCGTGTTACTTATTCGATCTCGATCGTATCGATGTAGAATTCTTTCCCGATTTCCGATTGTTCACCTTCACCGCCGCAATAGGGGCATTCGAAGGAGAGCAGCTGTTTTTTGAAGAGTTTCCCGCACTTGGTGCAGCGGAGTTTCGGTTCGACTTTGACGAATGAAAGGGAGGCGCCCTCGCAGAGGGTGCCTTCTGTTATGACGTCGAAGTAGGCCTGCATGGCTTCTCCTACGTAACCGGAGTAGTCGCCGATGACCATATTGACCTTAATGACGCGGGTTCCGCCGTTTTCACGGCAATGTTGGTCCGCGATTTTCACGATTTGCTGTGTGATCGGTAGTTCATGCATGGCTTCATTATAAAGGAAAAAATTGTAAACGACAACAAAAACAGTCCAGTATTTGCGTTGGTTTTTTATGGAAATTGATAAAAACGACCAAAATGGCCGAAATTACTGTCCGATAAACAAAAAAACTCAATATTTTTTGTGCAAAACTTACATTTATATTTCTTGACACAGTATATATAGGTATATATAATGTAACAGTATTTTATTTTCATTATTCAATGGAATCATATCATTATTAGAGAAGGAGAGTGACTGAATTGAGAGCTCAATGGAACAGCAAACTAGGTTTTATCCTCGCTGCAATCGGTTCCGCTGTAGGCCTTGGTAATCTGTGGAGATTCCCATACATAGCGGCAACCAATGGCGGCGGCGCGTTTATTTTCCCGTACCTGTTTGCAATTCTGACAGCTGGTATTCCTATTCTTATCCTGGAATACACGCTAGGGAAAACCTACAGATCAGGTGCTCCTGGTACACTTGCCAGGATCAACACGAAGTTTGAGTTCCTGGGCTGGTTCCAGGTACTGATTTCATTCCTGATCACCGTTTATTATTTCGCAATCGTTGTTTGGGTACTCTGCTACATCGGCAAGGCCTTCGGATGCACATGGGGAGATGATACGAGCACATCGTTCTTCTCCGATACGCTGCAAATCACCGACAGCATTACGCAGGTCGGCGGCCTGAACACCGGACTGCTGCTGCCGTTCTTCATCGTATGGATCGTTGTAGCATTCATCATGTACAGAGGCATCAACAAAGGTATCGACATCGCATGTAAGATCTGCCTGCCGATCCTGCTGCTCTGCGTAGTGGTTATCTTCTTCAGAGGAATCACACTGCCGGGCGCTATCGACGGTATTTCATACATGTTCACACCGGACTGGACCGCAATCGCTAAGCCGGATGTATGGGTAGCAGCTTATGGCCAGGTATTCTTCAGCCTGTCCATCGCATTCGCGATCATGATCAGCTACTCATCATACCTGCCTAAGGAAGAAGACGTTGTCAACACTGCATTCCTGACTGCATGCACAAACCACGGGTTCGAGATCTTCGCCGGAATCGGCATCTTCTCGATCATCGGTTACATGGCATATGCACAGAACTGCGGCGTAGAAGACGTTGCAGCTGCAGGCGTTGGACTCGCATTCGTCGTATTCCCAACTGCTATCAGCACGCTGCCTGCACTGAACTCACTGTTCGGAGTACTGTTCTTCGTATCACTGTTCACAGCAGGTATCACATCGCTGATCTCAATCATCCAGGCTGTAATCACAGCTGTTCAGGACAAGTGGGAACTGTCGCACACAAAGGCGACTACAGTTGTTCTCGTTCCTGCATTCATCGTATCATTCCTGTTCGTTACC
>JAILDT010000115.1 GCA_024689085.1 Clostridia bacterium | reverse complement strand
ACACGGATATTCCGTGTATGAAACTGACCAAGGTCAACGGCGGTCATTCTTTCGTCGTGTACCAGAAGGACAGGAAAGAATCAGAGCGGCTCGTAAGCGAGAACCGCGTCAACTTCGCCTGCAAGGCGGACTACAGCAAAGACTCCCCGCTGGAGAAGGCGGTCAAAGCCGTGATTGACAACATTGCGGCGACAGAGAAGCTGAAAGTGCTTGAAAAACGCAAATAAATGCTGAAGGAAAAACGTCGGCGGCGCCGGCGTTTTTTTATTCGAACAATTTTCTGATTGCGTTGTCCAGCGGAATCAATCTTTTGTAGACGCGGATGACGTTGCCGGTCAGGATTGCGCATATCACAGTTCCTTCGCGCACCCCGGTAAGAGCGTGCAGGAAGACCAGGCAGAGTATGGCCGAAGCGCTGACCATTGACGCGTCGGAAATCAGGCGTATATTCGGGTAGCTTTTGCCTGTGACGGCGGCAATGGCGCGCGCGAGAGCGTCGCCGGGAGCCATAGCTACGTTGGCCGCCAGCTGAATGTATATTCCAAAAGCCATGATGATGCAGCCGATGACAACGAAGACAATCTGCGCCGGATAGCTCACCGGATCGAACCAGCGCAGCAGATACATGGAAATATCGATGCAGTAACCAAGGGCGAAAGACAGGGCAATCTGAACGACTGCCTCAGGCCACGGAAGGGCTTTGCCGGACGGTCTGTCCATGATCGAGCCCGGTTTGCCCCAAAGGATGATGGCTTCCGTTATGACGATGGCAACATTTACGAGTATGGTGAACTGCCCCAGCGTTACGGCGGGGATGATCAGCGAGAGGGTATAAGGAATAGAGGAAATCGGCGAAGTGCCGAGTCCCGCTTTTGTAATAAATGCGATGCCGAATGCCAGGACGAAAACGCCTGGGATCAGGATGAGATATCTGATTGTCAGTTCTTTTGTGCTCATCTGAAGTGTTTTATCTATAATCTAAACAACGAACTGGATTATAATTCCCGTTGCGACGCTCATCACGTACATGATCAGAACGATCATGAAGTTTTCTCTTTGCCGCGGATTGGTGCGGAACAGAACGATGAGGCCGATGCCGGCGTTGGCCAGAAGGCCTGCGAACAGGCAACCCAGGTTCAGCACGCCGGTCAGATAAGACTCGGTCAGAATAATGGAAATCGCGCAGTTGGGAATCAGCCCGAAGAGCCCGATGAGGATCGGACCGATGACCGGCTGATTGATGATCGTGCCGGACAGAGACTCGATGCCGAGGATGCTGATGGCGGCAGACAGAACCACGTTGACGATGAGGAGCATGACGGTGATCTTCAGGGTATGGATCAGAGCCGACCGGAAGACGTTGCCTGCCTCGCCATCGCATGCGCAGTGTTCCCGCTCACAGAGACTGTGGATGTTTTTGCCTGTGCTTGCTTTGACGGCGAAGTCAGTCAGATAGCCGAGGACAACGCCAAGGAGTGCTTTTGCAGCGAGAATGGCTGCGATGGCGCCGACGCCGATAGCGAAGCGGCCCGACAGGGAAGCCAGCATGACCGGAAGCATTTCGTCGGAGGTCGCGAAAAAGACCGCCAGCATGGTCCCGAGGGTCACCGTGCCAGTGGAATAGAGAGCCGCCGCGGATCCTGCCAGCCCGCATTGCGGGATGACACCGAGCAATCCGCCGAGGACCGGACCGACCTTTCTCGAATAGCGGCAGAGCGTTTCCTCGTTGATCTTGCTGCTGCCTTCGAGAATCTCCATGAACAGATACGTCGCGAAGAGAATCGGGATGCATATGGCGGTGTCCTTGACACCATCTGTGATTGCGCTCAGTAATACGTTTGACATATGAGACAGTATAGCACGCATGGAAAGAATTTACAATTATGATCCGCTGTCACTTCCGCTATTTTCTCTTTGCCGTATTAAAGAATTAGCACAGAAGCAAATTTCGTGGAATACGCAAAAACTACTGGAATATCAACACTATATGTGGTAGTTTTGACTTTAGAGAAGATAGAAGGAGATATTGCTATTATGGAAGTCAAATCGGACATCGAAATCGCTCAGGAAAACGAGATGTATCCCATTACGGAGATCGCAGAACGTTTGGGCATTGATGAAGAGTATGTCGATCTTTACGGCAACTACAAAGCCAAGATCGATTATCATGTATTAGAGAAATTACAGGACCGGGAAGATGGTAAATTGATTCTCGTGACAGCTATTTCCCCAACCCCTGCCGGAGAAGGTAAGACAACCACTTCAGTAGGACTGGCGGACGCGTTCCACCAGATGGGGGAGAAAGTAATGGTTTGTCTGCGTGAGCCATCCATGGGTCCTGTTTTTGGTATCAAGGGCGGTGCTGCAGGCGGCGGATATGCGCAGGTGGTTCCGATGGAGGACATCAACCTCCATTTCACCGGTGACATGCACGCCATCACAGCGGCGAACAATCTGATTGCGGCGATCATTGACAATCACATTCACCAGGACAATCCGCTCAGAATCGATACGCGCCGTGTCACATGGACGCGCGTCATGGATATGAACGACCGTCAGCTGCGTAATATCGTCGACGGACTTGGCGGCAGCATCAACGGGCGTCCGAGAGAAGATAATTTCAAGATCACGGTTGCCAGTGAGATCATGGCCATCGTATGCCTGGCAAAAGATATCGACGATCTCAAAGAGAGAATCGCCAACATCATCGTTGCCTACAATTATGACGGTTTGCCTATCACGGTGCGGGATCTGAACGTGCAGGGAGCTGTTGCGACCCTTCTGAAGGACGCCATCAAGCCGAACCTCGTTCAGACGTTGGAACACACGCCGGCTTTCGTTCACGGCGGACCGTTCGCGAACATTGCTCACGGATGCAACTCCGTGATGGCGACAAAAATGGCGCTGAAACTGTCGGATTACACCATTACCGAAGCAGGTTTTGCGGCAGACCTGGGCGCGGAGAAGTTCGTGGACATCAAATGCAGAATGGCAGGTCTCAGACCTTCAGCATGCGTCATCGTAGCGACGGTGCGTGCGCTCAAGTACCACGGCGGCGTGACGAAGAAACATCTGGAGGAAGAGAATCTGGAAGCCCTCGAAAAGGGTATGCCGAACCTGATGCGGCATCTTGAGAACGTTACGCAGGTGTATGGCCTTCCTGCCGTCGTTGCAATCAACGCTTTCCCGTCGGATACGGAAGCGGAGCTTGCATTCGTGCAGGAGAAGTGCAAAGAGCTGGGCGTCAATGCGGTACTCAGTGAAGTCTGGGCAGAAGGCGGCGAGGGCGGCATCAAACTGGCCGAGGAAGTGAAGAGGCTTTGCGAGGAGCCGAACAACTTCAGTTTCACCTATCCGCTTGATTTGAAAATAGACGAAAAGATCGAGACAATCGCGAAGCGTGTCTACCGCGCGGATTCGGTCAGCTTCGACCTGAAGGCGGAGAAACAGATCAAGAGACTGGAAAGCCAGGGATACGGCGATCTGCCGGTCTGCATGGCCAAGACCCAGTTCAGTTTCTCGGATGACCCGACGCTGCTCGGTGCACCGGACGGGTTCCGGATCCATGTAGTAGACGTGAAACCGAATTCCGGCGCAGGCTTCATCGTGGCGAGGACCGGCGACATCATGACGATGCCGGGGCTGCCGAAGAGACCATCGGCCGAGAACATCGACGTAGATAATGACGGGCGTGTAACAGGCCTGTTCTAAATAAAAAAACTATTGCTGAAACCTATATAAGCTGAAGCTTAGGGAGGAAACACTGACATGATGGGTGAAGCGGGCTATGAACAGTCCCAGGACTGCAAGGTCACTGTCAAGCTCAAGAAGCGTGGCAAAATCAAGATCGTCCTGAACAGCAAGATGGAAAAGATGTTCGGCGATCAGATCCGCCAGAAGGTGCAGGAAGAACTCGATTTCCTCGGCGTAAAGCACGCCGACGTAACAATTGATGATTTCAGCGCTCTCGATTTCGTCATCCAGGCGAGAGTAAGAACAGCGGTAAGAAGAGCAAGGAGGCCAGAAGAAGATGTATAAGATGAGAACCATGTTATTCTGTCCGGCCAACAAGCCGAAGATGTATCTGAACGCTCCGGTGTTCCAGCCGGACTGCATTCTCTTCGATCTGGAGGACGCAGTCGCGATGACAGAAAAAGACGCAGGAAGAGATTTGCTGTGCAAGGCCGTTGAGAGTCTCGAATTTGGAGACTGCATGGTCTTCGCAAGAATCAACGGAACGGGAACGCCGTTCTTTGAGGACGACGTGCGTGCCATCGTTCCGTCAGGCATCCGGTATATGAGACTGGCTATGTGCGACGAGCCGAACGACGTCATCATGCTCGACCAGCTTCTGAGCGAAGTCGAGAAGGAAAACGGCATCGAAGAGGGCACGGTCAAGATCCAGTGCTCCATCGAGACAGCCAAGGGCGTGCTCAACGCCAGAGAATCCGTCAAGGCCAGCGACAGAGTCATCTCCCTTTCCTTCGGCGCAGAGGACTACACCAACTCCATGGGTACGGTCAGAACGAGAGAAGGCAATGAACTTTCCTACGCCAGAACCTATCTGCCGGTGGTTGCTGCAGAAGCGGGCATTACGGCAGTCGATACCGTATGGTCCAATTACAAGGATGAGGAAGGTTTTGCAGAAGAAGTGAAGTGGGCGAAGACGCTGGGCTTCACAGGCAAAAGCTGCATCCATCCGTTGCAGATCAAGATCGCGCATCAACTGCTGAGTCCGTCGGAAGAAGAAATCGAACATGCACAGCGCGTGGTGGACGCGGAGAGAGAAGCGTCCGCAGCCGGCATCGGCGTCTTCACCGTCGACAACAAAATGGTGGATTACCCAATTATCAATAAAGCCAGAAGAATACTGATACAGGCAGGGAGGCTCGAGAAATGAAACTACAGAAAAACAAGATAGGAAGAGAAGTCCCTGAACATGTCATTCAGATGGGTGACGTCAAGCCATACATCAGAAGCGGCAAGAGAAAAGAAAACTATATTACAGAAAGCGACAAAGTCTTTACAGGAAAAGTTGTTGGAACGCTGAAGGAAGCAGTCATCAAATCGGGCCTGCAGGACGGTATGACGATTTCCTTCCACCACCACCTGAGAGCAGGCGACATGGTCCTACCGAAGGTGATGGAAGCCATCGACGAACTGGGCATCAAAGATCTGACCATCTGTGCGTCCTCCCTGACAAGTTCTCACGAGTGTCTGATCGACTACATCAAAAGGGGAGTTGTCACGGGTCTGCAGACCAGCGGCATGCGCGGCGAACTTGGCAAACAGATTTCAAAAGGTCTCCTGGACGCGGCGGTCGTATTCAGGACCCACGGCGGCAGAGCCAGAGCCATCCAGAAGGGCGACGTTCAGATCGACGTAGCGTTCATCGCAACGTCCTGCTGTGACGACATGGGCAACATGAACGGACAGCAGGGACCGTCTGCTTTTGGATCTATGGGATACGCCATGGTGGACGCCCGTTACGCGAAGAAGGTCGTCGCAGTCACAGACAATCTCGTCGACTTCCCGGCGTACCCGGTCAGCATCCCGCAGACATTGGTGGATATCGTTGCGGTCATCGACCAGATTGGTGATCCGGAGCTCATGGGACAGGGCGCTACGCGCAAAACCAAGAATCCGGTGGAACTCACGATCGCGGAGTACGCCAGCAAAGTGCTCATCGCATCGGGACTGATCAAGAACGGATTCTCCTATCAGGCGGGTACGGGCGGCGTCTCACTGGCCGTCGTACGGTTCCTGCGTGATTACATGAAGGAAAACCACATCATCGGATCCTTCGGATCGGGCGGTATTACATCGACTATGGTTGAACTGCTCGATGAGGGACTGTTTACAGGACTGTTGGATGTGCAGACTTTTGATAAGGACGCGGTCCAGTCTATCAGAAACAACGGCAACCACATCGAGATGGATGCCGGCACCTACGCCGATCCTCTGACGAAGGGATGCGTTACGAATAACCTGGATATCATGATTCTGTCAGCGACAGAAGTTGACGTGAACTTCAACGTCAACGTTCTAACTGCATCAAACGGATACGTCATGGGGGCTCTCGGTGGACACCCTGATACAGCGGCGGGCGCGAAACTGGCCATCGTTGTATGTCCGCTCGTCAGAAAGAGAATTCCGATCGTCGTCGACGAAGTTACGACCATCTGCACGCCTGGACCAAGCGTGGACGTCATCGTCACCGAGCGTGGCATCGCCGTCAATCCGAACAATCCGCTGCTCAAGGCGGAACTGGTCAAGGCAGGTCTTCCTGTATGCGAAGTGGAGGAACTGAGAGACAGAGCCTACAGCATCACAGGCAAGCCAAAGCCTCCTAAGTTCGGCGATGTAGTCGTCGGCGTCGTTGAGTACAGAGACGGCACGGTCATCGATATGATCAAGAATGTGGTAGACTAGGGCATCACAATACAGCAAAAATCCCGCCCGAAAGAGGGCGGGATTTTAAATTGCAAAAAGGCGTTGACACTGTACTACTTGATATAGTACACTTAATTCACCAAAGAACACTCGAGCAGTTCTATTTGAATCAAACAAAGGGTTTGGAAGATTAGAAAAAGAAAGGAAAGGGAATGTTTCAGATCAACCTGAGGAGTCAGCAGTCGATATACGAACAGATTATCGACAATATCAAAGAGCTGATCATACGGGGCGTGCTGGAAGAAGACAGCGAGCTGCCGTCCATAAGGGAACTGTCACGGACTCTGACCGTGAATCCGAACACCGTTCAGAAGGCCTTCAAAGAGCTGGAGCGGGAAGGGTTCATCTATAAGGTCAAAGGCCGGGGTACGTTCGTCAGTCCAAGACAGGATTCCCGGATCGATCCGCAGGCAGTCAGGAAAGTCTGCGCGGACATCAGAAACAGTGTGCAGGAACTCAGCTACCTGGGAGTTCCTGCAGCGGAGATTAAAAAAATGGTGGCGGATATCGCCGCCGATCCGTTTGACGAAGCGGAAGATAAAAAGGAGGGGTACTTATGATAAACGTCAGGAATCTGCATAAGAGATTCGACAGAACAGATGCGCTGGACGGAATCGATCTGACCATCAACAGGGCATCGATTTACGGTCTTGTCGGAACGAACGGCGCAGGCAAAACAACGTTGATCAGACACATGGCCGGGATACTGAAACCTGACGAAGGTGAAATACTATTTGACGGTGAACCGATTCTTGAGAACACAGAACTCAAACAGAAAATCGGATTGGTACCTGACGAACTGTATTTCCCGAAAGGCTATGCCATGAAAGACATGGTCAAAATCTACAGTGGAACTTACGACAGCTTTGATGAGGAGAGACTGCATGAACTGACGAAGCTCTTCCGGCTCGATGAGACCGCGCCGCTCAAAAGCTTTTCAAAGGGCATGAAAAAGCAGGCGGTCATCGCGCTGGTTCTGGCGAGCAAGCCGGATTACCTGCTGCTGGACGAGCCGATTGACGGACTGGATCCAATCATCAGGAAACTGGTCTGGAAGCAGATCGTAGACGACGTGGCTGAGCGTGAGATGACGGTTCTGGTGTCATCCCACAATCTGCGCGATCTGGAGTCCATCTGCGACTATGTTGGAATCATCGATAACGGAAAGACCGTGATGGAGCGTGACCTGGAGTCCATCAGAGAAGGAATCAATAAAGTA
>JAILDT010000113.1 GCA_024689085.1 Clostridia bacterium | reverse complement strand
GATCAGGGCGGGAACTACGATCAGCGTCGTGATGGCGACGGTGCCCTGCGTGCTCACGTCACCGTAGACATACTTGAAGTAATAGGTCGTGGCGCTCTGCATGTTGTTCACAATAAAGGTGATGAGCATCAGGCCGACGATGATAAAGAGATACTTGTTCTTCGAGATGGCGGACAGCGATTCCTTCATGGTGAGATCATTGGTGGTGCGCTTGCCGTCCTCGTTCGGTTCGTCCTTCACGATCTCCTTGCAGAAGATAAAGCGCAGGATGCCGAGGACTGCCATCACAACGCCGAGAGAGATGACCATGCTGCTCCAGCCGGCCAGGGTCTTGCCGCCTGCGGCCAGAAAGCCGGGGAACACGATGTTGAACGCGATGGAGCAGATCATGACGATGGCGCCGTTGATGGAGATGGCTTTGATCTGATTTTGCTCAGTGGTAAAGGCGCGGGCCAGATACACCGAGTCGATACCGCCGAGAGCCGTAGCGCAGATGGCGTTGATCATAATGTACATGAAGCCGATCCAGACATACTGCACAGCGGCGCTCGCGTGCTGCGGGGTGTTGAACAGAAGAACCGTAAAGAGCCACTCTAAAATGATGAAGACCTCGTAGGGGCGCGCTTTGCCCCAGCGAGTGTGAGTCTTATCCAGAATGTAGCCGAAGCCCAAATCTGTGAAGGCGTCGACGATTCGGGATGCCAGCAGGATGCCGCCAATGATGGCGGGATTCAAGCCGAGAAGGTCTGTGCTGTAAAAGGTGACGTAGACGACCAGTACCACGTTGATGGCCGCCGCAATGCCACGGGTGGACCAGACCGCGCCGTACCAGATCGGCATCCGCTGTCTGGCACCGTAAGGGACACCTTTTTCGTTGATTCTTTCTCTCTTTGCCATATATTGCTTCCTCCCTGAATAATAACGCTTATTACTTGCTTTTCTGATAACTGCGCTGAATACAGTTTATCAGAAATACTCTCAGTCTGTCATTGACATTACTAGACGCAAACATTATCATTTAGGGACATGGAGGTGGTTGTATGTATATAGATGAACTGTCGGAATCTTTCGAGATGAGCAGGGTCGAGATGATCCTGAAGGAATTGATGGCAGAAAGAGACGATCTCACGGAGAAAGTGCTCTCTTCTGATGAACTGACTGCCTATGTCGGCTGGATCATCGAACGGTATTCGCAAAAGTATGCCCACCATGCTATAGGCGATCTGCCTGCTTTTAATAATCGTACGGACATTGCTTCCTTTACGAAGGAACTCAGCGAAAAACCTGACCGACGCAAAGCTGTCGCACGGCTTTCCAAAGCACTGGCTGTTCAGAGCGATGCGGATTTCCTGCTGCCAGGACAGGAGATCTCAGTAGCCAGGATGCCGAGGTATTATCCTTCTCAATGGCACACGAACACCTATTTTCAGGTATGCTACGCTCCCGCAGGCGAATGCCCCATATACTTTCAGAACGAAACAATTACATTAAAAAACGGTTCTGTCCTCATAGTCGCCCCGGGAATCATGCATGCGACGCCCTGCTTTTCCGATGATGCGGTGCTAAAACTATACTATCTGCGCACCGGGACATTCCGGCATATTTTCTGGAACCAATTGGGTGAGGATAATCTGCTGTCGAAGTTCTTCCGCATTGCGCTGGACGAAAATGACACCACGGCTTACCTGCACTTTGAAACGAACGGTGATCCGGCGATCCGGCGGGTGCTTTTGCAGATCGATCAAGAGTATCAGACCGAAAAACCGTACGGTCGGCAAATGCTGAACTCCCTGATGCGGCTGTTTTTCCTTCAGCTCCTTCGCAACTATGAAGATACTGTCAAACTTCCGCGTACGGAACACTTCTTCTGGAAGCATCAGTTTTCAGGCATTCTCAGTTACATCCAATCCCATTATCAGCATGCGACATTGAAAGACGTGGCAGAACGGTTCAATTACAGTCCCAAGCAGGTCGGGCGGATCGTGAAAAACTGCACCGGCACATCCTTTGGAGATCTGATTCGGGAGATGAAGATGAAAAAGGGGGCGGAGCTGCTTCTGGACAGGAAGTACCCTCCCGAGCAGGTCGCGGCCATGGTGGGCTTTTCTACCGTGAACAGCTTTTATCGTTCCTTCAAGGATTATTACGGTCTTCCTCCGGTCGAATGGGCAGAAAAAGAAGC
>JAILDT010000066.1 GCA_024689085.1 Clostridia bacterium | reverse complement strand
CGCATTCGGAGCGGCATCCGGTTCACCCTCAGCTGGTTCGCTGGAGAAGGGAACACCTATCTTCCGGAGGATATGCTTTGTGAGAAGGCCGGCATCCTGCTGGAACAGCCGAGAGAACTTGTCGCCAGCCACCTGGAGCAGATGGCTTTCTTCGGCGATGTGCACATTGATTTGATCGAAGGACAGCGTGTCGTCTACCTGACCGCATTCTTCATGGCAGAACAAAACGTGGCAGGCAGAATCAGGAACCTGGTGAATGCGGAACTCAAGCCGATACAGGGAAAACCGGAGACACTCATCGAGCGGACGGAGCACACTTCCGGCATCACGCTCAGCGAGCAGCAGAAGCGGGCGGTGATGAACTGTCTCGGGGAAGGAGTGTCTGTCATTACGGGCGGCCCAGGCACAGGAAAGACGACCATCATCAACGCCATCATCAATATTCTGGAGGACAGCGGGCTGAAGACGGCCATTGCCGCGCCGACGGGAAGAGCCGCCAAGCGCATCACGGAAACCAGCGGCCATCCGGCCTCGACCATACACAGACTGCTGGAATATTCGTTTTACGACGATGGCAGGGGTGAGTTCGGCAGGAATGCTGAGAACCCGTTGGAATATGACGCGGTGGTCGTCGATGAGGCGTCTATGATCGATCTGATGCTCATGAATGGGCTGGTAAACGCGATTCTGCCGGGGAGCCGGTTCATTATCGTGGGGGATGACGACCAGCTTCCATCTGTGGGAGCAGGAAACGTACTGCGGGATATCATCACCAGCGAATACGTCCACTGCACCAAGTTGAAAGAGATCTTCCGCCAGGCGGGCGAGAGCATGATCGTGGTGAATGCCCACAGGATCAATCAGGGCGAATATCCGGACTGCAACGCCAAAGACAAGGACTTCTTCCTTCTCCGCCGCAAAGGCGAGAAAGAGATGCTCCAGACCATCATGGAACTTTGTACCCGCAGGTTGCCGGAGTACTACGCGGACCTCGTGCCGGGCGGATTGAAACCAGTCCGGGACATCCAGGTTCTGACGCCGGTGCGGAAGGGTACGCTGGGCTGTCTCAATCTGAACAGCCAGCTGCAGCAGATTCTGAATCCGCAGACCTTCGACGAGTTCGGTGAACCGGAAAAAGCAGAGAAGTCCTACGGTGACAAACTCTTCCGCGAGGGCGACAAGGTCATGCAGATCCGCAATAACTATGAACTCCAGTGGAAAAACCGGGAGGACTTTACCGATGGCGAGGGTATCTTCAACGGAGACGTGGGATTCGTTCAGACCATCGATCATGAGTTCAACGAAATCACCGTTGTTTTCGACGAAGTCCGCTACGTGACGTACACTTTCAGCCAGATGGACGAGCTGGAACTGGCTTACGCCATCACGGTGCACAAAAGCCAGGGCAGCGAATTCCCGATCGTAGTCATGCCGATGAGCTGGTTCCCGCCAGTGCTGGCGACGCGGAATCTGCTATACACGGGCGTGACCAGAGGCAAGCAGATCGTCGTCCTCGTCGGCTCTGAAGACAAGATGAACGGCATGGTGGACAACAACAGAATCAGCCAGCGTTATTCGGGACTGGCCTGGAGACTGAAGAAATTCTTCGACCTGGAGGAGGCTTTACGATAAGGGGAATATAAATGGGATTCAGAGATTTATTGCGCACGGCATCCGGGGAAATCGCCGAGGCGATTTTTCCGTCCAACATTTACTGCGTTCTGTGCGGCAGTCTGATCGACAGAAGCAGGCCGTATGCACTTTGCGACGAGTGCGTCAGAAAGTTGCACTGGATCAACGGCGGCACTTGCGACTGGTGCGGCAAGGCGCTTCCGGACACGTACCGGGGGTTTAGTCCGGATGGCAGGAGGCTATGCTACGATTGCATGACGCGGGAGCATTATTATCGACGCGGCTGGAGCTGTCTGACCTACGGTCTCCATGAACGTGAACTGATGATGGACATCAAATACAACGGCAAAGGCTACATCGCCAGTAAGATGGGCGACGTCATGTATGACCGGATGGAGTCTCTGATAGAAGCGGCTCTGGCGGAAGGCGTGATTCCTTTCGATGCGGTCGTTCCCGTTCCTGTCAGCAGGAAACGGCTGGTTCGGCGCGGCTATAACCAATCAGAACTCATGGCACAGCAGTTCCTGCGTCGCTGGGGACAGCGGCTGCGGGAGGCGGACACGGCAGACCCCAACAGTCTCTGCCCGCGGCTTGAGAAACACGTGCTGGTGCGCAGCAGGGAAACAGTCATGCTCCGAAGTCTGAATCCGGAGGAGAGACGTCTCGTCCTGCATGATGCTTTTGCAGTGAATGAAAGGATGCGTTACCGCATCGAAGAGAAAACCATATTGCTCATAGACGATATTTACACTACGGGTGCGACGGCTGACGCGTGCAGCAAAGTTTTGCTGGAAGCAGGCGCATCAGCGGTCTATCTGCTAACGCTTTGCTCCGGCGGAAATCGCCTACCGAAGGGAGAATCATAACTAATGTCAGAAGAAAAAAACACGCTGAACCACAGTCAGAAAGTGGACTGGAAGAACAGGATCATCTGGATTCTGCTGGTGACAACCTTTTGGTATATATTCGTGTTGTCATCCATAGAACAAATCCTGTTCGGCGGCGCCTTGTCGTCGATCAGTCCGCTGAACGTACCGAATGAAGTCCGGTTTGCGATGCTCTTTTATCTGTCGACGATCGTGTCATTTATCGGGATTCTAGTCTATACTCGGGTCACGAAGCGGAACCGGTTTATCTTCCGCAGTTTCATGCCGTCAGCAGCGGGCAACCGTCTGAGCTTACTGTTTTGGGGACTGCTGGTCGGATTTGTCATGAACTTCGGATGTATCGTCTGGGCGCTGCTGGCCGGGGACATCAAACTGTTCCTGAATTTCACGGCGAATCAGATTCCGTTCTTCCTTTTCGCGCTGGTGTGCGTATTCATCCAGAGCTCGACGGAGGAACTCTGGTGCAGGGGATTTATGTATGAACGTATCAACGTGCACTATCCGCTTTGGATTGCAATCCTGGTAAATGGCCTGTTTTTCGCGGCCCTGCACATGTCGAATCCGGGCGCAGGGGTACTGCCGATTATCGATATCGCCATCTGCGGATTGTCCTATTCTATTGCTAAGTGGTATACGGGGAGCATCTGGTTCCCGATGGGAATCCACACAGCATGGAACTTCACCCAGAATTTCCTCTTTGGATTGCCGAACAGCGGACTTGTTTCAGAAGCCTCCGTTTTCGGTCTGGATGCGGCGTCCGCCCAGGATACATGGATTTATGATGTTGCCTTTGGCGTGGAAGGCGCTATTCCGGCGGTGCTGGGAGACCTTGTGCTTGGCGTAGTCTGCCTGATGCTGGCTGCCAGACAGGGACGTCTGGGAGAACTGAAACAAACGAAAGTTACCCCGCACAAAGATCCTGCGGGACCGCAGCCAATGTATGAATATAAATATGCCGTTGACAACGACGCGTCAGAATGGCATTATACTGATACACAATAAAGAGTGCGAAGAGTGCTTTGTATATGATTCGGGTCTGTGATTGAAAAGCCATGCCAGCTACGGGCGAAAGGCTCCACGTAAACCGTTGAAGAACAGTAGACGGCGATCATGGCGTAGTTTAGAAGTAAGTCCTCGGAGAAACTCCGGTCAAGGCAAGTGTGGGGGCAAAAATCAGGTCAGCCGGGTCATATGCAGAGCACTTTTTGTACCCTGATACATTGCCTTTGAGATTGTATGGTCTGGCTAACTGTGGTAAAATATATAAAAAGCGGCACAAGATATTGTGCCTGAAGGAGGTTGTTATTATGAAGACTGTTATAACCGGCAAGAATTACACTCCTAGCGACAAGCTCAAGGATATCATCGAGAAGAAGTTCGCGAAACTGGACAAGTACTTCTCAGATGACATCACGGCGAATGTAGCAACGATCAAAGAGAAAGGCGGGTATAAGGTAGAAGCAACAATCAACACAAAAGGAACCATTTTCAGAGCAGAAACGAGATCCGGAGATCCGTATGACTGCGTAGACAGATGCATCGAGAAGCTCTCCAACCAGATGAGCAGATTCAAGACCAAGCTTCAGAAGAAGTACAAGGGACAGAAGGACTTTGGCTTTGAGGAACTTCCTGAGATCGAGGAAGAAGAGGAAGTGGGAAACGTCGTTAGATCGAAGAAATTCCAGCTGGAGCCGATGAGCGCAGAGGAGGCAATCATGCAGATGGAGATGCTGAATCACGACTTCTTCGTTTATCTGAACATGGAGACAGATTCCGTAAACGTTGTGTATAAGAGAAAGGACGGAAACTACGGCGTACTTGAGACGACGTATTAAACAAAGCTAAGAACGCGAAAGCGCTGGAGACCCGAACAGGGTCTCCTTTTTTTGCGGAAAATCATTAACAATTTGTAGTCAGGCGTTGAAAAAACACCACTAAATATAGTAAAATAAAATGAAATAGTGCGCAGATAAGAATGCCTGGGAAAAAGCCGGGCGGGAGAGGAAATGAACGATATTCTGCAGTTCTTTGCGAATATATTTTCAGATTTTGGACTGACCGACGCGATAGATATCATTATCGTTACGTTTGTTGTGTATTATCTGCTGAGACTGATCCTCGAAACAAGAGCTCAGCAGATTATCAAGGGGATTCTGGTCCTCGTAGCCGCGACTTTCGTCTCTGACGTCATGGAACTGCACACCCTGAACTGGATGTGCAAGGGCGCCCTTACGTTGGGAGCCGTCGCAGTGCTTATTGTGCTGCAGCCGGAGCTGAGAAGAGCGCTGGAGTTCATGGGCAGAGGCAGAATCGTCAGCGGCATCGGAAGCGGCGAAAAAGAGAACAGCAAGCGGGTCGTGCAGGCGATTGCCAATGCGGTGGACAAGTTCAGCAATGAGAAAACCGGTGCGCTGATTGTCTTTGAGCGTCAGACGGTACTCGAAGATTACGCTGAGACAGGTACGGTCGTGGATGCTGTTATCACCCAGCAGCTATTAGGCAACATATTCTACGAAGGCGCACCGCTCCACGACGGAGCTGTCATCATCAGCGGCACGAAGGTGTACGCTGCAGGATGTGTGCTGCCGCTCTCTACCAGCCAGAACATCAGTAAAGAGCTGGGCACCCGCCACAGGGCCGGTCTGGGCATCACGGAGATATCCGACGCGGTCTCATTGATTGTTTCTGAGGAAACGGGAATCATCAGCATGGCAGAAGACGGCAAGCTGGAGCGGTTTCTCGATGCGAAGACAGTTGAGAAGCGGCTGCTTGACATCTACCTGAAGGGCGCTGCCATGACCAGATTCTCCAAGGCCCGCAGCATATTCAACAAGGCTACGGATGACAACGCGAGGAAGAAAGAAATGGTCTACGGAAAGCCGGGCGGCGGACAGGGAAGGGAGGACGATGATGCTGAATAACAAAAAAGTGCTCATGCTCATATCCCTTCTGGTAGCCATCGCGCTTTGGATGTTCGTCATGGGCAACGTGGATCCGCAGGTCAGCGCGCGCGTGACGGACGTCACTGTTGAGATGCAGGGCACAGACGTGCTGGCGGACAAGGAACTGAGTGCAACGGTCAATAAGCCAAAAGTTGTTACGGTTACGATAGAAGGCAAACGTTCACAGGTCAAAAAAGTCAAGGACAAAGGCGTCAAAGCGTATATTGACGTATCAAATTGCGACTACGGCAAAAATGAAACAGAAATACATGTAAAACTCCCTGACGGCGTGAAGGGAGTCACCCTGGAAGACATATCATCAGAGACCGCCATTTTCACGGTCAAATAGGAGGATTCAATTATGGGAAGCTTATTCGGAAACGGAGATGTCCGTGGACTGGCGAACACGGAACTGACGCCGGATCTGGCCTTCAAGCTGGGCAAAGCCACAGGATACGTTCTGGGCAAGACCAAGGAGAAACCGGTATTCCTGATCGGTAAGGACACGAGAATATCCGGGGACATGCTGGAGGATGCCCTGAGTGCAGGTTTCATGTCCACGGGAGCCAATGTCATCAAAGTAGGCGTGCTTCCGACACCGGCTATCGCATACCTCGTCAAAGCGTACGGGGCGGATGCCGGGGTCATCGTATCGGCATCACACAACTCCTTCGAATACAATGGAATTAAATTCTACAACAGCGAAGGATTCAAGATGGACGATTCCTTCGAGGATGAAGTCGAGACCATCATGCTGCGGAACATCCACATGGATTCCCACGTATCCGGCGAGAGAATCGGCAAATGCCTGGAGGCAGATGATGAAGCCGAGACAAAATACGCTGAGTATCTGGAATCGACCATCGATGTAGATATCAAAGGGTTGAAGCTGGTCGTTGACTGTGCCAATGGTTCGGCATACAAGGTCGCAGAGAAGGTCTTCACGGATCTGGGCGCCGATGTAACCGTCATCGGCAACCAGCCTGACGGACTCAATATCAATCTGAAGTGCGGCAGCACTCATCCGGAGCTCATTCAGAAAGAAGTCGTTGAGAGAGGCGCCTTCATGGGATTCGCATTCGACGGTGACGCGGACAGACTCATTGCCTGCGACGAGAAGGGGAATCTTATCGACGGCGATAAGCTCATGTGCATCTGTGCGCGCATGCTCAGAGAGAAGGAAGAACTTCCGGACAACAAGGTCATCGCAACGCTGATGAGCAACGTAGGTTTCCATAAGTTCATGAAGAAAGAAGGCTTCAACCTGGGCGTCGCAGATGTAGGAGACAGATACGTTCTGGACATGATGCTGGAAGAGGGCGCGGCCTTCGGCGGAGAGCAGTCCGGCCACATCATCTTCCTGAACCACGCGACCACAGGCGATGGGATCCTGAGCAGTCTGCAGCTTTTGCAGGCGGTGCTCCGCTCCGGAAAAACGGCCAGTGAAGTCAGCGAGGAAATCGAACTCTACCCGCAGGTTCTGAAGAATGCGCGCGTCAAGATTGAAAACAAGTTCAAATACAACAGGGACGAAGAAATAAAGGCAGCAGTTAATGAAGTGTGCGAAGAACTGGGCGAGGACGGCAGAGTGCTCCTCAGACCGTCCAGCACGGAGCCGCTTGTCAGAGTCATGATCGAGGGACAGGATATCGAGGATATTACTGCGAAGGCCCAGAAGCTCGCCAGACTCATCACGAAACGTTTCAGCTAAGGAGGGCAGTATGTGCGGAATAGTAGGATATGTAGGCACTGACCACGCCAAAGAGAAAATCATCGACGGACTGAAACGTCTCGAGTACAGAGGCTATGATTCAGCCGGTATCGCACTTCCGATCAACGGCAAGATCCAGGTGCAGAAGGCGGTCGGCGAGATCAAGAATCTGGAGGCCAAGATCGCCGCGCCGGATTTCGACTCATCTGTAGGCATCGGCCATACCAGATGGGCCACCCACGGTGAGCCGACAGAGACGAACGCCCACCCGCATCTGAACATGGAAGAGACGATTGCCATCGTTCATAACGGCATCATCGAGAACTACCAGGAACTCCGCGAGTGGCTGACGACAGAGTACGGCAGCGTATTCAAGTCGGAGACGGATACGGAAGTCATCGCGCACCTCATCGGACTCTACTACAACGGAGACCTGCTGGACGCTGTCAACAAGGCAGTTGCTGAAATGCGCGGCGCTTATGCGATCGCAGCCATCGCTGCAGATGAACCGGACAAGATCGTGGCCGTCAGAAAGGATGCGCCGCTGGTCGCAGGCATCGGCAAAGGCTTTAACTTCGTAGCGTCGGATATCCCGGCAGTACTTAAGTACGTCCGCGACGTTTACCTCATCGAGAACAACGAAACCGTAGTCCTGACCAAGGATGACATCGTCATCTATGACGAAGAGGGTAATAAGGTCGACAGAGAAGTATATGTAGTCGACTGGAAAGCAGATGCTGCCGACAAGGCGGATTATGACCACTACATGCTCAAGGAGATCCATGAGCAGCCGGCAGTCATCAGCGAGACCCTCATGAGCAGACTGAATCCGGATGATTCCATCCGTCTGGATGATATCAGCCTGACAAAAGAAGATATCGACAACATCAACAAGATATATATCGTCGCATGCGGCACGGCGTACCACGCGGGACTGGTCGGCAAGATGGTCATCGAGAAGATGGCCCACATTCCGGTCGAAGTCGACGTGGCATCCGAGTTCCGGTACAGGGACACCTTCATCGATGACAGAACGCTGTTCATTGCTGTTTCCCAGTCCGGAGAGACGCTGGATACTCTGGCTGCTCTGCGCGACGCCAAGGAAAGAGGCGCCCGTATACTGAGCGTCGTCAACGCGGTGGGCAGTTCCATCGCCAGAGAATCCCACGACGTATTCTATACGCTGGCGGGACCGGAAGTCGCTGTTGCGTCCACGAAGGCCTATACCACGCAGCTGATCTGCATGTACCTGATCGGTCTTTACATGGGCAGCACCAAAGGCACCATCGACAAGGAGTACTATGACTTCATGCTGGCGGAGCTCAAATCACTGCCGGAAAAGGTCAACAAAGCCATCGAAAATGAGCCGAAGATAAAGGAACTGGCGGAGAGATACCACTACAGGGACAACGTCTTCTTCATCGGCCGCGGACTGGATTGCGGCGTGGCGTATGAAGGCTCCCTGAAACTGAAGGAGATTTCCTACATCCACTCCTTCGCCATCGCGGCCGGCGAACTGAAGCACGGAACCATCGCCCTGATGGATTCCGATACGCTGGTCATCGCCTTGGCCACCCAGGATAAGCTCTACGAGAAGATGGTTTCGAATATCGTTGAAATCCAGGCCAGAGGAGCCCGCATCATCGGGCTCGCCAAGGAGGGCAAGACCGAGATTGAGAAAACCAGCGACGAGGTCATCTACGTACCGCAGTGCGCCGATGAAGTGGCGCCTGTGCTGGCAGTCGTACCGCTCCAGATCTTCGCTTACTATGTAGCTCTCGAAAAGGGATGCAACATCGATAAGCCGAAGAATCTGGCCAAATCCGTAACAGTAGAATAAGTATTTTCATAAGAACTCCAATCGCGGCGGATCACAGCATCCGCCGCATCTTATAACTAACTGCCTGCTGCAAAAGCAGGACGGAGGATTGTATGAACACCATTGATATACTCGGGAAGTTTATGCTGGACAGCAGTCCCGTAAGCTGCGAGCCGTATGGTAACGGACACATCAACAGCACCTTTCTGGTTCAGACCGAACAAGGTACCCGCTATATTCTCCAGCGGCTGAGCGAGGAAGCGTTCAAAGACGTTCCCGCCCTCATGGAGAACATTTCAGGCATCGCCCGTTTTCTTGATGCCAAAGCAAAAGCCGAAGGAACGGCCTGCCATGTGCTGCCGCCGGTAGAGACGGCAGACGGACAGACCTACGTGCATGTGACGGAGGACGGCGACGCAGCGCCGGGCTACTACAGAGTGACCCCGTTCGCGGAGCACTCCATATGTCTGGAAAAACCGGAATCCGACGAAGATTTTTACCAGTGCGCCATTGCCTTTGGAACATTCATCTCCGAACTGGCCGACTACCCGGCGGAGACGCTTCACGAAACGATCCCGAACTTCCACAATACGCCGGACCGGTATCGGATCTTCCACGAGACGCTGGAAAGAGCTAAGAACGATCCGGAACTGGCGTCTCGTGTTGAAGCGGCGGAGAACGAGATTGCGTTCGTTCTTGAGCGGGAGGAAAGCGCAGGCGTGCTTCAGGAAATGCGGGAGTCAGGAGACCTGCCGACGCGGGTCACCCATAACGATACCAAGCTGAATAACGTGCTTTTGGATGAAGAGACGCGGAAACTTCTGTACGTT
>JAILDT010000018.1 GCA_024689085.1 Clostridia bacterium | reverse complement strand
AAGGAAAAAAATCATGAATTATGACTACATCCTGAGGGCGGATACCATTTATACGATGGATGATGATGCGCCGAAAGCTGATTGGGTCGCGGTCAGGGATGGCAAGATCGCCAAGGTCGGCATGGGAGAGATCCCGGAAGGAGAAGAGGTCAAAGATTATGGCAGCAATACCATCTTGCCCGGTCTGATCGATACTCATGTACATGCCTACAATACGGCTGTCATGTACGAAGCGGTCAACCTGATCGAGTGTACAACTGTTCAGCAGGTGCTGGATCTGGTAGAAAAACGTTGTGTGGAAACAGATGAAGATCTTGTATTGGCGTGGAACTACGTTGTCCTGCAGATCGAAGAAGCGAGATTCCCGACGATCCAGGAACTGGATGCCATTTCTCACGGCAAGAAAGTTCAGGTCATCAGTATCACACTGCATACTTCATCCATCAACACTGCTATTTATGAGTCCCTCGATTACAGCCAGTTTGATTACGGCCTTGAAATGGATGAGGGTGGTAATTTCACCGGATATCTCTGTGATGATGAGCCGAACTTCTATACTAGTTCCCAGCTGATCGGATCATTCCCGAAGGAAAAAGTTTTCAGTCTTATGGATAAATTCGGTGAATACGCGGTGTCTGTGGGCCTGACCAGCGCGCACTGCCTGGAAGGCGCTTTCGTAGCTGATGATATAGATATACCGTATTGGCTCGAGAAGATCGAAAAGAATGAACTGCCGTTCCACGCTGTGATCTATCCGCAGATCTGGGATTATGAGAAGGCAAAGCAGTGGAATCTGCCAAGACACGGCGGGTGCCTGACGCTGGACGGAGCTGACGCTGAGTTTACTATGGCATTGAATGAGCCATACACCTGCAAGCCGGAGATCAGAGGCAATCTTTATCATAAGGATATAGAGGTCTATAATCTGGTAAAGAAGGCTTATGGAGATGGGAAGCAGATCACATTCCATGCGATGGGGGACAGGGCGATCAACCAGGTGGTAGACGCGTACAGAAGGGTCATCGCGGAAGACGGACAGAAAGAATTGAGACTTCGTATCGAACACTTCACTTTGCCGACGGATGAAGATCTGGCACTGGCTGCCAAAATGCATGTGATAGCCTGTCCGCAGCCGGAATATACGGATCTTTATGATACTCCGGGTGGTCCGATGGAACAGATCTTCGGCAAGGAGCGTGTCGAGACAAGATTTGAACAGTACAAGAAATTCATGGATGCGGGCGTGATCGTCTGCGGCGGGTCGGACGCGCCGGTCAACAGCCTGAACCCGCTGACGGGGATCCATGGTTTCGTAAATGCCAGATTCGATACCCGGCGTCTGACTGTAACAGAGGCACTGAAGGCCTACACGTACTGGGCAGCCTATGCAGCCTTTGAGGAACACGAGCGCGGTACGATCAAAGAAGGATTCTACGCGGACTTTACCATCCTTGGAGAAGACCCGTATGAGGTGCCGGACAAGATCAGAGACATCCAAGTCAAGGGTACGATTTCAGAGGGAAGAGTCGTTTACGAACAGTAAAACGTCCTTTTGGAGGTTAAGATAATATGGAAACAAAAGCAACATTGATATTAAAGAACGGCACGATACAGACGATGGTCGGCGATGAAACCGCTCAGGCGGTCGCTGTCTGTGGCAGTGAGATCATCTACGTAGGAGACGATGCCGGTGCGGAAGCTTTTGCAGGAGAGGATACGAAAGTCATTGACCTGGAAGGCAAGTATGTTTCTCCGGGATTTATTGACGGCCATACGCACGAGGTCATGTATCTCATCGATGAAGACACAACTTTCTTCTTTGAGACAGTAGAACCGAAACTCGAAGTGTACAAAGAGGCTTTTGCGAAGTTCGTAGCGGAGCGGCCGGATAATGAAATGTATTACGGCAACAGCCTGGATATGAATGCGTTTCCGGAAGGTTTTGTGACCAATGACTGGATCACAGAAATCTGCCCGGACAAACCGGTCTGCATTACCGATATGTCCCAGCACTGCTTCCTGATGAATGCAAAAGCTTTGGAAATGGCCGGGATCGACCGCAATACGCCGGTTCCTGACGGAGCTAATATTTTCAAGCATTCTGATGGAGAGCCGACAGGATTTGTGGCAGACGCCATGGCCTTTATGGGAAAGCTTCCGGCGAGAGAACGCACACAGAAGAAATATCATGACGCATTCCTGAAATTCCAGGACACCTGCAATTCCTATGGTATCACTGCCGTGGATATCGCCGGCCCGACGATTCCTGCGGAACAGGCCTGGGAAGTGTTCCATGATATGGAAGAGGCCGGTGAGCTGAAAGTCCGTGTCAACTGCACGATCATGTCTTTCACGGAGGCAGTCGTCAACAAAGAACGCGGCCGCGAGTATGTGAAACTTCTTGATGAGGGACAGAAATACAATTCCGATTTCCAGCGTGTATCTCAGGCGAAGGGTATCATTGATGGTGTCCCGGAAGCCAAGAGCGCGCGCCTGATGGAACCGTATGCGCCGGAAGCCGGAGAAGCTGCTGATTATATCGGACCTGTCTATATCGATCCGGAAGATTTGAAGGGATTTACCGAAGTCGTCAACGGCGCGGGATATCAGGTCCAGATCCATGCGATGGGAGACGGTGGCGTGCATTACGCGCTGGACGCTTATGAGCATTCGTGGAAAGTCAATGGAGAGGGTGATTACCGTAACATGATCGCTCACGTCACACTGATCAAACCGGAGGATGTCAAGCGTATGGCAGAGCTGAAGGTCATCGGGACCATGCAGCCGCTCTGGTGGTATTATGATCCGAACTTCTCACCGCTGGAGGAACAGAACTTCGGAACAGAGCGGTTTAAGACGGAATACCATATTCGCGAGATGATGGATGCGGGGATCATGATCACCGGGTCCATGGACTATCCGGTCCAACCGGATTACCGTCCGCTGGCGGGGATCCAGGTCGGTGCCACCCAAAGTTCGCCGTATCCGGGTCAGTGTGATGATCCGGCGTATGTCAGAAATGCGGATCAGGCCGTGACCGCCCGCGAGATGTTAGAGTGTTATACTACAAACGGCGCCTTCGAAATGAAGATGGAGGATCTGATTGGTACCATCGAAGTCGGCAAGAAAGCCGATATGGTAGTTCTCGAGCAGAACATTTTGGACTGTCCTGTCAAGACCATTTCTGAAACCAAAATCTGCTGCACCATCATGAATGGTGAAGTTGTGTATGAGGGATAGACCGTACTGCGAGTTGTCTTTGAACCCGACGCCATATTGGCGTCGGGTTCTTTTTATAGGAACGGAAATGGAACGGCACAAGAACACCTGTGAAACTTGTCGTTAAGGATGACTGGCTTACAGCCGATGGAACAAGCCTTGGAGCGGATAATGGAATTGCAGTTGCTGTGCTGCAGTCGTTTTTTGTTCTACTGTGACTTAATCACAGAAGTGCGCCGACGGAAGGAATATAATATGGCCACAGATAAAGAAAAAAGATAGAGGGAAGGAGAACAATCATGGCAGAAATAATCGTAACAAAGGATAATTTTCAGAAGGAAGTCATTGAATCAGAAGTACCGGTACTGGTGGATTTCTGGGCGACCTGGTGCGGTCCGTGCAGGATGCTGGCCCCGACACTGGAAGAAATCGCTTCCGAACAGGAAGGCGTCATCAAGGTCGGTAAAGTCAATGTCGATGAGCAGCCGGAGCTGGCGAGACAGTTCGGTATTATGAGCATTCCGACGCTGATCGTTTTTAAGGACGGGCAGATCACGAACCAGACGATGGGACTTCAGCCAAAAGCAAGCATCATGGCATTGCTGTAGATAAGAACAACAACCAAAAGCTGCATAATAAGAGAGGTTAAAACGATGAAAACTGTAATCATAGGAGGCGTCGCTGCGGGAGCAAGCTGCGCCGCGAGACTGAGAAGGCTGGATGAAAGCGCCCGGATCGTGCTTCTTGAAAGGGGACCCTATATTTCATACGCGAACTGTGGTCTGCCGTATCACATCGGCGGCGTGATCAAATCCAGAGATGCGCTTCTGGTCACCAAGACGGAGACTATGGAGAACCGTTTCAACGTGGAGGTTCGTACAGAGAGTGAAGCGGTCCGTATTGACCGCGGCAACAAGACCGTCATGATCAGAAACAATGAGACAGGTGAAGAGTACAGCGAGTCCTACGATAAACTGGTCATCGCGACAGGATCTTCACCGGTCAGACCGCCGATACCGGGCATCGATGATCCCAGAATCACGACGTTGTGGACCGTTCCGGATACAGACAAAATCCGTGACATGATCAACGCCCGGGGCGGCGCGAAGAGCGCAGTCGTCATCGGCGGCGGATTCATCGGTATTGAAACAGCAGAAAACCTGCACCACGCGGGACTGGATGTCACTCTGGTAGAAGCAATGGATCAGGTCATGGCGCCGTTCGATCCTGAGATGGCGAAACTGCTTCATGAAAACATTGCGGAGAACGGCGTGGCACTTCATCTTGGAGATGGCGTCGATTCCTTCAGAAGCGGCGACGGCAGCGGCGGGGACAGTATCACCGTTCGTCTGAAGAGCGGCAGAGAACTGCAGGCGGATCTGGTGATCCTTTCCATCGGCGTCAGACCGAACAGCCAGCTGGCGAAAGAGGCAGGACTTGCCCTCAATGAACGGGGCGGCATCATTACGGATGACCATCTCAGAACAGCTGACCCGGACATCTACGCAGCAGGGGATGTGATCGAGGTAACGGACATCGTCAGCGGCGGCAGAACCATGGTTCCCCTGGCGGGGCCGGCGAACAAAATGGGACGCATCGTCGCGGACAACATTGCGGGCGGCGACGAAACATATCATGGAACCCAAGGATCTTCCGTAGCGAAAGTCTTCGATCTCACGGCGGCGTCCACAGGAAGCAACGAGAAGACCCTGAAGAAACAGGGCTTGCAGAAAGGCATTGACTACGAGACCCTGATCATCACGCAGAACCACCATGCGGGATATTATCCGGGTGCAGTGCCTATGATTCTGAAAATGATTTTTGCTTCGGACGGAAGCAGGATCTTCGGGGCGCAGATCGTCGGAACAGATGGTGTTGATAAGAGAATCGATACCATCGGCGTTGCGCTGAGAATGGGAGCGGACATTGAAGATCTGAAATCGCTGGAACTGGCCTATGCGCCGCCTTACTCATCCGCCAAGGATCCGGTGAACATGGCCGGCTTTACTGCGGAAAACATCATCCGCGGCATGGTCCGGTTCTGTGACTGGGATACGCCGGATACAGACAAAGATACCGTTCTTTTGGATATCCGTGAAGAAGCGGAGCGTATGGCTTATGAGATTCCGGGCGCGGTGAACATTCCGCTGGATCAGCTGCGCGGACGCCTGGATGAACTGGATCCGTCCAAATCCTATATTACCTTCTGCGCCATCGGAGTGCGTTCCTACAATGCAGCGAGAATACTCATGCAAAACGGGTTCGGGGACGTCTCAGTGTATCCGGGCGGCGTGCGTTTTTATGCATCGACACATGCCGAGCCGGAAGCTTTTGCAAAAGCTTCAGAAGCCGTTGGGTCCAACACCGCTGCAGCTGATGCGTTCATCAAAGGAGCAGATATGAAAAACGTAAAAGAGATTTCTCTGGACTGCTGCGGCATGCAGTGCCCGGGTCCGATCATGGAAGTTTACAAGAATATTGAAAATATGGAAGACGGTGATATACTGAAAGTAGCCGCATCCGATCCGGGGTTCTCCAAAGACATCGTTTCCTGGTGCAGGAGGACCGGGAACACACTGATTTCCAATGAGAAGGAAGGCGTTGAGTATGTCGCCTGCATTCAGAAGGGCGCCGGGCAGTGCGGTCCTTTGGATGGCGGAGCTCCGGCAGAAGGAAGCAAAGTCGTTGACACTCCGCAGGGCAAGACCATCATTGTCTTCGACGGAGATATGGATAAGGTGCTAGCGTCATTTATCATCGCCAACGGAGCTCTGGCCATGGGCAGACCGGTCACTATGTTCTTCACTTTCTGGGGACTGACGGCTCTGCGGAAATCGCAGAAGCTGCCGATCAAAAAGAACTTTATGGAGAAGATGTTCGGTATGATGCTGCCGCGGGGACCGCAGAACCTGAAACTGAGTAAGATGAACATGTGTGGCATGGGCACAGCGATGATGAAGGGGATTATGAAGGATAAGAATATCGATTCACTGGAAGACCTGATGAAAAAGGCCATGGACGCCGGTGTGAAAATCATCGCTTGTTCCATGAGCATGGACGTCATGGGTATCCGCGAAGAAGAACTCATTGACGGCGTTGAAATCGGCGGCGTCGGGACATATCTCGGCGCGGCGGAAGAATCCAACGTCAATCTGTTCATCTGATGTGCGATTCTCCGGCTCTCCGGACGAGAAGGTGGATTGAGCGAAAGGGAGAAACGTACTATGTCTGAGTTAAGACATCAGCTGGAGCAACTGGTATTCTGGGATAAACTGACAGACCGGGAAAAAGAGCGCGTTGCTGACTATGCGGTCATACGCGATTACAAAAAAGACAGCATCCTCCATGCGATGGAGGGTGACTGTCTGGGTCTGGTCGTCGTACTGGAAGGTTCTGTGCGGGCGTACATGATGTCCGAAGAGGGACGCGAGATCACCCTGTACCATATCCGGAAAGGTGAATACGACGTGCTGACTGCGTCCTGCATCATGTATCAGGTCACCTTTGATACACAGATGGTCCTGGAAGAAGACAGCCGCATCCTGATTGTACCGACGGCAGTGCTGGCGGGGCTGAAACAGAACAATGTCCATGTGCGGAGCTGCATTTATGAGATTCTGACGCAGCGGTTTTCCGATGTCATGTGGACGTTCCAGCAGATCGTGTTCTATGGCATCGATCAGCGGGTCGCGGCGTATCTGCTGAATCATACGGAAGGAAGTCAGGCGGGAGATCAGACGCTCATCGTTCACGCGACCCACGAGCAGATCGCGAAAGAGATCAATACCGCCAGAGAAGTGGTGGCGCGCATCATCAAACGGTTCGCGGAAGACAGTCTGGTTGAAACAGGCAGAGGAATGGTCATCATCAAAGACCAGGCAGGCCTTCGCGGAATCACGGAAGACTTTCTGCTGAAGGAACAGTGAACAGCAGAAAAAAACAGATGAAGATGTTGGAGGAAAGATGAACATATTCCTTGTTTTCGCGTTTCTTTTTTTTATAGGATGTGTAGTTGGCTGGGGCATTGAACTGTTTTTCCGGCGGTTTATTTCAAAGAACAATCCGGAGCGAAAATGGATCAATCCGGGATTTCTCGTCGGACCATTTGAGGTTCGTTGATTAAATAGTCCTTTCTATCCGGTGCCGGAATACATTGCTCTGCATATGACTGTGCAGAGCTTTTGTTATTTCAAAACACCGAACTTCTGGAGAAGGATATGTACTTATTGTAACGAAAATGCCTGGAAAGCGAAATGTTGAAGCCGACGATGAAACAATCAAGGAGGTATTACAAAAAAAGAACACCGTAAAGAGGTTGCGCGGAAATGGTGATTTTCGATCAGAGGAGTGCATTGAGTACTTAAAAGAATGTGATATCTGTTGTACAAACCCCCCTTTTAGTTTATTTGCATCGCTTTTTTCATTGCTCGTTAAATACGTCAATGCAGAGTATCCGCTTAGAAACAAAAAAGCAGAGAGTTTGATTCCTGCTGACATGCGCTTCCCGGACATTCTGATGAAGCGTGATGCCGCACATCTGCTGCAGCTTATTCTTGAAAAAATCTGTGCAGGAAATGCCATTGTTCCTGTGAGCGGTTATCGTTCATTAAAGGAGCAGTCTGACATATGGAATGATTCGCGGAGAGAAAACGGGGAAGACTTTACGAGGAAATATGTTGCCTTGCCGAATCATAGTGAACATCAGACTGGGCTTGCGATTGATCTGGGGTCGAACGAAGAAGAAATTGATTTTATCTGTCCTGATTTCCCCTATGACGGTATCTGCGATGCGTTCAGGAAAGCAGCACCGGATTATGGATTTATCGAACGCTACACAAAGGACAAAGAAGCAATTACGGGAATCGCGCACGAGCCCTGGCATTTCCGATACGTAGGATACCCGCACTCAAAAATCATGCAGGAGAAGGGCTTATCGCTTGAAGAATACACCCATTTCATGAAAGCCCATTCCGAAGACAAAAAATATCACTTCGCGCAATCCCATGGAGCAGAGATTGAAGTTTATTATGTTCCGGCAGAAGATGACAATACGCTGATAGAAATACCGGAAAATTGTATCCATCAGATCTACGGTAATAACGTAGACGGGTTTGTTGTGACCATATGGAACAAAGTATAGTAAATCCGGATCATCGCAAACATCTTTCTTCTTTTGAGACAGCGAAAGTCCCCGGCAGATCCCTTTATCTCCGGGGATTTTAATATTCTTGTGGCATAAGAACGGCAAGTGGG
>JAILDT010000017.1 GCA_024689085.1 Clostridia bacterium | reverse complement strand
TTGTCGCCAACCTTCAGGTCGCCCTTCCACTCCGGTCCGATTTCCTTAACGGTTCCGATCAGCATTCCGCCTGAACCAGTCCAAGGGTTCTTGTGCTTTCCGGCCTTCGCAACGATGTCCTTCATGCACTGTGCAACCTTGTCTTTTTCTTCCTGTGTCTCGATTTCAGCCGGCTTCTTGTTCAGAACCTGCTTGCAGATCTCTGTGAATGAAGCTGAGTCGATGTTCAGTGTCTTAACATCGATCAGAATCTCGTTGTCGTAGATTTCCATTGTGTTGTCTACAACGTCTGCAGGCTGTGGCAGAACGCCCTTCGGTGAAATAACTCTGTGTGTTCCGTACGGATTTCCTTTTTTCATCTTTTTTCCTCCTAAAAAGTTTGTATTCTCAGCCTTTGCCAAGCTTCGCCTTTTTGCAAAGGCAGTTTTAACTTACGTTATATTTGTAGCAATATGTGTGCCAATCTGAGGGTCCTCTGTGGAAACCCTATCTGTTAAGGCTTTCACAAAGTTTGTTTTTTTGCAGAAACAATGCAAAGGCAGTAATCAGGCTTTTCTCCAGGCGATTTTGAACCGAATCAGGTTCTTTGCATAAAAAATGCGAACCGATAACGGTTCGCATTCGTGTTGCCTTTGCATGACTGGCTGCTTACAACCCGTATTTGTTCTTTTTCCGCACGAACTGGGTCTGGGAAATGCCGATTGCTTTTGCAGCCTTACGGGTAGATCCGTACTTCTCAATCGCCTGCTGGATGATGTTCTTCTCAAAGGCCTCGACCATGCTCGTCAGATCGATGCTGCCCGCTTCATCAGACTCTCCCGGCAAAGATGTATCAACACCTCCCATCAGCTTTCCGTCCAGCTCCTTCACTACGTCGATGACCGAAATGGCGTCTCCGCTGCTGGCAATCAGAAGTCTCTGGACCACGTTCTCCAGTTCCCTGATATTGCCCGGCCATTTGTGGGCCGCCAGATTTTCCTTGGCTTCGTCATCCATGTACTTGTTCATGCCGAACTTCTCGTTGTACTTCCGGATAAAGCTGTCCGTCAGGTGAGAAATATCCTCTGGACGTTCGTCCAGCGCCGGCACCCGGATCGGAAAGACGTTGAGCCTGTAGTATAGGTCTCTTCGGAACACGCGCTTTTCCACCAGGTCTTCCAGATCTTTGTTGGTGGCCGAAATGATCCTGACATCAGTCTTGACCGGCGTGGTACCGCCGACCTTCAGGAACTCACCTTCCTGGATCACGCGAAGGAGTTTCGCCTGCATATCCATCGGCAGTTCTCCTACTTCGTCCAGAAAGATGATGCCGTTGTCCGCCGCCTCGAAATAACCGATCTTGCCTTTGGTGTCCGCACCCGTGAACGCACCCTTCTCATAGCCGAAAAACTCCGACTCGATCAGGTTCGGCGAGATGGAGGCGCAGTTGATCTTGACGAACGGCTGCATCTTCCGGCGGCTGTTCTTCTGTATGATATTGGCCACCTTTTCCTTACCGACACCAGTGTCTCCTGTGATGAGCACATTGCAGTCGTACTTGGAAACGCTCTTGATTTCATCCAGCACAGAGCGCATTTTAGGGCTCACCGCAATGAAGCCCTCGGCTTCTTCCAGATTGTGCTGGTTGTACTGTTCCAGGATCTCGCGATCGACTTCTGATTTCTGCCCACCCCGGCGGGTCTCCTCTCGCGGCACCAGATTGCCTTCTAAATAAGGCGCGAGGCCCCGGACGATCTCAAAGTCCAACTCATCGTATTTCTCCAGATATCCGTCCGCACACTTGATGTTCAGATCCTTAGATACCGCCTCGGTCACGTACAGCGCGATATTGTAATTGCTGATGAAGTTGGCGAAGATCACCGTTCCGCCGTTTCTGGCAGCCATGACACTGATGGTCTCCGCGCCCGGTATATCCGCACAGTTCACCACCATGTCCACCTGCGGTTTGCCCTTAAAATCCCGCAGGCAATCGGCAGGCCGCATCATATTGACATAGTCGATCTGTGTGAATAGCTTAGACTTTATTTCTTCGATCCCCGGCCCCTTCAGCGCCACCGGCGTATTCCTGTCGAGCACACAGGCAATCTCAGCATCCTCGCCAGCCGCCTTCTTGATGGTGTATCCATAAATCAGAGCCATGATGACGTTGTTGGCCAGTACCGCGAAGCGTTTCTTATTCTCTGCCTCCTTCGCGACAGTGTATATGGTTCCCGATTCGTTGAAGGTAAACAGAAGCAGATCGATCGGAATATCCTCCGGCCGTTTGATGATCGGCATTCCCGGAAGCGCAATGGCGTAGCCTTCCGCGTCAAACTGCGGATAGGTCTTGTCAATGCCGTTGATTTTGTCGATATACATCGGAATGCCCGCCAGAGACGAGTTGCAGATGACTTCATCGCCCGGTTTCAGGCCTTTGTCATTGTTATATCCGCTGTCGATTTCTTCGACGACACCGCAGAAGAGTCCGCCCGTATCCGTGACGGGATTGTGCAGCTTGCCTCTTCGGATGACGATATCCTTGATCTTTTCCTTGATCTGCTCCTCGTCGTTACCCGCTTCCTGACAGATCTGCCGGAAACTCGTGCCATCTACGTGCACCTTATCCAGTGCGATTCTGACTTCGCCTTCCTTGAGCTGACTGCTGTTGTCCAACTCCCACGCCAGCGGTGTGAACGTCCGGCGCGGAGTCAGTGATCGTTCAAGTCCATATGTGTTCATCTATCTTTCCCTCCCGAACCGAATTCGGTTCGTTTTTCTCTGATTCCTATGATAAACGCTTGGCATTGGTTTTGCAATAGATATATGGTACGATATACCTACGAGTAAATCAGTTCGTAATTCAATGACAATAAAACGAAAAGGAGATTCAAGATGGAAAAAATCACTTCAACACTGAGACTGAGAATGTCTGCAAAGGACGCACATTACGGCGGAGAACTGGTCGACGGAGCACACATGGTTCACCTGTTTGGCGACGTTGCTACTGAGCTGCTCATCAAGCTGGACGGCGACGAAGGTCTGTTCTGCGCATATGATAACGTAGAATTCCTGGCACCGACTTATGCTGGCGACTACATTGAAGCTTACGGTGAGATTGACAAGATCGGCAACACTTCAAGGCACATGGTCTTCGAAGCAAGAAAGGTCATCGTTTCCAGAAAGGACATCAACGATTCCGCAGCTGACTTCCTGGAGGAGCCAATCATCGTTGCCAGAGCTTCCGGAACTTGCGTAACGCCGAAGGAAATGAAGAGAAAGTAAGCGGATATTGAACCGCGGGTATTGGAACACAGATCGAAAAGAGGCCTCGCATTGTGCGAAGCCTCTTTTTTCATATCTGTTACAGGGATTTGAGATACTCTATTTCCGCTTTCGTCAGCTTCCGGTAATGACCCGGAAGCAGCCTGCCTAGCCGGATGTCGCCGATAGCCACCCGTTCCAGACTCTGGACCTTGTTGCCGACCGCCGCGAACATCTTGCGGACCTGACGGTTCTTGCCTTCGTGGATGGAGATTTCAACCACCGCAGAGCGTGGATTCTGTCTGAGCACACGTACCTGCGCCGGGGACGTCACGAAACCGCCGATATCGACGCCCTTGCGGAGCCTGGCCAGCCGCGCGTTGGAAAGAACCCCCGCGACCGTCGCTACGTAGGTTTTGCTCACCTCGTGTTTCGGGTGAGTCAGCGCATAGGTCAGCGCGCCGTCGTTGGTCATGATCAGGAGGCCCGTCGTATTGTAGTCGAGACGGCCCACCGGAAACAGCCGTTCCGGAATATCCGCCACCAGATCGGCAACCGTCTGCCGGTCTTTGTCGTCGTCCATGGAGGTAATATAACCCATCGGCTTGTTGACAGCCACGTAGACCTTCGCCGCATCTGCTTTGATTTCGGTACCGTTAACTGAAACAGCATCTCCTTCTTCGACCTGGGCGCCCATCTCCCTTATGACAACGCCGTTTATCTTCACATTTCCGTTGGCGATCAGCTCATCCGCCTTCCTTCTGGAGCATACGCCGGCTGACGCGATATATTTGTTCAATCTCATGGCAACAGTATACCACATTTAAAATGAAAAGAGACCCGAAGGCCTCAATTCAAGAAGATAGATGTTATGCTACTAGACTGATTTGGTTGCTTTAGTCAATTAAACCAGTAATACAGTAGTATCATACTCCGCGGCGTCTAAGGTGTCAACCGTTTCAGGCAAAAAAGTTTTTAAAATGTATTTCACTTTCTGTTGTATAATCAATCCAACAGAACAAATACCTTAAACACCCCGTGCAAAAGCAACCATAAGGAGCTGAACTCATGAGTATCTACAACGAACTTGGTTCAAAGATCGATTCCCTCGCCATCTTCCGGCAGGTCAAGGAAGACCCGGCGGTCCTTTCCCTGCGGAGGCTTCTGGATGAAAATTCGGTGGCGGCTTACAGCGACTTCATTTCGAAACTCTATCCGGAAGGCGCCAACTTCTCGGCGTACATCCGCAGACTCGTCCTCGACGACGACAACTTCTACGTGAAGGCGGTAGCGGCCGGACAGAAAATCGATCCGGAGATTGCGGCAGCGGTCAAGAATGAACTCACGATGCTGAACGATATCGGACAGATTCCATCTGCTGAGATCCGCCAAATGGTGCTGGATTCAGACCCTTCCGGCGGAAGAGGCATCGCCCTCCCGAAGTGGACCACCGAAGAGCTCAATCTGATCCGGGACTTCACCGGGAAACTCGCCGACATCGCCACAACCGGCTACGGCATCTACGCCAAATATAAATTCTTCCGCGTGGATGAGGAGCAGATCGTTCCCGTCGCGCATCCTGACTACCAGCGCCTCGACCAGCTCTTCGAATACGAACGCGAGCGCGAACTGGTCGTTCGCAATACAGAGGCACTCCTCGACGGCAGCGGTGCCAGCAATATTCTGCTTTACGGCGACATGGGCACAGGCAAAAGCACCACAATCAAGGCGGTGGCAGCCGCCTATGCCGACCAGGGCTTGCGTATGATTGAGCTGAAGAAGAACCAGCTCTTCCAGATTCCTGCTGTCATGGAGGAAATCGCTTCCAATCCGCTTAAGTTCATCATCTTCATCGACGACCTGAGCTTCGCCGGAAACGACGACAATTTCGCCGCCCTCAAGGCGACGTTGGAAGGAAGCATCACTGGATGCGGCGATAACGCCGTCATCTACGCCACGAGCAACCGGCGCCATCTCGTCCGCGAGTCGGCTGCCGACCGGGTCGGCGTGAACGGTTTCGACGATGACCTCCATCTCAACGACACCATGCAGGAGACCATGAGCCTGGCCGCGCGGTTTGGCCTCACAATCACCTTCAGCAAGCCGGACAAGGAGGATTATCTCTCCATCGTGCGTTCTCTCGCCGATGAGTACGGCATCGCCGTGGGCGACGGAGAAGACGAGCTCTCCGAAACAGAGCTCAACACAAAGGCGGAAGCTTTTGCAATCAGAAGAAACGGAAGGAGCCCGCGAACCGCACGGCAGTTCATCGAGCTCCTCAAGATCGGTATTTAAGTGAATCTCTAATCAGCTTTTTTCAGAAGCTCTGCGGCCCGTGCCGTCAGGGCTTCTTTTTCATTCGGAAGCGTACCCTCGATCACGTCATCCAGCAGCGCCTGCAGCAGACTCCTGATCCACGGACCGCTCGTCTGCCACCGCTGATCACTGAGCCCTCCGGCAACTGCCATGAGGTCGCTGCCGTCCACGGCAAGATCCTTCACACTGAAGCATTGCTCCTCCTCAAGAATCGCACGGATCTCCGCCTCGATTCTGTCGAACTTCTGCGCCAGTTCTTCGCTCATATTTCCGGTGGCCAGGTTGTCCGCCCGCTTGATGTGCAAAATCTCCAGCAACATCTCCGGCGTATATCTGTTCATCCATTTTTTGAGGAGTCTGCGGTCTTCCTGGAAGACCAGATCGTGATACTTGACGAGCATACAGACGCGCTTCTTTGTTTCGTTATCGGCTTTCAGCCTGTTCAGAATGTTCCGCACCATCTCTTCGCCTGCCGCAGCATGACCGTACATATGTCCCACGCCGTTCTCATCGAGGAAGAACTTCTGCGGCTTGGCCACGTCATGCAGCAACGCAGCCAGCTTCATCTGGTAGCCTTCCGCAAACCCGGCGCCTTCCACAACTTCCATGGCCCGGACGCAATGCTCCAGCACATCGTACTTGTGGTACGGATTGTGCTGTTCGAAGCCCTTCATCGGCAGAAGTTCCGGAATGAACACGCCGATGATCTCCACGTATCGCCTGATAACGATGCCTGCGTACGGTCCGGTAATCAGCTTTTTCAGTTCCGCATAGATCCGCTCTGCAGAGATGTTCCGCAGCAGTTCCTTGTTCCGGAACATGGCCGCTTCCGTTGCCGCTTCAATGGCGAAGGACTCACCGCCCCTGTCCAGCACCGCCGCGAATCGGAGTGCCCGCAGGATGCGCAGCGCATCCTCCTGAAATCTCCTGTCGGGATCACCCACCGCGCGAATCAGCCCGGCCTGAAGGTCTGTCTGCCCCTCGTAAATATCGATGGCCTCTCCTTTTCTGTCCATGGCCATAGCGTTGATGGTGAAATCACGGCGCGCCAGATCCTCCTCCAGATTCCGGACGAACCGAACCGTGTCCGGGTGCCGATTATCCGTGTACGCACCGTCCGTCCGGAAGGTGGTGATCTCAATCGGCCTGTGCGCGTCGTCCGGTGTGAGCACCGTGAGCGTACCGTGCTGGATCCCCGTCTCGAAGTACCGCAGTCCCGCGAAGACTTCCTTCATCTCGTCAGGCGTAGCGCTGGTGGTCACATCGATGTCCGCTCCGGTCTGAGCCCGCAGAAAATCTCGCACACAGCCGCCCACGTAGTAGGCTTCGTGCCCTGCTGTTTCCAGCATCTCTATCAACTTGTCCGCTTCCGTGATACGATTCATTGTCTCCGCTGTCCCTTTTTTCAGAATCATCTTAACAAATCCGCAAAACATAATCAACGCTGGCGGGTTTTGTGTTAAGATACTCCTATGTTAGGATACGTGCAGATTTTCAAGCCGGATCTGAAGGTCCGCGAATACGAAATCTATATGGGCTACTACTGCGGTGTGTGCAAGTACATCGGCAAAGAGTACGGGCAGCTTCCGCGGATGGCCCTCAGTTATGATGCCGCCTTTCTGGCGCTTTTGCTCGCCTGCGTGGACGAGGAACCCGACGCGCCGGTTCAGGAGCACTGCATCGCCCATCACATCAAGAACAAAACCATCATCCGCAACGCAGCCGTCGAATACGCGGGAGACGTCATGCTCATTCTCGCCTGGTACAAGATGCTCGACGATGCCCATGATGAAGGGAAAGCCTACGCAAAAGCAACGATCCGGCTCCTGCGGAGCCTTCACAAAAAACTGCAGAAGAAGTACCCTGATCTTTGCGATGGCATTGAGATCAATCTGGCGAAGCTGAACGGCCTGGAGGAGGCGAAGTGCGAGAGTCTCGACGAAGCCGCGGAGTCCTTTTCCAAAATCATGGAAGTCATCTTCCGGGAGGGCGCCCGGTCCCTCTATCCGGATGCACAGGATCTGCAGGAAACCTTCGGCCGCATCGGATACCATATGGGCAAGTGGATCTATCTGATCGACGCAGTGGACGACATTGAGGAAAACATCGAAAGCGGCGCCTACAACCCGCTGCTGTACCGCTTCGACTACGAAGGTCAGGTCTCCGGCAACGCCGATATGCTGTTTGAAACGACCCAGCAGTTCCGCGACCGGATCCGCAGCGATCTGGAATTCAATCTGTACCATTACCTGGCTGTGCTCAGCGAGCAGACAGAATCACTTGATATAAAAAAGAACCGCGGTATAATAGACAATGTAATCTACTTCGGCATGAACCGTAAGACCGAGGAGATCATAAACCAGAAGAAAAACGAAGGAGAATCCGATGAATCCATATGAAGTATTAGGGATTAAAGAAGGCGCAACAGAAGAAGAAATCAAGGCGGCGTACAAAGAGCTCGTCAAGAAGTATCATCCGGACAAGTACGCGGACAATCCGCTGTCGGATCTTGCCGAAGAGAAGATGCAGGAAATCAACGAGGCGTACGACATGCTCATGAAGAAACCGGGCTCCGCCGGACAGAACACATACACCAACTACGGTGGCGGCGGCGCGTATGCATCTCAGGGCGGCGGTGCTTACGCTTCACAGGGCAGCGGCGCGTATGCGTCCCAGAGTGACGCAGACTACATGCAGATCCGCAGAGACATCGACATGGGCAGACTGGACGAAGCCGAACAGGCGCTGCAGAAGATCTCGCCGAGACCGGCGGAATGGTACTTCCTCAAAGGCGTCGTTTCCTCGCGCAAGGGCTGGTACGACGAGGCTGTGAAAAACCTGCAGGTTGCCTGCAACATGGAACCAGCCAATCAGGAATACAGACGTCACTACGCCAGCGTCGTCAATCAGGGCAACGTTTATCAGAACCAGGCCCAGGGTCACGGCTACAACAGCATGAGCAATGACGACATGTGCTGCCAGGCGCTCCAGTGCTACATCTGCGCGGACTGCTGCTGCGACTGCATCTGATAACACCGCAAAAGCATGAAGACAAACAGGACAGGCAAAATCGCTCTGGGCGGCATCTGTACCGCCCTGGCTGTCATATTTATGTTCGGCGCATCGTTCGTGCCGGGAATCGAGCTGACTCTTTATCTGATCAGCTCTCTTTTTACGGCTGCAATGGTCATTGAGGCCGGCGCGGCTGGCGGACTTTCTGTCTTCGCGGCGTCAAGTCTGCTGGGACTGATTCTCGTACCGAACAAGCTGGCTCTCGTCCCATACATTTTCTGCTTCGGGTACTACGCAGTGCTCAAGCTTTATATTGAGAAAATTAAAAGCGGCGTATTGCAGATCATCCTCAAGGTGATCTACTTCGCCGCTGTTTTAGTGGTTGGTTTACTTGTCTTCAAATCCGTTCTCACGGCCGGCGTGCACATGCCGGACTGGCCGGTGGGCGGTCTCATTGCTGCCGGTCTGGTCATGATGATCCTCTACGATTACGTCATGACGTTCCTGATCAACTGGTACCGGCGCCGCTTCAAAGGCAGTCCGGAGAATCTCAAACTAGTACAATAGCAAGAGCGGCTGGGGAGGCCAGCCGCTCTTTTTTATGTTATTTTGTAGTGAAGACGAGTCTTTGTCCGTCGGTATCGATGACGACGTGATCGCCGTCGAGGATCGTGCCGCGGATCAGTTCGCCGGCGAGCTCTGTCTCGATATTCTTCTGCAGGAAGCGCTTGACCGGACGCGCGCCGTATGCTGCGTCGTAGGATTCGTCCGCAATGAACGCCTTGGCCGCATCGGTCAGCTCCAGCGTGATCTCACGCTCTTTCAGTCTCGCCTCGATATCCGCCAGTCCCAGTTCGATGATCCTGATGATCTGATCCTGGGTGAGCGGTGAGAAGACAACGATGTCGTCAATTCTGTTCAGGAACTCCGGTCTGAAATACTTCTTCATCTCGTTTTCGACCTGCTCCTTGACGTCCGGATCCACCGTGCCGTCGTTTCTGATACCATCGATCAGCATGCTGCTTCCGATGTTGGAAGTCATGATGACGATGGTGTTTTTGAAGTCGACGGTTCTGCCCTGGTTGTCGGTGAGTCTGCCGTCATCGAGGAGCTGCAGCAGGATGTTGAATACATCTGGATGCGCTTTCTCGATTTCATCAAACAGAATGACACTGTACGGCTTCCGTCTGACCGCTTCGGTCAGCTGACCGCCCTCATCGTATCCCACATATCCCGGAGGCGCTCCGACCAGTCTGGATACGGAGTGCTTCTCCATATATTCGGACATGTCGATTCTGACCATGTTTCGCTCGGAATCGAAGAGCGCTTCAGACAGGGCTTTCGCCAGTTCCGTTTTACCAACGCCTGTCGGCCCCAGGAAGATGAACGAGCCAATCGGCCGTTTCGCGTCCTTGAGTCCCGCGCGGGCTCTCAGTACAGCTTCCGATACAGACTGGATTCCTTCATCCTGACCGATGACCCTCTTGTGCAAAATCTCCGGCAGCTTCAGCAGTTTTTCTCTTTCTGTTTCGACCAGTTTGGCCACCGGGATGCCTGTCCATCCAGAGATGACTTCGGCGATTTCTTCTTCGCCGACTTCTTCCTTCAGGAGTCGCGCTTCCTCGGCTTTTTCTGCTTTTGCTTTTTCCTCTTCCAGCTTTTTCTCGAGTTCTGGAAGTTTGCCGTACTTCAGTTCGGCCAGTTTCTCCAGGTCGTACCGTCTCTCAGCCTCTTCTATTTCATGGCGGAGGTCGTCCAGCTGCTGCTTAACTTCCTTGACTTCCGCGATCGCGTTCTTTTCATTTTCCCACTGGGCGCGAAGGGCGTTGTCCTCATCCCTGAGTTCTGCCAGCTCTGCTTCCAGCGCTTCCAGTCTGGCCTTCGACGCCTTGTCCGTCTCTTTGGTCAGTGCCTGCTTCTCAATCTCCAGCTGCATGATCTTACGGGAAATCTGATCCAGTTCCGCCGGCATGCTGTCGATCTCGGTTCTGATCCTGGCCGCCGCTTCATCCATCAGATCGATGGCTTTGTCCGGCAGGAATCGGTCGGTGATGTAGCGGTCGGACAGAGTCGCGCACGCAATCAGCGCACCGTCCGTGATTCTGACGCCGTGATGGATCTCGAACCGCTCCTTCAGGCCACGCAGGATGGAGATGGTGTCTTCCACGCTCGGCTGATCGACCATGACCTTCTGGAAACGTCTCTCCAGCGCCGCATCCTTTTCGATGTATTTACGGTACTCGTCGAGCGTCGTCGCGCCGATGCAGTGCAGTTCGCCTCTGGCCAGTTTCGGCTTAAGCAGGTTGCCCGCGTCCATGGCGCCTTCCGACTTTCCTGCGCCGACGATATTGTGCAGTTCATCGATGAAGAGCAAAATCCTTCCGTCGGATTTCTCGATTTCGTTGATGACCGCCTTCAGTCGCTCCTCAAATTCACCTCTGTATTTCGCACCCGCGATCAGAGAACCCATGTCGAGGGCGAAGATGGTCTTGTCCTTCAGCCCTTCCGGCACATCTCCGTTGAGAATTCTCTGGGCCAGTCCTTCCACGACTGCCGTCTTGCCGACACCCGGTTCGCCGATGAGAACCGGATTGTTCTTCGTTCTCCTGGAGAGGATCTGGATGGTGTGTCTGATCTCAGCGTCACGGCCGATGACCGGATCCAGCTTGCCGTCTCTGGCCATCTCAACGAGATCGCGTCCGTACTTGTTCAGCGCGTCGTATCCTTCCTCCGGATTCTGGCTCGTCACGCGCTGGTTTCCGCGCACCTGATTGAGGGCGTTTAGGAAACAGTCCTTACTCATCCCATATCTCTTGAAGATGGCTGCACTCGGCGTGTTCCGCTCATCGAGCAGCGCCATATACAGGTGCTCGACACTGACGTATTCATCCTTGAACTGAGCGGCCTTTTTCTCAGCGTCGACGAAAATTTGCTGCAGCCGTCTCGTTGAATACATCTGATCTGCGCTGCCGCTTACCTTTGGTATTTTATCCAGTTCTGCCTGAACAGAACCGATGATTTCACCAACATTGATCTTGGCGTAAGCCAGCAGCTTCGGAATCAGTCCGTCCTTCTGCTGCAACAGTGCCATGTGAAGATGTTCACCGTCCACCTGCTGGTGCCCTTCCTCAACGGCGATGTTCTGGCAATCGATAATCGCCTCCTGTGCTTTCTGTGTGTACTTTTCGATATTCATAACATCAACCCCTTTCAGTTGTGTGTTTTTACTTGTTTTTGGGGCTTTTGCCCTTCCTGAATTCATTGTAAGCCCTTGATATACCAAAGTCAACACTTTTTTGGCACTCATCGCAAGAGAGTGCTAACAATTTTCTAAAAAAAGAAACTGCGCGCCTTTCGATCTGTCGATCTCCGGACACACAGAAGCCTTTTCTTCACTTATCCAGTTTTTGCTTTCTCTCATCTGTGAGAGTTTCCTGCGCGGCAATATCAAATCCGTGCACGATTCTGATGACCTGCGAACGATTCTTGACGTTCATTTTCTTGAAAATGTTGTAGGTGTGTTTCTTTACCGTGTTCTCGGAAATAAAGAGGGCCTCTGAGACATCTTTGCTTGTATACCCCTGATAGATTTTGTCAACGATCTCCGCCTCCCGCTCCGTCAGCCCGTAGATATGTATCAGGCTGTCGGAGTATTCATTCTCGTTGTTTCTTTTGATCCCTTTCGGATACTTATTGTAAAAATACTGTGCCAGATGCCGGTTGAGAATCTCCAGGATCTGAACTTCATCATCCGAGAAGTCACCGTGTTCCTCCTCCCGCCATAACGTAACAGACCCGTAGAGCATATTTCCCATAGCCACACGCGCTCCGATACTTCGCCTGATCCCCTGCGGTTTCAGCCATTCGTTATAGAACGCGGACGTTTCCAGCATCATTTCCGTGATGTAATCGCTTTCCCGATAAATATCTGTATTGTTCTGCGAGAAGAACCAGAACATCACATCTGTGGGCTCATATGTATCAAAATATGCGGCCAGAAACTCTTCCTTCATGTTGTTTGTCACCGGATCAAAAAAGACTACCTGATTCTTTTTAATATATCCCAGATCGAAGAAGGACTTGTCATGGGGGATCAGATTCTGAATGTTGTCGAGAAACTGCAGCCGCATTTTACGGAGATCTTGCTCTGCGTAAATCTTCAGGACAATTTCATCAATCTTTTCCCATTGGCTGCTGCTCAGACCGTTCATCTCATGCTCCTGCTAAAAACACACATTCTTGTCATTACTTAATTTCCACCACTAAAAGTTTAAGGACGCAAAGACTTCTTGTCAACAGACGGCGCAAAATTTTCTACTACTATAGTGGTAGTCTCCCGATTTCGCAATGACGGGTAATTGCATGCGCGGAAAAAGTAGTATAAAATTTATACAACACTAAAGAAAACATAGGAGACATTGAACAGGACGCTATTGAAACAAAAGAACAAGAAGAAAGGGAAACATTATGGCAAACAACGAAATGAGACACTTCCTCGACACATGTGATTTCACGAAGCAGGAACTGCTGGACATCATCGATCTGTCCCTGCAGCTGAAAAAGGCAATTAAAGCCGGCTATGAGCCAAAGCTCATGAAAGACAAAACTCTGGCAATGATCTTCCAGCAGTCATCCACAAGAACGAGAGTATCTTTTGAAACAGCGATGGAACAACTGGGCGGGCACGCGCAGTACCTCGGCCCGGGCATGATTCAGCTGGGTGGACACGAGACCATCGAAGATACCGGCAGAGTTCTTTCCAGATACTGTGACGTTATTATGGCCAGAGTAATCGACCATGATACAGTGGTAAGACTCGCACATTCATCTTCCGTACCTGTACTGAACGGTATGTCGGATTACAACCACCCGACGCAGGAAGTTGCCGACGTGATCACCATGTTCGAGCATCTGCCGGAGGGCAAGCGCTTTGAAGACTGCAAGGTCGTATTCGTAGGCGATGCGACACAGGTATGCGCGTCACTGGGCTTCATTGTGACCAAACTGGGCGGCAATTATGTACATTATGGCCCGAAGGGATTCCAGCTCAGACCGGAGCACACGGACATCTACGAAAGACATGTGCAGGAAAACGGCGGTTCCTGGATGGTCACGGACGATCCGGATGAAGCACTGACCGGAGCTGACTTCATCTACACTGACGTATGGTATGGCCTTTATGAGAATGAACTTTCACCGGAAGAAAGACAGAAGATCTTCATGCCGAAGTATCAGGTCAGCAAGGAAATGATGGCAAAGGCAAACCTGGGCGCCAAGTTCCTCCACTGCCTGCCGGCTACCAGAAACGAAGAAGTCACGGATGAAGTCCTGGATTCTGACATCTCCATTGCATGGGACGAAGCCGAGAACAGACTGACTGCTATGAGAGGTCTGCTCGTATACTTCACGATGTATCAGAAAGAGCCGTCTGAACTTCAGGTCGCTGCTGCAAAAGCAGAATTCGAAGAATTCATGGCGAACCGTTTCTAACTATAATATCGGTAACAACGGAGCTTTTTGCAAATCCTTTGCGAAAAGCTCCTGAGCTTTTTTGAAAAAAGAAAGAAGGTAATGAAATGGCTAAAAGAATTGATTCAACCCCTAAAGCAGACGGGTACAGAATGCCTGCAGAATTTGAGGAACAGGAATGCGTGTGGATGCTGTGGCCTTGGTGGAACGGCAACTGGAGACTCGGCGCGAAGCCGGCCCAGGAAGCGTACTGCGACGTTGCAAGAGCCATTGCGAAGTATGAGCCTGTGAAAATGTGCGTACCTCCTGAGCAGTTTGAGAATGCTCTCGCCAGATTGAGCGGAACGGATAACGTAAGTGTCATTGAGATGACCAACAACGACGCCTGGATCCGCGACTCGGGTGCGACGTTCCTGATCAATGACAAAGGCGGCCTGCGTGCCGTAGATTGGGATTTCAATGCGTACGGCGGTCTTGTTGATGGACTTTACTTCCCTTGGGATCAGGACGCCATGATTGCGCGCAAGATGTGCGAGATCGCAGATGCAGATCTGTATCAGCCGGGCATCGTGCTTGAGGGAGGTTCTATCCATGTTGACGGAGAAGGCACCTGTATGACAACAGAGATGTGTCTGCTTCACCCAAGCCGCAACCCTGAAAAAAGCAAGGACGAACTCGAGCAGATCCTCAAGGACTATCTGAATGTAGAGAAGGTAATCTGGGTTAAAGACGGTATCGATCCGTATGAAACAAACGGTCATATCGATGACGTGGCATGTTTCGTAAAGCCGGGCGAGGTACTCTGCATCTACACTGATGACGAGAGTCACCCGTTCTATCAGCAGGCACAGGATGCGTACAACTTCCTTTGCGGACAGACCGATGCGAAAGGCCGTAAACTCAAGGTCCATAAGCTCTGCGTAACCAAAGAGCCATGCTACCTGAAAGAAGCCGCGACGATTGACTATGCAGAGGGCGCGATCCCGCGCGAAGAAGGCGAAGTATCGATCGCATCCTATCTGAATTTCCTCATCGTCAACGGCGCCATCATTCTGCCGCAGTACGGTGATGAAAACGACGATCTCGCCGTAGAGCAGATCAAAGCCGCGTTCCCGGATTATGCTGTCGAAAAGGTGTTCACCACTGAAGTGGCTTACGGCGGCGGCAACGTTCACTGCATCACACAGCAGCAGCCAAAAAGATAAAAAACACAGGATCGTGCATCAGAACATTTTGTGATATCCTACTGATGCTAACATCATTATAAAAAAGAGGAGATAATTATTATGGCAGAAAAAATCGTAGTCGCATTAGGCGGCAACGCGCTTCAGTCCGGTAAGGGCGAAGCCACCGCTGAAGCACAGCTGGAAGTGGTAAAACAGACTTGTTCTTATTTGGCGGAGATCAGCGCCAGAGGATATGAAATGGGCATTGTCCACGGAAATGGACCGCAAGTCGGCAGGATCCTGCTGGCTTCTGAAACCGCAAAAGACGTCACGCCGGCTATGCCGTTCGACGTGTGCGGCGCTATGTCCCAGGGATATATCGGATACCACATCCAGCAAGCGTTGAAGTTCGCTCTGAGCAAGAAAGGTCTGGATATTCCGGTAGCAACCGTTGCGACGCAGATGGTCGTTTCATCAGATGACCCCGGATTCACAAATCCGACAAAGCCAATCGGCCCGTTTTACAGTGAAGAAGAGGCAAAGGCGCTGCAGGCAGAAAAAGGCTACTCCATAAAGGAAGACGCAGGCAGAGGATGGAGAAGGGTCGTCGCATCTCCAATTCCTACGAAAATAGTAGAAATCGGCGCGGTTCGTAAGCTGTGGGATACAACGGTTACTGTTTCCTGCGGCGGCGGCGGAATCCCTGTCATCGAGAAGGAAGACGGAAGTCTGGAAGGCGTTGCGGCGGTTATCGACAAAGACTTCGCCGCAGAACTTCTGGCAGAGCAGGTCGACGCGGACATCCTCATGATTCTGACGGAAGTCGAAAAAGTAGCCATCAACTTCAATAAGCCGGATCAGAAAGATTTATCCGCCATGACCCTGGAAGAAGCAGAAAAATACTGTGAAGAAGGTCAGTTCGCTCCCGGCAGTATGCTCCCTAAGGTCAAAGCCGCAATGAAGTTCGTGACGGCGTATCCGGATAAAAAAGCCATTATTACTTCCCTGAGCAAAGCGATAGACGCTTTGGAAGGAAAAACCGGCACCGTTATCACAAGCAAATAACCGTTATCACTGGTAACTGGAGAGGAGGGTTGTATGGACTTTGGAATTTTAACGATTGTTCCTTTGGTTCTGATGGTCGTATTGGTTATGACCACCAAGAGAGTCCTTGAATCCATGATCATTCCGCTTCTGATGGTATTCATCATGAAAGACGGGACGGGGTTCCTGTTCGGCTTCATGGATTCCTTCTACGCTGTCATGGCGGAAGGAACATTTCCATGGGTCATGTTCTGTATCTCGATGTTTGGCTCTTTGATCGCCTTACTCCTGGCGTCCGGGGCCATTGACGGATTCAAAAGACTCGCGATACGTTATATCAAATCAGAAAAGAGCAGTATGGTCTTTACCTGGATACTGGGTCTTGTCATCTGTATTGATGATTACATCAACGACTTGGCAATTGGGCCGACTGTCAGGAAAATCACCGATGCCAACGGCGTTCCGCGCGAGGGCATCGGAATCGTTATTCTGTCACTGGGCGTTCCGATTTGCACAATGCTTCCGGTCACCGCGATGGCGGCCTTCGTATTCGGCATCATGCAGGACAACGGAATCTCTTCAGAGGATTCCATGCTTCTGACTGAATACGCCAAACTGCTGCCATTCATGGCATTTCCAATCTGCATTGCGATCGTTACGTTGCTGCTCGCAGTCGGCATTCTGCCGAAGTTCGGACCGCTGAAGAAGGCCTTCGCGCAGTCGAGAGAAAACCTTAAAGACGTTGAAGTGGAAGAAGTCGAGGGCGGAAACCTCATTGACTTCATCGTTCCGGTCGTCGTTCTTCTGCTGATGGTGCTGATCTTCCATGAACTGATCATTGCCACACTGGCTGCAATTGCGACCTGCTTCGTTATGTACATCCCGCGGAAGCTCATGACGCTGTCGGAGTTCTTTGAGAATTTCAACGAAGGAATCAAGGATATGGCAGAGATCATCGTCATTCTGCTGGCTGTATTCATCTTCGTCAATGGTCTTGACGGAATCGGATTGAGCGACTATGTGATCAAGACCGTTTCACCGGTTCTGGTCGGCGGTGTAATCCCGGTCCTTTCCTTCATCGTCGTCGCACTGCTCGTGTTCGGCGGCATGGACTATTGGGCAGGAATGGTTCTGATCGCCCCGATCATCATTCCGCTTGCGCAGACGTTCGATGTGAACGTCTACCTGACGATGGCAGCTGCCGTTTCCGGCTCTGTTTGCGGCGGCAATGCCTGCTTCTTCGGTGAGCAGATGCTGCTGGTATCTGAAGCGGTTGAACTGCCGCCTTCAAAACTGGGCTATGCGAACCTGCCATATGCGATTATAGCCGCTGTCGCAGCTGCAATATTCTATCTGGTGATGGGATTCGTTCTGTAAAAACTAAAAAACAGATACGTAAAAGACGGGCTCAAGCCTTTGCGGATTATTCTGCAAAGGCTTGAACCATAAATTGAAAGAAGGAAAACAAATGGCTAAGAGAATAGATTCAACACCCAAAAAAGACGGGTACAGAATGCCCGGTGAATTTGAAGAACAGGAACAGATATTCATGATCTGGCCGGAACGGCCGGACAACTGGAGAGACGGCGCGAAACCGGCGCAGAAGACGTACGCCGCTGTTGCCGCCGCAATCAGCCGATTCGAACCGGTCACTGTTCTGGCAAGCCCGGCTCAGTTTGCCAATGCCAGAAACCGGCTTCCAAGAGATATCCGCGTTGTTGAAATGACCAGCGACGATGCCTGGGTCAGAGACTGCGGTCCAACCTTCGTCAAAGATGACAAAGGCGGTCTGCGGGCTGTCGACTGGGACTTCAACGCATGGGGCGGCCTGTATGACGGTCTCTATTTCCCTTGGGATCAGGACAACATGATCGCTCAAAAGATCTGTGAGCTGGAGAGGATCGACACATACAAGACAGAGGGCTTCGTTCTGGAGGGCGGCAGTTTTCATGTCGATGGCGAAGGAACCGTCATGACAACAGAGATGTGTCTCCTCAGCCCGGGAAGAAATCCACACCTCAGCAAAGAGGAAATCGAAGATATGCTCAAAGACTATCTGAACTGCGAGAAGGTTCTCTGGATCAAGGACGGCATTGATCCGGACGAGACCAATGGCCATGTTGATGACGTCGCATGCTTTGTCAGACCCGGTGAAGTCGCCTGCATCTGGACAGAGGATGAGAATGATCCGTTCTATCAGGTATGTCATGAAACTTATGCGTTCCTGCGCGAACAGACGGACGCCAAAGGCCGCAGACTCAAGGTCCACAAACTGACGATGCCGAAAAAACAAGTCTTCCTCACAGGCAAGGAGGAAATCGACTATATAGAAGGCACCATCCCCCGCGAAGAAGGAGACATCTGCGTCGCATCCTATATGAACTTCCTCATCGTAAACGGCGGTGTAATCGTTCCTCAGTATGATGACGCGTATGACTCCCTGGCGCTGAAACAGGTCCGGGAGATGTTCCCTGACCGTGAAGTCGTCGGTGTCAGCACGAGAGAAGTTGTTTACGGCGGAGGCAATATCCACTGCATCACACAGCAGATGCCGAAGAGATAAAACATTTGCCCCGGCACTTAGCGGTTATGGCTTTGGCCGGGGCTTTCTTTACGCTCGCAATTACTATTTCAATTCAATCCAGGTGTGATACGCATCGTATTTCACACCTGTTTTTTCGTCTACGATAGGAAGAAAGAACATACAAATGATCTTGCCCGGTGTGAGGTCCCTTTCCCGGAGCCATGAAAGAGGCTTCTCCATATCTATGAAGTGGGGTGATGCAAATTCTGTGTGCGTGAGGCATTCCAGATATCTGCCTGTCGATTCCGAAGAACGCCATATAATCGGACTGTCGAAGCTGTCAGTGTTTGAAAGCCCTTCGTAGACAACATCGGGGGAGGATCCATCTGACAACATCGTATATGTTCTTGAAAACGGACCGTTCACCCACTGTTTCATATGATCAGGATCGAGAATATGAAACTCATTGATCTGATCGACTTCAATCTCTTCTGTGATCGTATAACCTTGTTCTTTTACCAACAGATATTTCTGTATGATAAAAAGCTGGCTCATAAGCTCATCATTTGCCCGCATGATTTTCTGCATCTTCGACTGATTGTTCCGAATGAGTTCTATGAGTTTTCTGTTTCTGTTTTCAATCGGCAATAAATTGAGCGACTGTATTTCTTTTAAGGAAACGTCAAGATTTCTGTACCCCATAAAATCAAAGAGCGACACGATATCTGACCGCGTATAGATCCGGTATGAATTGTCTTTGTTCTCATTTCGTTTGCTCTGGATAATCCCGCTGCGGTCGTAATAACGCAATGTGGATTTCGGTATATCCAGCAATTTGCTGACCTGATCGATCGACGCGACAAAATCCAGCTCATCCCTTTGAATCGGGCGCATGGAACCTTCCTCCTCCCTTGTCATTTTGCACATTAAATCATGAAAAAGTCTGCTTCGCTACGCCGTCCTCTCGACCGTAATCACTATCACAGAAGCAATGATCAGGGCGCCCCCGAAGAGTTGCAGTGCTGTCAGTGTTTCATGAAAGACGATCCAGGAAACAATGACGGTCACAACCGGAAGGACATTCATCAGAATGGATGATACGATAATCGGGAGCTTACCGACGCCGTACATATAGAGCAAATTGGCAAGGCCGATGCAGATCACAGCGAATAAAATAATCAGGAAAAAGTTGCCCGGACTCAACGTCAGTATATTAGAAGGCTTATAGAGAAAGAAAATAGGAATGTCTACGATAGCGCCCGCACTGAAAACACCTGTAGTAACAGTCATGGTGGAATAGGTTCCATTCAACGGTTTCGCTATGAGAATATATAGGGCCCAAAATATCGCAGCCATGAACAGCAGTCCGACGCCAAGCAGAGTCCCTGAAATCTCGCTGCTGCCGGCGCCGAATACAATAATGATCACTCCGATAATGGATACTGTTACACCGATCAGTTTCCGTACCGTTATTGCCGTACCGTTGGCAATCCGGTCTCCGAACAATCCGAACAGAGGAACCATAGCCAAAATGATAGAAGACAGCGCTGCGCTGGTCATACCGATGCCGATGGCCTCAAATATATAATAGACTCCTGTCCCCAGACCGCCGGCAATGAGAAAACGAAGCATATCTCCTTTTTCAACGCGGAACGGGCCCTGCATGACCCGGTGTGCAAGATGCAGCAACAGCGAAACTACAATCAGCCGGACGCAGACAAGCGTCACAGAATCAATATATTTCAGTATATACTCAATAAAGACGAAGTCGAAGCCTCCGCTTAAGGGAAGATACAGCGCCGCCGCCAGAGGCAGTATTTTTGAATTCTTTTCCGCATTCATATTTCCGGTTCTTTCCTTTCACAATACTATAATAAACCTTAAACCTGCTTACATGTCAATATCGGTATCATTAACGAATCCGGCAACATCGCCGCTTCTTTTGTGCTACAATACAGACATGCAAACAGGAGGAGGCTCATCATGAACGCAGACATCATCATCAAAGGAACCCATATCTATGACGGCATTTCCGACGAACCCTTCCCCGGGTTCATTGCGGTGACCGGAAACCGGATTTCCTGTGTTCACAAAAGCGTCGGCATAGACAGCAATGATGCCTCCTTTATCGAGGACATTCATGATTCACATACACAGATCATCAACGCCGGAGACCGGCTGGTGACCGCAGGATTCCACGACAGCCACACCCACCTGACGCTGGCGGGTATGTACAGGACATGCGTCAACCTGGGGAATGCGAAATCCGAAGAAGAAACTGCCCGAATGGTCTATGATTTCAATGGTGGGGCTGACGGAGTGAAGGCGGTGCCGGCAGATGCCTGGATCTACGGATTCAACTGGCTTCACCTGTTCTGGGATGTGAAGGAACTGCCTCACAAAAGGACCCTGGACAAATACTTCCCGGACAGGCCGGTAATGCTCCTGAATTCAGAAGCACACGCCTGCTGGGTCAATTCCAGAGCTTTGGATCTGGCCGGTATCACAGATGAAACACCGGATCCTTTCGGCGGGCATATCGAACGGGATCCGGAAGGACACGCCACCGGCGTGCTCCATGATGGAGCTATGAATTACTGCGTCAAGCTGGCTTATGAATTCTCCATGGAACAGGAAAAAGAGTACCTGCGCAGTTTCATGAAGTCCGCTGCTCAGCTTGGGATAACCGCAGTCGTGAACGTAGCTCCGTATTTCGGAAAGGAAATGGGTTCATTGCAGGTCTATTCAGAGATGGAGAAAGATGGGGAACTGACCACCAGGATCACTCTATGTCAGGATCTTCTTGGTGATCTTGATGAAGCTTTGGAAAAAAGCCGCACCTACCGGACTGAATTTGTCCGTGCGCATATGCTGAAATCCTTTGTCGATGGAGTTTTCCCCGTCCACACGGCTCTGATGCTGGAGGATTACGCCGATGACCCCGGCAACAAGGGAAAACCGCTTTTCAATCTCGACGCTACCCACGATGCCATCCTGGAAGCACAGAAACGGGGGCTCTGGGTCAAACTCCATGCCATTGGGGACCGTGCGATCAGGTTTGCTCTGGACTGTTTCCAGGAAGCCCGTGAAGTGTATGGTGACACAGGCTGCCGTCATGCTATTGAACACCTTGAACTGGTAGACCCTGCTGATATCCCGCGCTTTGGAGAACTTCATGTGACGCCGTCCGTCCAGCCGGAGCACGTTGGTCTTCTGCCTACCATTGAAGACGAAGTATACTATGATATTCTTGGAACAGAACGTGCTGAACGGACCTGGGCCTTCAAAGATCTTCAGGCATCTGCCGGCTACCTCGCTATGGGAAGTGACTGTCCGGTCGTCGACAACAACCCGCTCTGCGGTATCAGCCGCGGTATGACCCGGGTTCACAATGACGGTCTGCCGAAGGGAGGCTGGAATCCGACACAAAAGCTGACCCTCGCTGAACTGATCAGAGGTTACACCTATGGGTCAGCGTACGGCGCCGGATGGGAAGATGACCTGGGCACACTGGAAACAGGGAAACTTGCGGATATCCTCATCCTGGACCGTAACCTTTTCGAAACGACTCCGGAGGAGATTCGTAACGCCCATGTTGATATGACGATCATGAACGGCCGCGTCATCTATGCGCGCTGATGTATATCCCCGCTGAATGCGCTTCCGGCCGAAGGGCATGAAAACAGAACTGAAAAAGAGGTGACAGCAGGAATCCGTCCGTTTGTCACCTCTTGCTGATTCTCTGACTCTCTAGTTCCCGTACACAACGCGTCCTTCTGAGATGGTTCCCTTGATTTCGATTTCATTGATCTTGTCCGGCACCTCATACGGATCAGCGCCCAGTACGGTAAAGTCCGCGTAGAAACCTTCTTTGATCGTACCGCGCTCGTTTTCCTCAAAGGCTGCATAGGCTGCCCAGTACGTATAGGCCTTCAGTGCCTCTGTTACAGTCAGACGGCGGGTATCGAATCTGGCGTTGACGAAGCCGTGGATCCCCGTCAGCGGGTTCAGGCTGTTGACCGGCGCGTCCGACCCGCCGCAGACGATCACGCCCGCATCCATGTTCTTCTTGTACTGTTCAAATCTTGTCTCGACACGTTCTTTACCAAAGATCTCCTCCGTCGGGCCACCCGGGGTGTCAAAAAGATACGGATATTCCGGCTGCGGACAGGTCACAAGATGGAGCTTGGCAGCCAGGGCCAGATCTTCATCCGTCGGCAAAGTGAAGTGTTCGATACGAAGTCTCAATTCTTTCTGTCCGTCTTCCGCGATGACTCTTCTGTACGCGTCTACCACCTGGTTGATCGCCCTGTCCCCCATCGCATGGAAGGAGATCTGTTTGTTATCTCCATAAGCCTTTTTCGTCAGGTTATATACTTCCACATCCTTGTGATAGAGATTGCCTCTGATCTCCGGCTTGCAGGTGTACGGCTCATTCAACGCCATTGAATAATCAGCGTCTGCCCCGTCCAGCGTCAGGCATCCGCCGTGTCTTGGCAGATTCCACTGCTTTGCCTTCTCATAATCCCAGATCTGCGGATAGATCACAGCGTGGAACGGCAGTTCATTCTTTTCGATTTTCTTGAGCCAGTGAGGAACATCTACATCACGGGCTGCAAAAGCGCCTTCCAGACAATGTACAGTAGTCAGACCTACAGATGTTGCATATTCACCGAACTTATCGATGAAGTAATCGATCTTTTCCTCCGGGAAGGTGGCGATCAATTCACCCATCGCATAGAAGTTCGGTTCATCATCACAAAGATAACCGGTGAAATTACCGTCAGCATCTTTCTCAAGGCCGAAATCAAACTGGCTGAAATCGAGGAACTCATAAACCGCAGTGTTGATCGCCGATGTATGCAGTGTGATACTGATGGCTTGAACTTTCTTGCCGTAAGAGACGGCATCCAGTTCCTGGATCGTCGGGAATCTTCCTTCTTCGATCTGGGCCATAATGAAATTCGGTGCAAGAACAACATCTTCCTCCGTCGTACGGCAGCGCCCTTCGATCAGATCCAGCACCTGTTTGATGGAGGTACATTCGATCAGGTTGACCGCTTCGTACATGACAGCCGTATTGTAGGCATGGACATGCGCGTCGATCAGACCGGGCAAGATGGTATTGCTGCCATAATCTTTGACCTCTTCCCCTTCCGGGATCTCTCCCATGCCGACCTTGGCGATCTTGCCATCCCTGACCGCGACCCAATCAGCTTTCGGCGCATCATCATCCATCGTATAAATGGTATCCGCCCTCAGGATGTAGTCATAATTCATGATTTTTTTCCTT
>JAILDT010000109.1 GCA_024689085.1 Clostridia bacterium | reverse complement strand
TACTGCATTGCAAAGAGATTCGTCATCTATTATTCACAGATGAACGTAGACCGCTTTGCAAGAAGACACGCAAGAATTCTGAGTGTGTCACCCGGTTCTCATCTGACACCGATGCATCAGGCATTGATCGATCTTCAGCCGGAAATCGCTGAAGGTCAATTGGATGACATTCCGGCCGGCAGGTGGGGACATCCGTATGAAATCTCAAGTCTGATAGCCTACCTTGTTTCTGAACAGGCGGCATTCCTGAATGGGATTGATATCCTACAGGACGGAGGTCAGACAGCGAAGACATTCGTCACCCAGATCGGAGACTGATATGGATACAGCAGAACTGTTTGGATACAAGAATAAAAATGTGCTTGTGACCGGAGCATTTTCCGGAATGGGCAAGGCTGCTGCGAGACTTCTGAGTGAGCTTGGAGCAAACGTCTATGCGGTATGCCGCCGCAATGGAAGACATAGCGAACTGGATTTTCCTATATGCAGGATCCTGCATGCCGATCTTGGCGAGAAGCGGGATCTGGATAATCTTGCGGATGAAATACCGGATAATCTGTTTGCCGTATTTTTCTGTCACGGTATCGCATTGAATTCCCAGGGGACAACCTACTTTGAAGGTTCGAATGCCATGGAAGTGATGAAGGTCAATCTGTTGTCTACCGAATATCTGATCAGCAGGATCATAAACAAGATTGAGGATTCAGGATCCATCAGCATCATCGCCTCCTCCGGTGGCTATAACTGGAAAGAGAATGCCGAAAACTGTCAGGAACTTCTGGATCAGGAAAACTATGAAGATAAACTCAGATGGTGCGATGAGCACCATGACATCGTTGCTTCAGCTTATGTTTTTTCAAAGGAATGCCTTAATTTCTATGTGACAGCAAACGCATTTAATCCGATGTTTATCGAACGGAAGATTAGGATCAACTGCCTCAATCCGGGAAATACCGATACGGGCCTGAAGTCTGATTTCGGAAAGTATACTTCTGTGACAGGAAATGAAGCGGAAGGCCTGGACATGATCGAGGAGATCTTCATCCGTCCGTGGAACGGCTACTGGGCTTCTCCGGAACAAATGGGTTATCCTCTGGTATGCATGGGATCAAAAATTTTTTCATACATGTCAGGACAGACGATATTCATGGATTATGGCATAAGCAATACCTGGCTTTTCAATCCTTACTGGTTCTAGAAAGCTGGATGATAAATGAATGGAGATAAGAAAATGGAAATAAAGACAGATATACAGATTGCTCAGGAATGCGAAAAAGAAAAGATCACTGAGATTGCAAAGAAGATCGATATCGATGAGAAATATCTGGAATTATATGGAAATTATAAAGCGAAAGTCGATTACAAGCTTCTGAATGAATTGAAAGACAGACCGGACGGAAAGCTGATCCTGGTCACTGCAATAACGCCGACCCCTGCCGGAGAGGGAAAGACGACGACTTCTGTCGGTCTGACAGACGGTCTGCGCAAGATCGGCAAGAAAGCACTGGTCGCTTTGAGAGAGCCTTCCTTGGGCCCTGTTTTCGGTGTAAAAGGCGGCGCTGCAGGAGGCGGATACGCCCAGGTCGTGCCGATGGAAGACATCAACCTGCATTTTACGGGAGATTTCCACGCAATCGGCGCTGCCAATAACCTGCTGGCAGCGATGCTTGACAATCATATTCAGCAGGGCAATGTGTTGGGAATTGACCCGCGCAGGATCACTTGGAAAAGAGCAGTCGACATGAATGACCGGCAGCTTCGCAATATCGTTGACGGATTGGGCGGAAAACCAAACGGCGTACCGCGTGAGGACGGCTTTGAGATCACTGTCGCATCGGAAGTCATGGCGGTACTTTGTCTGTCATCGTCCATCAGCGATCTGAAGGAAAGACTGGGCAGGATAATTGTCGGCTATACCTATCAGGGAGAGCCGGTAACGGCACATGATCTGAAAGCCGAAGGTGCGATGGCTGCCTTATTGAAGGATGCCATCAAACCGAATCTGGTCCAGACCTTGGAAGGCACACCAGCTTTCATTCATGGCGGACCTTTCGCCAATATCGCACATGGCTGCAACTCGGTGATGGCTACTCGTCTGGCTCTCAAACTTGGCGATTATGTAGTGACTGAGGCAGGCTTTGCTGCCGATCTGGGAGCAGAGAAGTTTGTTGACATAAAATGCCGCATGGCAGGA
>JAILDT010000105.1 GCA_024689085.1 Clostridia bacterium | reverse complement strand
CTTTGCTGTAGTCCGCCTTGCAGGCGAAGTTGACGCGGTTCTCGCTTACGAGCCGCTCTGATTCTTTCCTGTCCTTCTGGTACACGACGAAAGAATGACCGCCGTTGACCTTGGTCAGTTTCATACACGGAATATCCGTGTCTCCGTCGCCGAAGTAGATCATGTTCCGAAACGGGATCCGGCGCTCGTCCTCCGGCACATACTCATTGAGCGCGCGCTGTTCCGTCACATCCAAGACGCCTTTGTTGATCCGGTAGAGGAACTGGGTTTTGCTCGTGTAGTTCACCGCCATGGCCGGCCATTTCGCAAGCCCGTCTTTGTCGTACAGGAACTCCGCCGCGTAGATTTCCCTGAACTCGCCGGCAATCGGCGTGCCTTCGATAATCTCCTTCAGCCCGGATGAAATGATGTAGTGCTCGCACCGCAGTCCCTTCTCTGCGCAGTATTCATTGATGCGGCCGAACCAGGTCTGCACGCCCGGAAAAAGCTTGACGCTTTTCCCCAGTTTCTGAAAGTTCTCCCGCTTCAGCAGAAATTTGCTGTGTCCCTTCTCCAGCATCATGTACATGTAGGACAGGATGCTGTCCATATTGTTCGCCTTTGTCAGTTTCGTGCACGCAGTCCAGAACTCGTCGCTGGTCATGCCCAGCCCGTCCATGAATCCATAGTCCTGCATGTTCTTCGGCGACAGGGTCTTATCAAAATCATACATCAGTGCGACGATCGGTTTTGCCATAATCATTACCTCCGCGCCCATTATATCACATCTTATACAACTGCCACTCGCAGCTGGAGCAGTAGTATTTGAGCTCGAACCGTTTCTCACGCCCGTTGATGGTGCTCTGGCAGAGATAGAGAATATTCTCCGCGCCGCAGACTTTTGACTTGGTAGCATCAATGATCTGATCGACCTGCACTTTCACGACTTCGCCGTCCTCTTCGAGCTTGAATTTCCAGGGCCGCGGTATCTTCGCATCCGCCCGGAAGACGACGATCATGTCGACCGGTTTCGCCAGAAGTTTCATAGAAATCCCTCCCCGTTACTTATTATAAGAACATATGTTCGCAAAGTCAACAGCAACTTGCCTGCTCTACTTGCCCGGTCACAGATTCTGCCTTATAATTTTCACATGGCTAAAAAAGAGAGAAAAAAACGCAGCAAAACCTTCAAAATCCTGGTCGGGCTGATCATTGCCCTCGGCGTGTTCGAGCTCGTAGCTTTTGGCGCTCTCGCTGTCTATGTCTCGGACTATGAGCACGCGGACGCCGATGCCGAAGCTGCCATGCAGTCGGGTCACGGCGTGCAGGTCACCAGAACGGACGACTGGGTCGAATTCACACTGCCGGCGCGCGGGCAGGTCGATACGGGCATCGTCTTCTACCCGGGCGGCAAGGTCGAGTACACAGCGTACGCGCCGCTCATGCGTGAGTTTGCGAAGAAAGGTTATTTCTGTGCGGTCGTGAAGATGCCGTTTAATCTCGCCGTCCTCGATGCGAACGCAGCGAAGGATGTGAAGGAAGCCCACCCTGAGATCACCCGCTGGATCATCGGCGGCCACTCCCTGGGCGGCGTGATGGCCGCGAAGTACGCTGCCATTTCTGAGTTCGACGGACTGTTCCTGCTGGCCGCCTATGCGAACACCGACCTGTCCGACAAGGACATCCCTGTCGTGTCCATCTACGGCGACCAGGACGGCGTGCTGAACATGGAAGAGTACGAAGCAAGCAAAAACAACCTGCCTGTCGACATGATCGAGTATGTGATCCAAGGCGGCAACCACTCCCAGTTCGGCTCCTACGGACTGCAGGAAGGCGATCAGAAAGCGAGCATCTCCGCCGAAGATCAGCGGGCCGAAGCTGTGCAATTCGTGCTGAAAAAACTCGCGCAGTAGTTGCACTCTTGCCGCAATTCCGTTAGAATAGAGCCACGGGAAATATCACCAGTTAATTGGATGAAGTAATTTACGGAGGTTAATTATGGCACAGAAGTATTGTTGCAAGGCATGTGATTACGTTTACAACCCACAGAAGGGCGACCTGGAGGGCGGCATCGCTCCTGGAGTAGCGTTCGAAGATCTTCCTGAAAACTGGATCTGTCCTGAGTGCGGTGTAGGCAAAGAATATTTCGAGCCAGTAGGCGTGAAAGAAGAAGAGTAATCAGCCAGCGTACAAATGAGCAAACAAAACAGCGCGGCCTACTCGGTCCGCGCTGTTTTACTGAGACGCGCACTGCGGCGTTTCAGAAGAAAGGATGAAAATGAAACAGGATGAAAAGAACAAGCTCCTCGACGAGCTTGCTCATGAAATAAATAAGAATTACGAAGAAATCGATCTGCTGAACGCACTGGACAAACCGCGTCTGCCGGACAGAGACCGGATCATTGTCATCATCAAGGCGATCAGGCGGCTCATGTTCCCGGGTTACTTCGGGCAGTTGGCCTTCGAAAAGACCAACACCCGCTACTTCGCCGGCGAAATGCTCAGCTCGATCATCGAAGAACTCAAGCGGCAGATCATCATCGCCTTCAGTTATGACGAAGGTACAGACCCGCAGGATCCGGAAATCATCGACCGGGCCGAACGCATCAGTTATGACTTCGCGGCCCAGTTCCCGGAGATCCAGCGTGTGCTCATGACGGATGTGCAGGCCGGTTACGACGGCGACCCGGCATCCCTCAGCAAGGAAGCGATCATCTTCTCTTACCCGGGATTCAACGCGATTTTTACCTACAGGATCGCCCACGAACTCTACCTGCGGAAGGTGCCGTTTATTCCGCGTATCATGACGGAGTACGCCCACTCAAAGACAGGCATCGATATCAACCCGGGCGCGACCATCGGCGAGTACTTCTTCATCGACCACGGAACAGGCGTGGTCATCGGTGAGACGACGGAGATTGGACAAAACGTCAAGCTCTATCAGGGCGTGACTCTGGGTGCTCTTTCCACGAGACAGGGCCAGCTCCTGGAGGGCGTCAAGAGACACCCGACCATCTGCAACAACGTGACCATCTACTCCAACGCATCCGTGCTCGGCGGGGAGACGGTCATCGGCGCAAACTCAACCATCGGCGGCAACGCCTTCATCACCGAATCCGTGCCGGCCAACACGCGCGTCAGCGTTGAAAGTCCGGAGCTCACATTCAAAGGCTGGGATTGGGAACAGAAGGAAGACGAATACTTCGACTGGAGCATCTAATGCAAAAACAACAGAAACGGCGGTCAGACGACCGCCGTTTTTATTGCCTTTACATGAGGATTCTATTTATACTGTCCGTACTCTTCGATTGGCCCTTCCAGATCCTCCTTGGTGATGATCTGAAGCTGCTCGTCCGACACCTCTTCCAGGTCCGCCAGCCGGTCAGCCTGGACGCCGATGGCTTTTTCGAAGACGTTACGCACCATTCTCGCGTTGCCGAAGTTCTCGTCGCGCTCTTCATACATCTTGGTGAATCTCTCCTTCAGCATCGTTTCCGTTTCCGGCTCGATCTGGTAGCCGTTCTTCTTGCAGAAGCTCTTGAAAATACCAAGCAGTTCATCACCTGTGTAGTCTTTGAACTCGAAGTACTTGTTGAATCTCGAGGAAAGCCCCGGGTTGGAATCGATGAACTTGTGCATGAGTTCCGTATATCCGGCAACGATGACCACCAGCTCATCTCTGTGATCTTCCATCGCCTTCAGGATCGTCTCGATGGCTTCCGCACCGAACCCGCCTTCCTGATTGTCCGCGAGGGCATATGCTTCGTCGATGAACAGGACGCCGCCCATGGCCTGCTCAATCACCTTCTTCGTCTTGATGGCCGTCTGTCCCACATAGCCGGCGACGAGCTGACTCCTGTCAACTTCAACCATCTGCCCTTTCGGGAGCACGCCAATCTGGTAGTACAGAGATGCAATCAGACGGGCGATGGTGGTTTTGCCTGTGCCCGGGTTGCCCGTAAAGACCAGATGGTAGGACATTTTGGTTTTGTTCATGCCCCGCTCTTCTCTGATCTTGGCAATCTTGATAAAGTTCATCAGACTGCGGACGTCGCTCTTGATGTTCTCCATTCCAATGAGTTCATCCATTTCCGCCAGCACTTTCTTGAGCTCTTCCTCGCTCCGCGGCGTTTCCGGCTCCTTCGCTTCGGTCTTGACCTCGTCCTCGAATTCCTTCGGTCCCGAGACCTTCGGTTTCTTGTTGGCCAGTTCCTCCAGCTCCTTCTTGAACTCATCCAGGGAATCCATGTTGTAGTCGTCGTGTTCATTCGGATTGTTGTTCCCGGACACGCTGCCAAGCAGCTCATCCATGGCGCCGAACACAGGGCTCAGCAGACCGCCGAATCCTCTGGACCTTCCGTAGCTGTAGAACTTGTACATGATCCGCTGCACTTCATTGGCTTCCTCGAGACTGAAGTCCCCGTTGAGGGATGCCAGCGAAACGAGGAAACTGTTGAAGCCCGTCAGGAACTTCGAGATATCATTATCGTGGCCGGTCATGTTCTTGTAGAACTTCGGCACTTCCGGCCCCTGTACGTCCCCGCCAAAGGAATCCATCACCGCCTGAACCTGCTGCTGTGTGTAGCTTTTGCCCGTGATGACTTCCAGGGCGCCGGCGTAATCTTCTGAGTACTGCCCTTCCTTCCCCCAGATCCTGACAGCGCATTCCTCCGCAAAATGCTGAAACTCTTTTGACCCGATGCCGCCGCAGTACACTTCCGTGAGGTTTTCCAGGTTCTTATACTCTTCTCTTAATTTCATCTGTTCGACTTTATCCATGTTTGTATTCCTTTCATGAGCCGTTGCGGCCCACAAATTATTATACTACAATCTCTGCAACAATTCTTTCAGGAATTCATAAAACCGTTTGATAGACGGAACACTGACTCTCTCCTGCGGTGAATGGAAATACTGGCAGTCCGGGCCGATGGAAATGATGTCGATTCCCGGCCGTTTCTCCGCGAAGAATCCGCACTCCAGTCCGGCATGCAAAGCCAGCAGTTTCATCTCGCCGCCGGACATCTCCCGGTACAGGTTCACCGCCAGTTTCCGCAGTGCGGAATCCGCCGCTGGCTCCCACGGCACGTAAGCCGCGAAGTATTCCGTCTTCGCACCCAGAATCGCCGCCAGAACTTCGATGGTTCTGACGATGTCGTCGACCGTCGACTGATAGGCGCCGCGCACTTCTGATGTGAGCGTCAGCACGTCCCCTTCTGTCGAGATGATGCCGATGTTGTCGGAACTCTCCACCAATCCGTCCAGCATGCCGTTCATATTCACGATGCCGTTCGGATACAGGCGGATCGCCGCGGCGATTTTCGCGAAAGCGCTCTCGGTGAGCGGCGGTTCTGCGTCGGTCGACTCATAAACGATATCCAGATCCGGCGCAGCGCTGCCGTATTCCTTGCGGAAGGTTGCCTTTGCATGATCAATGATGCCGCGCAGTACCGTTTCATCCTCGGCCAGTACGACGGCCTCCGCTTCCCGCGGAATGGCCAGCCGGTTGGTGCCGCCAGTGATTGATACAACCTTCAGCGCCGGCTCCTCCAGCACGCGCAAAAGCAAGCTGATGGCGTTGCCTCTGCCCCGGTGAATGTCCTCACCGGAATGGCCGCCCTTGAGACCAGTCAGTTTGATGCGCCAGCCCCCCATTCCTTCCGGCGCAGCTGCCCCCCGTTCAATCGGCATCGTCATGCGCACGCCCACGCCGCCGCAGCTTCCGACGATCAGTTCCCGCTCATCAGCATGGTCCAGATTGACCAGGCGCATGGCTTTCAGCCCACTGATGTCCACCGTCTCCGCACCTGCGAAAGTCGTCTCCTCCTGCACGGTGAATACCACTTCGAACGGCGGATGTGCCAATGTATCGTCATCCAGAATCGCCAGTGCTGCCGCCGCGCCGACGCCGTTGTCTGCGCCGAGCGTTGTGCCGGAGGCTGAGGTCAGCCACTCGCCGTCGTAGGCGAACTCGATGGGATCTGTCGCAAAATCATGGGTACTGTTCCCGTCCTTCTCGCAGACCATGTCGATGTGGGCCTGCATCATGACAGGCGCGTGCGTTTCATAGCCTTCCGAGGCCGGCTTGCAGATGATCAGGTTCCAGATGTCATCCTGCGACACCTGCAGTCCTCTTTCCTCCGCCCAGTTTTTGATCCAGTCGCTGACCGCCTTCTCATGACCCGACTCCCGCGGGATCCGGCTGAGCTGTCGGAACAGTTCGATGACTTCATGGTTCAGCCCGGCTGCTGCTTTTGCTTCTGTCGTTGTGGTCATATCCTTACTCTCCTATAATCTTCACGATTGCTTTGCGGTTTCTCGGTCCGTCGTACTCGCAAAAGTAGATGCCCTGCCATGTCCCCAGAACCAGCCGACCGTCTTCGATGATGATCTGTTCGGAAGCGCCGACCATGCTGGACTTCAAGTGCGCCGCGGAATTGCCTTCCATGTGATGGTAGCCGTCCTCCCACGGAACGATCTTGTCCAGTTCCATGTTCAGATCGCGCACCACGTCCGGATCAGCGTTCTCGTTGATGGTCACCGCCGCTGTCGTGTGCGGAATGAACACCATGCAAAGGCCATCCTTCACGCCGCTTTCCCGCACGGCGTTCCGCACCTCCGCCGTGATGTCTTTCATCTGCGTGTGTCTGTCTGTTCTCACGTTCAGCGTCATTGACTTCATAGCTGTACTCCTGTTACAAAAATGAAAAGAGGAGCACTGCGAGCACTCCTCTCCTATTCGTTAATTCTACACTCTATTATAATTGATCAGGCAACCCTTCATGATGATCTCGCGCTCGTCATCCGTCAGCTCGCCCAGCTGCAGATCGAACTTCTCGACCGTGCAGTCACTCTCTTTGCAGCAGGAAGCTTCGCAGCTCTCTGCGCCCTTGATCACATAGGCCGGAATCACGCTGAGCTTGTCCTCGATCGCCTTGCGGGTGTCCGGGATGAAGAGGTAGTCGCCGTTGGCGAACGGCAGGTCACCCGCCGGGATGAGGAATGGAATCATGCCCCAGTTGATCAGATTGGAACGGTATCTCTTCGTCGCGTATTCATTGGCAACGTTAGCCCATCCGCCCAGTACCTTCTGGCAGGACGCCGCCTGTTCTCTGGCGGAACCATCGCCCGGCTTGACCGCAAAGATGGTGCTGCCGACACCCATATTGTCTGAAGCCAGCGACGGACAAACGGTCTTCGCCTTCATCAGAACACAAGCCAGTTCAGGCAAAGCCGCCACAGGATCCTCGCCTGCCTCCAGGGCCTTCTGTGCCTTCTGGACTGCTTTTGCACGGCCGACGTAGGCCGGGTCTTTTCTCGAAAGCGCGAACTCCGCGAGGCCGAGAGGATTCGACCGGTAGGAAGACGTCTCGCCCGACGGAATCAGCTCGTCCGTGGTCGTGACAGGATCGTGAATCTCGGACACAACCTTCAGGATCATGTTCTCAGGCAGCGGGCTCATGGCCGGCCAGTCCTTGATGTTCGGTCCGAACTTGATCTCGGTCGATGGATCCGCAACACCCTTGCTGTCGAATACTCTGTTCTTGTAAATCTCCGCGTCGAAGAAATACTTCGGCGTCTTGATCTCGCAGTCCAGTTCGGTGGCCGCCGTCAGGAAGCCTTTGTTGGCCGCCGTCGCCGCGATGGAACGGGCATCCATGAGAGCAACGGATGCGATCTGACCGTTCTGAAGCTTGGAACCTTCTCTGTTCGGGAAGTTTCTCGTAGAATGCCGGATGGAGAAAGCATTGTTGGCAGGCGTGTCTCCCGCGCCGAAGCAAGGGCCGCAGAAAGCCGTCTTCATGATGGCGCCCGACTGGAGAATCGTCGCCGCCGCGCCATTCTTCAGCAGTTCCATATAGACCGGTGTACTTGCCGGATAGACGCTGAGGGTGAACTCGTCCGCGCCGATGTATTTGCCTTTCAGAATGTCGGCTGCCGCGCAGATGTTTTCGAATCCACCACCGGCGCATCCTGCGATGATGCCCTGCTCAACATAGAGCTTGCCGTCTCTGACTTTATCTCTCAGTGTATAATCCACCTGACCGTCGAGGCTGACGAGCGCTCTCTGCTCCACATCCGCCAGCACGTCGTCCAGATTCTTCTGCACATCTTCGATGGTATAAGTGTTGCTCGGGTGGAACGGCATGGCAATCATCGGCTTGATAGCCGACAGATCAATCTCGACACATCCGTCGTAATATGCTACATCAGCCGGCGCCAGTTTCTTGTAGTCGCCCGCTCTGCCGTGAATCGTGTACCACTCTTCTATGTTTTCGTCCGTCGTCCAGATCGATGACAGACACGTTGTCTCCGTTGTCATGACGTCGACGCCGATTCTGAAGTCCGCGCTCATGGACGCTACGCCAGGGCCGACGAATTCCATGACTTTGTTGTTGACGTATCCATTCTTGAATACTTCTCCGATAATGGCCAGCGCCACGTCCTGCGGACCGACGCCCATCGCCGGCTCGCCCGTCATGTAGATGGCAATCACGCCCGGCATATTGATGTCGTAGGTCTGGTTGAGCAGCTGCTTGACCAGCTCCGGTCCGCCTTCGCCCATAGCCATCGTTCCCAACGCGCCGTACCTCGTATGGGAATCGGAACCCAAAATCATTGCGCCGCCTTCGGCCAGCATCTCACGTGCGTACTGGTGGATGACCGCCTGATGCGGAGGAACATAAACGCCGCCGTATTTCTTCGCGCAGGTCAATCCAAACATGTGGTCATCTTCGTTGATCGTACCGCCAACCGCGCAAAGGCTGTTGTGGCAGTTGGTCAGCACGTACGGAATCGGGAACTTCTCCAGTCCGGACGCTCTCGCCGTCTGGATGATGCCGACGAAAGTGATGTCGTGGGACGTCATCTTGTCGAACTTGATCTGGAGTTTTTCCATATTGCCGGACGTGTTGTGGGCCTTCAGGATGCCATAAGCCATCGTTCCCTTCGCCGCTTCCGCCTTGTCTGCAGCGAGGCCCTTCTGCGACAGTTTCGCGGCCGCCTCGCCATTGTCTTCTATAATTTCAGTGCCATTTACCAGATAAATGCCGTTTTCGTAAAGTTTCATATTGCTCCTCCGTATGTCATAACATCTTGATGCTGCCGCTGTATCCCGGCAGCTCTGCAAATTCATTGCTTATGGTCATTATAGCATTTATCCGGTTCCTGTGGTAACACTAATACAATAAGATCGTACCCATAAAAAAACCGCCGACTGCATTGGGCCGGCGATTCTGTTGGTTTCAGTTGAATGCTATTGTATTTTCCCCATTTGGCCGAACGGCAGAATACGGAACGCCATCTTGCCGCCCAGATCTCTCCGGGACAGGCACCCCACGTCCCTGCTGTCGATGCAGTTTTCCCGGTTATCGCCCAAAACGAAAGCACTCTCTTCCGGAACGGTGAATTTGGTCTTTCCATTCTCGCCCGGCTGGGTCTCACCAACAGCATAGTCTTCTTCCAAAAGCTCACCATTCCTGTACACAGCACCGTCCTTGATCTCAATGACATCGCCGTCATTGCCGATGACGCGTGTTGGAATGTTTACCAGTTTTCCCTCATCGTTCTCAGCTTTGAAGGTGGTGATATCGCCGTAATTCGGCGCCACTTTCTGAGAGTAAGCCATACGGTTCTGCAGGGTAATGTCCCCGTCCTTGACGAGTGGATCCATAGAGTCTGAGCGCATGACGCCCGGAACCAGAAAAATGAGCACGGAAACGATGACCAGCCCGATAAAGGCAAGCGTCAGCGCCGCCTTCCTGGATTTGTTTCTCCGTTCCGCTTCTTCCCTATCCATCGTAAACATAGCTGCACCTCTCGCCGCTAAGGCAAAATCATTCCTCGCTGACGTACTTTTCTATTTCCTTCTCCCACTTCAGAACATCATCGATGTTCCAGATCTCAATTCCGTTGCTTTCACAGAATTCCCTGGCGTCTTTATCCACCGGCGCATCGGAGATGATGATGCCGCCGCTGTAGATGCCCACACGAGACATGGCTTTCTTGAAGCCCTCCGCTAACGGCAGGGTGATCCGATCCCAGAACTCACAGAAGATGGCGTCCCTGCCTTCTTCATCGCTGTCATAGATAATGTCGATGTTCTTTCTCTCGGCGATATCGGCGGAATAGCCGTAGGTTTTGAGCATGCTGGTGATCTCATTGACGAACTGCTTCTCCGTATACTTCTTCCAGCTGCTGCGGGTCCGGCGTCTCTCCCACGCCTCGTAGTCGTGGACTGCTTCCGCGTAATCTCCAAGACGCTCATAGGCGTCCTCGTACTCGTATTCTGCTGCGTCGTTCTTCTTGATCTCTTCGTTGATCCGCTCGATCTCTTTCTTTGTTCTGATCTGATTTCTCCTGAGCCTGAAGTAATACAGGAAGAAGAAGAACATCGCGCCAAGGGCCAGGAATCCGAAGACTGCCCAGGACGGCTGCTCACCTGTATACAGGAACTGATAGGCGACCATACCCATCATGAATGCCAGGGCCACGTAGCCGTCCCATGTGAACTGCCCCCGCTTCAGAATCGGTTTGGAGTCCTGCAGCTCCTTACTCCTGCGGATTTTGTTGTCTTCGAATCTGTTTCTCTCTTTGAAGAGCACATTGAGATTGTAGTCATCCAAATCGAACTCCTCCAGCGTCGGCTTGCGGTTCAGCCACTTGCCGGAGAGTGCTTTCGTTTTGGCAACTTCACTCACCAGTGATCTCCATGCTTCGCTGCTTTTTGCCATGATTCCCTCCACTTACCTATCAGAAGAACGGAATAAACAGATATTTGATAAATGGGACAGCCTCGACCATCTCTGCAAACTCAGGATTGGCCTTTCCCATGGCAAGCGTCCCGAAGTACCAGGCGGCAATCGCCAGAATCAGAATCACCGGCTTGATGATTCTGAACTTGTACTGCCTTGCCATGTGCCGTTCGTAATCTTCCTTTTCACGATTGATTGCCTCGAGGACTACGTCTTCCAGATCCTCCGGAATCTCCGGAGATTCATACACTTCGATCAACTCATCCATCTTTTCTCCGGACTCGTCCTCCAGCGAAACGTCAATGCCGAGTTTGTGCCGGACGAGTTTCAGACGCTTGTTGATCTCCGCCGGACTCATGTGAAGAATCTCACCAATCTCTTCCAGATTCATGCCCTCGAAGTAGTAGAGTTTGAACGCGTTGGTTGCCGATGGCTCGATCGTCTCCATGTAAGCGTACAGCTGAGAGTCGTAGGTGAAGTCTCTCTTGTACTTGCCGTAGTCGTGCATTCTCCGCATGCCTTCCTTGACGATGAGCTGGTAAAACCAGGTTCGCATCCGCGGCATGTCCTTCAGCTTTCTGGCGTTGGCCAGGCTGAAGAAGGTAGTCTTCGTAATAATATTCTTCACCTGTTCTTCGTTCTTGACCATACTGTAGATGAACAGGTAATAACGTTCGCAGTTTTCAAGAAGAAAATCCACGAGCTGCCTGTTGATGCCTTCCGACAGTCTCGGGTCTATTTTTGCCATAGTCTTTCCTCCTCGTAAGCCTTTCTGTATTTTTCGATCCGGTTCGCCGTTCCCCTTCTGGTCTTCAGCGTCATGCTGCCGATAACAAACACAGCAACGTTCACTGCAAAACCTACAACCGCCGCATAAACCACCGGCAGCGAGAAAACGAAGAACCCGACTACAACCATCAGCACGCCCAGCCAGATCCCCAGGACGGCCGCCCTGCTGCTGGACCTTTTCCAGATGAGAGCTCCGACCGCGGGCACAAAGATCTGCATCGTTCCCGACATGCTGACCGTGCCCATCTGAATGATGTTCACCCGGAATACTATCATAAGTAAATATGCCACAATGGAGATGACAAGTACAGCCCATCTGGCGACTTTGAGCAGTTCGCGTTCTTTGCTCTTCGGCCTGATGTACCTCTTGTGAATATCTATCGTATAAACCGCCGAAATCGCATGGATCTGCGAGTTGGCTGTGGACAGGGATGCCGCCGCGATGCCGCATAGAATGACGGCAGTCATGATGATCGGCAGCTTCTCCATGATCATAACGATCAGGAGGTTATCCGAGAACGTCCCGTTCGGATAGATATACTTCGCCGCATTGCCCGCCAGCATTGGACCAATGTACATGATGGTGATGATGGTCAGAAGCAGCGGCAGCGCTTTGAATATCTTCTCATTGGAAATGGCGTACATCCTGATCCACATTGGCGGACCCATGAAGGCACCCAATGGGATGACTATAAACATGGCCAGCCACATGAGCACGGAGTTGCTGTCTGTGGAGCCCAGAATGAAGAAATCCGGGTTGTTCTCCTGCACGCTCCGGAAGGTTCCTTCAATCCCCTCGCCCGTATCGGATATGAGGATGATACCCGTCACAATCATAGACAGAACTGTCAGGATCCCGTAGTACACGTCCGACATGGCCACTGCTCTGAGGCCGCCGGCCCACAGATAGATGATGATGACCAGATAGAACAGCAGTCCTGCTACCTTCCATGGAATCTGCCCGCCGCTCGCCGTCTCAATGATGAACGCCCCGCTGTAGAGCTGTATCATCAGGTACGGAATCGTAAACAGAGTGATGATTGCCGTAATGGTGAAGGACAGCCATTTGCTCCTGTATATATCATCAAAAAAGTCTGTCGCCGTAATGTATCCGTGCCGTTTGCCGTAGAACCAGATTCTTCTCCCCATGACCATGAACAGCAGCGCGAAAAGAATATTCCAGGCGAAGCAGGTCATGTACAGCGGACCCTGGTTGTAAAAGGACGCAGTCGACCCGAGGAAAGCGAAGGAACTGACCCAGGTGGCGTAAACGGTGAAGAACGCCATCAGCAGATTCATCCGCCTGCTCTGCAGGAAAAAGTCTTCAATGGTGTACCTGAACTTGGCCCTGGCGATTTCCGCCAGCGCCAAAGGCACAAACGTGAAAACAAATATGATCATTAATACGACAGTCGTGGTATTCATCAAGAAAATGTTATCATAAAATTTGCTTAATTATTCATTTGCGCATGATTTTTTAAGGTTGTTTTAAGTTATAATGACACCATGAATATGCAGTATATCTTTTATACATGCTTTATCGGCATCGCGCTGGGCATAAGCATCATTTTTCTGTACATTTCTTCCACGAGCAAAACCCGCTATATCCGCTATGCGGGGCTGGCCTGGCTCATGTACGCGGGAAGTCTTGTTTTGCTTACGGCCGGTATGATTACGGGCGGGAATGCCTTCATCCTGCTGCGGAACATCCCTGACCTGTTCAACATCCTGTTTCTCCTGTTCTGCGCGTATGCTTTCGCGAGCCGCAAGGCGCCGGGATTCTGGCTGCGGTTCTGCTTTTACCTGAGTATCTGGATCCTGGTGGCTGTCTTTTACGGATTCGAGGAGTTCTCCGTCAGTCTTCCATCCAAGTGCTATCAGATCATCATCACCGTCATGATTGTTTACATCATGACCAAATACTGGAACGTGGATCTCTTCGAGAAGATCGTCTCTGTTTGTGTGATTGCCGGTTGGGGCATCGGCATCTCCATGCTGGAACTGTTCACCCTCTACCGAGGCGTACTGGAGATGACCCAGTTCTACATAGTGGAGGTTCTGTTCTCAAACATCGTCTGCTTCGTCATCCTCTTCCTCTACTTCCAGAAGTCCCAGGAAAAGTACGAAGCGGTTGAAATTATTACCAGAACCATTACGGAGAACGCAACGGACGTACTATTCCTTTACGAGTTGTATCCTTCTCCGTTCTTCTCCTATATCACGCCGTCCATCAGCAACCTGCTGGGTCTCGAGCCGGAATCATTTTATTCCGATTCGAAGATCTTCCGCGACTATGTGGACTCGGACGACATCGAAAAGTTCGAGAATCTGCTGTCCTTCGGCGGCGACACGAACAAGACGGCGACAGTGCGTATCTACGATCAGGAGGCGCGCATGCACTGGTGTGAAATCAGCACGACGCTGATCATGGAGCCGAACCAGTCGCCTAAGATCGAGGGTGTCATTCATGACGTCTCCGTCTCGACGGACGCTCACAACCAGCTCATCCGCTCGAAAGAAGAGCGCGACATTCTGCTGTCCTATGTTTCCCATGAGCTGAAGACGCCGCTGACCTCCATCCTGGGATACGTCACAGCGCTGAAAGACAACGACGTGACTGACGACGACCAGCGAAAGGAACTGCTCGACGTCATATTCACAAAGACGCTGACTCTGGACAAACTGATCGGCGATCTGGTACAGCTGTCCAAACTGGAGACACACCAGTTCCCGCTGAATCTCTCCCTGATCAGTTGCACGGACATCGCTGACGACCTGTTCCGGAACCATCTTCACGACGGGGACGAACGGGGCATCGAGATCCGCATCGACGTGTCCGACGCCATCGAAGGCAAAAGCATCATCGCGGACGTCGACAGAATCGACCAGATCATGACGAATCTCCTGTCCAACGCGCTGCGCTACACACCGAAAGACGATAAGATTATCATAAAATTCGACATCAGCAACAATAAGGAAGATTTCATCTTCTCCGTGACCAACTTCGGTCCAATCATTCCGCGGGATGAACTGCCGTACGTATTCGACCGGTTCTACCGCGTGAAGCAGGGGCAGGGTTCCGCCAGTGAGCGGAGCAGCGGTCTGGGGCTTACCATTTCCAAAGAGCTCATCCTGGCCCACAATGGACAGATTACCGCGGAGAGCACAGTGGAGCACGGCACGACATTTACTGTCTCCATCCCACTGTTCGATGAGAGGAGGTACTGATATGCTTAAGAAGAAGATTCTCGTCGTCGACGATGAACCCAGCATCACCGAACTTGTAAAACTCTATCTTGAGAAAGAGGATTACGACATCCGGGTAGCCCACAACGGCGCCGACGCTCTGCATGCGATTGAGAGCGAAACGCCAGATCTGATCGTCCTGGACGTTATGCTGCCGGACATCAACGGCGTCGACCTGTGCCTGGACATCCGCAAACACCACAACATGCCGATCCTCTTTCTGAGTTGCAAAGACCAGGAGATCGACAAGATCGTGGCTCTGTCAGTAGGCGGCGACGACTACATCACCAAACCGTTCCTGCCGGGCGAGATGGTCGCCCGCGTCAAGGCGAACCTGCGCCGCTCGAATCTCGACACAGAAGACGATGATGCAGATCAGATCTACACGGCGCCGGGGTTGGTGGTCAACGCGACCACCCGGGAGGTGCTGTCCATGGATGAACCAATCAGCCTGACCGCCAAGGAATTCGACATCTTGCTCCTGCTGATCAAAAACCCGAAACGCATCTACAGCGCGGAACAGCTCTTCGAGCACGTCTGGAAGGAAGAGACCCTAAAGAGCGACCGCAACACCATCATGGTCTACATCAGCAACCTGCGAAAGAAGATCGAACTCGGCGAGTACAAGTACATCCTGAACATCCGCGGACTGGGATACAAATTCAATCACCACCTCTTCGACGAATAATACAAAAGCAACGAAATAAGCATAAGGAAAGAGACCGCCACGCGGCGGTCTCTTTCTTTGGTTGGAGGTGATATACTCTTAGTCTTCGTACATATCAACCTGGTTGTAGAAATCAGCATACTGCTGCTCCAGCTCTTCCATAAGCTTCTGTGGACGAGGCTTGGTGAAGAGGGAAACAACAACGAATACTACGATGTTGCACAGGAATGCGAACAGTCCAGTCGCTCCGGTGAACAGTGCCGGCGGAGCCATGAGCCCAAGGCCACAGATTGCGTTGATGCCGCCACCGACGATTACGCCGCAGAAAGCACCGGCAACTGTGGATCTCTTCCAGAACAATGCGCCGCATGTCGGAACCATGACCTGAGCCGTGAAGCCGAGGGTAACGAGTCCGATGGATACGAGCAGTCCAGGAATGAACAGGCACATGAAGTATGCGATCGCGGAGAATACCAGGATCGCGATACGGCCGACCCAAACTGTCTTGTTCTCTGTCATGTTCTTGTTGATGTACTTTCTGTGGAAGTCCATCGTATATACCGTCGACAGAGCAAGTACCTGAGCGTTTGCTGTTGACATAGCCGCCGCAGCACCGCAGGCCATGAGTACGGATCCGATTACGAACGGAGCGTAGTTGAACAGTACTGTCGGCAGGATGTAGTCTGCGTTAGCGTTGATCAGCGTGTTGACATCCGGATAGAGCAGCTTACCTGCGTTACCGGTGAGCATTGAACCAACGTATGCGATCGCTGCGAATGCAAGCAGGAACGGCATGATATCGAAGGTTCTTGCTGACTTAACAGCGTAGAATCTAGCCCAGATCTGTGGTCCCATGAAGGAACCTACCGGAGTGATAATGAACATTGACAGCCAAGCCATCTGCATACCCGGTGCCAGTTTGGTGTGTCCAGGGAATGCCTGCTCTACCTGATGGAACATTTCTGTCGGGCCGCCTACGAGCGATGCTACGTAGAATCCCGCGAATACCATACCGAAGAACAGGAGTACACCATAGAAGATGTCACACCACGCAATAGCTCTGATACCACCGGCCCATACGTAGATGATGATGACTACGTAGAACAGCAGAGCAGCTACTGCCATTGGAATCATGTTGCCGGATGCTACCTGAATCAGGTAAGCACCGCCTGACAGCTGAACCTGCAGATAAGGTACTGTACCTACGATCATGATAATCGCAATCAGAATACCCAGAGGATTCGAGCCGTACTGATGTTTAAAGAAGTCCGCGGCTGTGATATAGCCGTTCAACTTACCCATGTACCAGATTTTCTTACCTACTCCGAAGTACATGATTCCGAAGAAGATATTCCATGCGATTGCTGTCCAATACAGTGGACCGGATGTGTAGAAGTATCCGTTTGATCCAAGGAATGCGAATGCACTCCACCATGTTGCGGCTACTGAGAAGAATACCGCGATACCGCCCATGCCTCTGGACTGAATGAAGTAGTCCTCGGCGGAACCGGAGGATTTGCCCTTAGCGGTAAATCCAATAACCAGAGGGAAGATCATAAAGAAGCCAATTACACATAATGCGATTACATTCTGACTCATTTAGCTTCGCCTCCTTTCTTCTTTCTCTCAGCCGAGACTTTTTCACCCCAATCCGAGAGGTAAGCCCACAAGATGACGACTACAAAGTATGCCCACCAGATCAGGTTCCAGCCATAAATGAATGGGAACCCGAAGATATAAGGGTCAGCCTTGTCCCAGTAGAAGAAGATTCCAGGGAACTCCATGCATGCAAACCCGATGAGCATCAAGATCCACATGATCTTTGACTTGGTCGACATCTTATTGTCTTTAGGTCTCATGTCTTACTTCCTCCTTTCTCGTAATGAAAAATATGATAACGTTCCGCCATTATGATAGCAGATTACATTTAAACCCCACTATAAACTATCTTAATTCCAACTTAAATCTATATCAGTTTACCATGCAAAAGCAACAAAAGAGGCTGGCCGCATTTGCGGTCAGCCTTTTGTATCAGATCATGATTCCGTCCGGTTATTGTCCGGATCCTTCTGCAGGCGCTTCTGTCGCTTCGTCTACAGCATCTACTTTCTTTTCTGTGATCTTGCCGTGCTCGCGGATGTAGTCGAGGACTTTGTCACGCAGGATCTGAATGTCGTAACCGTTGGTCTTGACCCACTCCTTGACGGTCATTCCCGCAGCTTCCTCGAATTCCTCTTCGGTCATCTTGGAGTTCTCCAGAATCTCATTGTAGAAGTCCTTCTTGTCTTTGCGCGTGATCTTGATGCCGGCCTTTTCGGCAATGGCGTGGAGCGTCAGTTTTTCCTTCAGGGACTGCTTCGCGAATTCTTTGTACTGGTCCTCTGTGATGCCCATCTGCTCCGGGCTGGTGCCGTACTGCTCCGCCATCTGCGCGTACTGGGCCTGGACGAGTGGAATCTCTTCCTTCACAAGACCTTTCGGATACTTCTTGATCTTGGTCTTGTCCTGGACCTTCGTCCAGAGTTCTTCTTCCAGTGTGCTCTCCGCCGTCTCGCGCGCCTGCTTCTGCAGATCTTTCTTCACGGCCTTCTCATACGATGACTTCTTGAAGTACTTGGACGTATCCCGGATGAATTTGCCGTTGTATTCGTAAGTGACTTTTTCCTTCTTGCTCCGGATCGTCACATCGAACTCGGCGTCCTTACCTGCCAGGTCTTCCGCCTGATAGTCTTTCGGGAAGGTTACGTTGATTGTGCAATCCTCACCGATCTTCTTCCCAATCAGAGCATCCTCAAAGCCCGGTATGAATTTGCCGGAGCCGATCTTGAGCTTCTGCTTTTCGGCTGAACCACCGTCGAACTTCTTTCCATCGACTTTGCCGACGTAATCGATCACGATGGTGTCTCCCTTCTTGACCTTACCCTTCTTGACGGTCTTCGTATAGGCCGCGTCTTTCACACGCTGATCAATCTCTGCCTTGACGTCTTCATCTGTGACCTTTTCGATGGACAGGGTGCCCTTCAGCCCTTCGTACTTTCCAAGATCCACGATCTTATCGTAGTTGAGTTTGCTGTAGGTATCCACATGGGAGTAAATAATGATTCCCGCGGCGGCGAACACCATGGCGACGATAATCGCCGTCATGATCCAGGTGCTCTTCTTGACCTTGCGATACCACGGGATTTTAACTTCTTCAATTACTTTTCTCTTCTTTGACATAGTTCCCCTCGTCTGCTGTTTTATAGTGCGTGATGCTTTTGCATCTTCTGCTATTGTATCAACAACCTGTCCGCTTGTCATCAATTTAATATGACAGGCGACCGCTCTTTGAGGTATAATGTCGGTTGGAGACATTATCACGATACAGGAGATTTGAAATATGAAGAAAAAGTTACTCGTTGCTGTTCTGACTGCGGCTATGGTTTTCGGAACCATCAGCCTGACCGGCTGTAAGACTGCCACAAACAACACCGGCAGCCTTTCCGAATCCGCAGATGAAGCTTTTGCAAAGGAAATGACGGAAACGCTGGCATACGACGAGAGCCTCAACGACCCTGACACCCTGTTCCGGGGTGCCGGCAGCGACTCGGAGCACGCCACGGCAGACTACATCGTCAGCAAGTTCGAGGAAATCGGGCTGCAGGAGGTCACCAAAGACAAAGTCAAGGTCGACGGCTGGCAGACGGGCGAAAGCTACATGAAGATCGGCGATCTGGACATAGAAGATCTGGTTCCATACCAGGCGACAGGCACTCACGCGCCGGACGGCACAGCCTATCTGGTTTCGATCCGCGACGTGAACCAGTGGGGTGACGGCGACAACGAGAAAGAAACCGGCGGCGACTGGTCCTCTATGGATATCGTTGACGTGGGCACCGGCACCGCAGAGGAATATGAAAGCGTGAATGTGGAAGGCAAAATCGTTCTCGTCGGTGTGAACCAGTGGACGGAATACTGGATCGATTCTCCGTACACAGAGGCCTTCTACCACGGCGCGGCGGCTGTCATCAGTTACCAGTATGATGAAGACGGCGCAGGCTACGGCATGTACGACCTCATCGGCAACGAAGAGAACTGCGACACCATCAACGTGCAGGACATCTGCGAGAAAGATCTGATTCCATGCGGCGCAATCTCACCGAAGGACGCAGCAGCGATCAAGGCGAAGATGGAGGCCGAGAACACGAAGATTCTCAGCGGCGTCGATCTGAAACTGACCTGCGAAGTCAAGAAAGACACCAAAGCATACAACGTCATCGGCAAGATTCCTGGCACGGCGAATACCGGCCAACGGATCCTGATCGGCGGACACTACGATAAATACCACGGCGGCGTCAACGACGACTGCACGGCAGTCGCTCTGGCAACGTCCATCGGCAAAGCCATCATCGACTCAGGCTACCAGCCGCGCAACGACATCTACATCGTCGCCCACTGCGCTGAGGAATGGGGACGCTCGGGCGCTGCGGATGACTGGGCTATCGGCTCCTGGGAAGAAATCACGGAAGTGCACCCTGAGTGGCGGGGTTCCACACTGGCCTTCATCAACTTCGAGATGCCGGCCATCAAGTCCGGACAGAAGAAAGGCCAGATCCAGACCAGCTATGAATTCAACACCATGCTGAATAAACTGCTGACTTCGGATAAACTGAACGGCTCCTATTATGAAGAAGGCGTCGAGGTCGTGAACGACCACAACATGGGTATGAGCGACTGCATCTCCTATCAGGAGAACGGCGTACCAGTTATCATCAATAAGCCTGACTTCGACAAGCCGAAGAAAGGCGACGTGAGCACCAGCGGCAGCTGGATGATGGACAGATATCACACGAAGTACGACGATATGAGCACCTACTCTTCCGAGCTCATGACCTATGACATCGTGCTCTACGGAACGATTGCAGAATTCATTGACGACAATCCTGCTCTCGAACTCGATCTGACGGCGAGATGCGACGCTCTGGCCGGTATGATCGAAGGTGCGGAAGCCTTCCTGCCGGAAGACAAGGCAGACCTTGTGGCACAATACAAAGCCAGCCTGGAGAACATGCGCGCAGCAGGCAAAGCCCAGTTGCAGAAGGCACAGGATCTGAACGACGAATATGAGCGCGCTGTGGCCAACGGCATGGATGATTCCACCATGGAAGATCTGACGAAGAGAGGCATTCAGTTGAACAAGCAGACCCTCAAGGCCTTTGGTCAGATGGAAAAACATCTGATGGGCATCATCGGCTCCGATACGGACATGGCCTACCACACTACGGCCATGGCCACCATGGACGGTTACGCATCCGTCATCGCGGACCTTGAAAAAGAAGAAGTGTCTACGGAAGGTGAAGATTGTACACTCGCCCGCATCGCGGGGCTGGGCGGCGGTTCTGAGTTCACTGCCTTCGGATTCAGCAAGTACTCCTATGACAAACTGCATGCCGCCATTAACTGCGATGAAGTGGACGACACCTGGGGATTCAACAAGGCTGTTCCTGTCCGCGACACCTATGACGCCACGGTAGACGTGCTTTCACAGGTCGGTGAAGACAATGTTGACTACTCTTCCTGCATCGAAATCTACCAGGCTGCCTATGACGAAATGCAGACTGACTTCGTCGCCGCACTGGAAAAAGAAATTGCGGGAATGAATAAAGTAACGAAGACGTTTAGTAAGTGATCGAATCAAAAAAGACCGGCAATCATGCCGGTCTTTTTTATTGCGTTTGTCAGGTGGCCATCTGGTAAATGGCGATGCCGGCTCCGTAGGCTGCGAACAGGATCAGCGGCACCATGCCCATGTAGAAACCTTTCATCGGTTCCAGATTGTAGTACATGAGGTAGCAGATCATCCCTGCAGCCGCCGCGATGATCGCAAGGATGGCCAGCACGATGGCTGCGACCATGCCCCAATGTCCGCCGTGCATGGTGTTGATGATGCACAGCTGCATGCAGATCCAGAACACGATCAGCATGAGTTCCGTCGTCACCTGGCGGTGCATGACCACATTGGTCACGATCAGAAGAATCATGTATGCTGCCGCGCAGGCGCCGATAATGTAAATGTTGTGAAGCCCGCCGGAATTGGCCGCATTTGCCGCCGCATCCTTCGCGCCCTGGCAGCCCATGATCACAAAAGAAAGCCCCGCGATCCCGAAGATCGCGGTCAGCGCGAACGGCAGTACCTTGGCGACTCCCGGCGCCGCATACCCGGGCCGGAACGCGAAGCACCACCAGATCAGATATGCGATGCAGCAGGCCACGAAGAGCCATTGTCCCAAAAGAATGTTTTTCTCCCACATAATATCAGTTCTAGCCGTCTCAGTCTTAGTCAGTCGGTCAGTCCAGAAAATCTTCTCTCATCGGCGCGAACATATCGATCAGCAGGGACTTCTCCACTGCGACCGCTTTGTGCACCTCATAAGGAGCCATAAATACGGAATCGCCGCCACGCAAAATCCTCGTCTCCCCTTCCAGCGTGAATTCCAGCGCGCCCTCAATCACATATGTGATCTGCGCGTGCGGATGGCTGTGCTCCGGCGCAGTATCGCCCGGCAGGAACACGTTTTCCACCAGCATCATCTCCTCGCCGTAGGCCATGATACGCCGCGCTTCCCATGTCGGCATTTTCTTTACCGGCACCTCATCGTGGACGGCCCACGTCCGCCCTTGCTTTTGCTCTGTCATTTCGTTAACCTTCCTTTCACCCCTCGGCGGTCTTCCGCCCTTACAGATAATCTTCCCGCACCGGTGAGAACGCCACGACCAGTGTGCCCGCTTCCAGACACTTGACGCAGTGCGGTTCGTCCGGTGCCATGTACGCCGTGTCGCCTTCCTGCAACACAAAAGTCTCACCGCCTGCGGTGAACGCAAATACGCCGGACTTCACATAGGGAATCTGCACCGGCGTGTGACTGTGTACGTTTGACTGGGCGCCCTCTTCGAAGACCAGTTCTTCGACCATCAGACTCTCATCATAAGAGAGGATCCGCTTCGTGATCCCGTTGTTCATGACCTCCGGTCTGGCGTCTTCATGACGCGTGAAATGTTTCGTCATGGCGTCTGCCTTTGCATTACTCTTCATTGCCCGGATCAAAATCGTCTTTGCTGTAGTCCTCGAAGTCATCGCTCTTCCGCAGACCTCTTGCCAGGGCCGCGATAATTGCGCCCGCGATGACTGCGAGTCCAACCTTGAACAGACCGCTGTCTGTGTAGTCGCCGTTCTTCGTGCCGGTGGCGTGGGTCGGTCCGCTGACGTTCTTCTGTTCCCATCTCATATCGTCTTTCATTACTATCCTCCCCTTTCGGATTCACTCCTTTATTTGAATAAATTGTACCTTTTCGGCAAAGTATTATCAACCTTTGCTACGGCGGCGCTGCTTTTGTTATATAATAGGCACATGATGAAACGTATCCACGACCAGAATGAAATGTCAATATTTCTGGCGGATGAGTCCAGACGCACCGGTGCGGCCCAGGAAATCTGTTTCCCGCAGACGGCAGACGAGATCGTGCAGCTTTTGCAGGAAGATCCGCGTGCCCCGATCACGATTCAGGGCGGGCGCACAGGCGTGACGGCCGGCGCAGTTCCGGAGAGCGGCATCGCGATCAATCTGTCCAACATGAGTCGGGTAATTCATCTTCCGGAGCCGGATCAGGATGCCGCGCCATACACTGCCATCGTCGAGCCGGGCGTGCTTCTGGTGCGGCTGCAGGAGATGCTCCACGCGCGCGGGCTCTTCTTCCCGCCTGACCCGACGGAGACGACGGCCTCTCTGGGCGGCATGGTCGCGTGCAATTCTTCCGGCGCGTGCACCTATCGGTTTGGCGCGACACGGCATCACGTCCGCAGCCTCGGAATGGTGTTGGCGGACGGCGACACGCTGACGCTCCGCCGCGGCGAATATACTGCAAAAGCCGGACGCTTCGCTCTGACCACCAATGGCGGACGCCTCATCGAAGGAACCCTGCCGCAGATCCGGATGCCGCAGGTCAAAAAACACACGGCGGGCTATTACGTCCATCCGGATATGGACATGCTGGATCTGTTCATCGGAAGCGAAGGAACCCTGGGTATCGTAACTCAGATCGAAATAGATGTGTTGCCGGAGCCGAAGCACCTCTGGGGTGCGGTGGTGTTCTTCCCGACGGAAGACTGCGCCATTCGGTTCGTGCACTTACTGCGCGGAGATCCGGGCAGCAAGGACGGGATGCTTTTGCGCCCGCAGGCCATCGAGTTCTTCGGCGTGGATACGCTCGACATGCTGCGGGAAGCGCAGCGCACAGGCGCGGCACTGACTGACATGGCAGACATCCCGGCAGGCTGCGCGATCTACACGGAATTCGCGGCGGAAGACCGCAGCGAACTGGAGCCGCTCTTCCGCAGACTTGGACAGCAAATCGAAGAAGCCGGCGGCGATCCGAGGCAGAGCTGGTTCGCTTTCCGCGGACCGGACATGCTACGGCTGAAAGACTTCCGTCACGCGGCGCCAGTTTGCGTCAACGAACGGGTCAGCGAAATCCGGCAGGACATCCCGACCATCACGAAGCTGGGCACGGATATGTCTGTCCCGGACAGCAAACTGGATGAAGTCTTCCGCATGTACCGCGAAGGTCTGGCGCAGGAAGGATTCCAGACGTCCTTGTTCGGACACATCGGCAACAACCATCTGCACTGCAACATCATCCCGCGTACCGAAGAAGAATATCTGCGCGGCAAAGCGCTCTACACGCGATGGGCGGAGGACGTCGTCCGCATGGGCGGCAGCGTTTCGGCCGAGCACGGGATTGGCAAACTGAAAGTATGGCTTTTGCAGAAGCTCTATTCGGAGGAAGAACTGCAGGCGATGGCCGAACTGAAGCGCCTCTTCGACCCTGCGATGCGGTTGAATCCGGGGAATATTTTTGGTTATAATGAGTCGTGGTCGCAAGACCGCTGAACGTTGAGTACTACAGAAAGGAGTGCAGCGCACGCTGCAGCAGCAACTATGAGCAGAAAAAATTTTGGACCTAATTCATTCATCACACCGGAACCAGTTCTGATGATCGCCGCTTACGATGAAGACGGCACGCCGGACGTTATGAACGCCGCATGGGGCGGAATCTCCAGCGCGAATCAGATTTCCATGTGCATCAGTCCGGGCCACAAGACGGTTAAGAATATCCTGATCAAAAGGGCCTTCACCGTCAGTTTTGCGACGGCTGACCTGGTCGTCGAGTCAGACTATGTCGGCATCGTTTCCGCCAACGACGTTCCGGACAAGTTTGCAAAGGCTGGCTTCACGGCGACGAAGAGCGAATTCGTTGACGCGCCGCTGGTAGACCAGTATCCGGTCGCCCTCGAGTGCGAGATGGTCAGCTATGACGCGGACACTCACATCATGATTGGTAAGATCGTCAACGTCTGCGCTGACGAGAGCGTTCTCACGGACGGCGCCATCGACCTGGCCAAACTGAAGCCAATCGTCTATGACGGCATGAACCACAACTACAACGTGCTGGGCGAAATCGTCGGCAAAGCCTTCGAAGACGGCAAGCAGATGAAATAACGCGAGATACCGATGAAAGATTTCTTATTGGAACACGCGGACAAAGACCCGGTGTCTTTTCACATGCCGGGACATAAAGGCGAGGCATTCTTTCGGAAGTACGGCTACGGCGTCTTCCTGGACCGCTTCGTCGACTGCGACGTAACCGAAATCCGCGGCGCGGACAATCTCTTCCAGCCGGAAGGAATCATCAAGAACGTCATGGACCGGTACGCCGCGCTTTACGATGTGAAGAATTCCTATCTCCTGATCAACGGCAGCAGTGCCGGGCTCATTGCCTCAGCCATGGCTTCCGTCAGACCGGGAGGCAAAATCATCATGGCCCGCAATTGCCACAAGTCGGTGTTCAACGCGCTGACATTGGCAGGTGTGGAGCCTGTGTATGCTAAGCCGGAATTTCTGGAAGCCTACGGAATCTCGGGTGCGGTTGCCGTCTCGGAGATCGAACGATGCATGGATAAACACCCTAACGCGGACGCGGTGATTCTGCCGAGTCCGAACTACTACGGCATCTGCTCTGACATCGAGGCCATTGCTGCGGCTGTCCACGCCAGAGGCAAAGTCCTGATTGTGGACCAGGCCCACGGCGCGCATTTGAAGTTTTTCCATCGGTTCGGGTTCGGCGAAGGTATGCCGAAGTCGGCCGAAGAAAGCGGCGCCGATCTGGTCATTGGCAGCATTCACAAAACGCTGGGGTCCTTGACCCAGAGCGCAATCCTGAATCACAATACGGATCGCGTCAGCAAGTACGTGCTGGAGGACAAACTGCAGATGATCGAGAGCACCAGCCCGTCCTATATTCTCATGTCCTTCCTGGACATCAACGCGGAGATCCTGGAGAAGAACGGCGAAGACGCCATCGGCGAGTGGCGCCGGAATCTGGATGCATTCTATGAAGAACTGCGGGAGATTCCGGGACTGCGGATCATGCGCGTGGGCGACAGCAGTGCGGAAGACGGCGCCACTGCCAGCCACACCGGCAGCATGGATATGACGAAGGTCAACCTCGACATGAGCGCCTACGGTCTGGATGGCGCGGCCCTCGAGCTGGAACTGCAGAAGTACAATATCTTCGCGGAGCTCTACGCAGGCAACGTCCTCATGCTGATGACTGGCATTGGAAACACGAAGAAGCACTTTGACCGGACCATCGCGGCACTGAAAGATATCGCATGGCAGCACGCGGCAGATTACAGCGAGGAGCGCTACACAGACAGCGCGGCAGACGCTGCACCGGCCTTCCGTGCACCTGCGGCAGGCAAGCTGCATACGATTCCGATTCATAAAGAAATGGTCCCGCTGGATGCGTCAGCCGGCAGAATCTGCGCCAGCTCCCTCAT
>JAILDT010000099.1 GCA_024689085.1 Clostridia bacterium | reverse complement strand
ATGACAAAGAAGAGATATGCGGTGACTATAGCGGGGAGGACACACCTGTTCCCATACCGAACACAGAAGTTAAGCTCCTTAGCGCTGATGATACTTGGAGGGCGACCTCCTGGGAAAGCAAGACGTTGCCGCTTATTTCTTTTTTTGTGCAAAAAACAGGGTGCGTTTGTGCTATAATTATGATGTATTTTTGCGTGAAAACGAGGACGATCGATGACGATACTTAAGATACTGTTTCTTCTATTAATAATCATACCGTTTGCGCTGTTTTTGCTCTATATCATCGATAAACTGATGGATGAAATGCCGAGCAGGAGCGAGATCGAGGCCGAGATGAGCGCTGTCGAACGGCGCAGAAGCCGCGCTGCAGCGAAGAAAGGCAGAAGCAGAAGCAAAAGCAGAAACCGCAATAAGCCCAGAAGTCAGGGCGGCAGCGGCAGGAGCAGGAAGCGCAGAAGCAGGAAGGCAGAATGAGCAGAGGATTTTTTATTACATTTGAAGGCGGAGACGGCTCCGGCAAGTCCACACAGATCGGTATTCTCCGTGACAGGCTCACGGAAGCGGGATACGATGTGATTCTCACCAGAGAACCGGGCGGCACCCAGATCAGCGAGAAAATACGGGAGCTCATCCTGGATCCGGCCAACAGCGAGATGGACGATATGACCGAGGCGATGCTCTATGCGGCGGCCAGAGCCCAGCTCGTGCGTCAGCTGATCAAGCCTGCCCTCGAGGAGGGAAAAGTGGTTATCTGCGACCGGTTCGTTGATTCCAGCATCGCCTACCAGGCTTTTGGCAGGGGACTGGGAGACGCTGTAGGCGTGATCAACACCTACGCCGTCGACGACTGCATGCCGGATCTGACGATTCTTCTGCGGCTGGACCCGGAACGGGGCAGCGACAGGATCGCCGGGCGGGCGCACGACCGGATCGAACAGGCGTCCGACGAATTCCACCGCAAAGTCTACGAAGGCTATCTGAAGCTGGAGGAGATGTACCCGGACAGGATCCTGGGCATCGATGCCTCGGGCACCATTGAGGAGATTGCAGAGGAAATCTCCGGAAGAGTCAGCGAAATCATGGCGCAGTAGCGTGTTCACAGAATGATACTTGATACAGGAAGAGAAAATGCAAGACTAAAAGAACGGCTGGAGCGGATCGTTCGGGAGAAGAGAATCTCTCATGCCTATCTGTTCGAAGGGCCGGCAGATATCGATAAGGAAGCTTTTGCGCGGGGTTTCATCAAAGGGGTGCTTTGTCCGAAGGATCTGGGGGAGAACTGCGGCGCATGCAGTATCTGCAACAAGGTCGACCACGGCAATCACGAGGACGTACACTACTTCCGGAAGGATGGACTGTCGATCAAGGATGCGGCCATCGAGTCCCTGCAGGAGAAAATCAAGGTGCGGCCGGTGGGCCAGCGCAACATCATGGTGATCACAGACAGCGACACCATGACAGCAAAAGCACAGAACAGCCTGCTGAAGACCCTGGAAGAGCCGCCGGGGGACGCGCTCATCATTCTGCTCTCCGAGAATATGGAAAATCTGGCGCCGACCATCCTCTCGCGGTGCGTCAAGTTCCGGATCGAAGCACAGCCGGAGACGACGGAAGATGACGCGGCGGAAAAGCTGATCGGCATGGCGCTGTCAGGCTGCCGGTTCCATGAACTGGTCCATGAGGCCGGCGACTATGTGCGCGACAGGGAGAAGGCCTGGATGCTCCTGGATTCCATGGAGCGGATCTACCGGGATCTGGCTGTGGAGAAACAGGACGGTACGTGCAAGTATTCCATCGAAGATCTCTGCAGAAATGTGGATCACATAGAAGAAGCAAGACTGCGGCTGAAGAGAAAAATGCTGCCGGAGTACGCCATGAAGGAGCTGCTCCTGGCCATGACAGAATAAACTGCAAAATCAGGATAAACAGACAGAAAGGTACGATATGACAGACGTTGTAGGCGTAAAATTTAAAGATGTAGGAAAAATGTACTACTTTTCTCCGGGCGAGAATGAAGTGAAACTCGGGGACAATGTTATTGTGGAGACAGCCAGAGGGCTGGAGTTCGGCACCATCTGCAAGGAGCGGACAAGCGTCGACGAATCGGAACTGGTAGCGCCGCTGAAGAGCATCATCAGAACGGCAACAGAGGCCGATGTGAAGAAGCATGAGGAAAACCTGGCGAAGAAGGATGACGCGCTGCGTATCTGCCAGGAGAAGATCGACGCCCACGGCCTTGAGATGAAGCTGATTGACGTGGAGTACACCTTCGACAACAGCAAGGTCGTGTTCTACTTCACGGCTGACGGCAGAGTGGACTTCCGCGAACTGGTCAAGGACCTGGCCTCCGTATTCCGCATGAGAATCGAACTGCGGCAGATCGGCGTCAGGGATGAAGCCAAGATGATCGGCGGCGTGGGAAGCTGCGGCAGGGGCCTTTGCTGCAACACCTGGCTCAGAGATTTCGAGCCGGTATCCATCAAGATGGCTAAGGTGCAGAATCTGTCTCTCAACCCGACGAAGATCTCGGGTATCTGCGGCAGGCTTATGTGCTGTCTCAAGTATGAGAACGATATCTACAGTGAACTCAAAAAGGGCATGCCGAACGTGGGCGAGCGCGTCAGAACGCCGGACGGTCCGGCAGTCGTCACAGACGTGAACATTCTGGAGAATCTGGTGAAGACCAGACTGGTTCTGGAGGAGGCTTCCGAAGAGAACGATAACGAGGAAAAGCTGAGCACGGAATTCTATTCCTACGGCAAGGAAGAAATCAAGAGATTCGGCAAGAAGAACCGCAAGGGCGGCAACAGTAAAAAAGAGCGGAAAGAGGACGAATTTAACGGCCTCGACGCGGAGCAGATCAAAGAGATCGAGAAACTGCTCAAGGATTGATGGAGAAGCGCTATGGAGAGCTTGGAAGAGATCGGTTTCGGCGGGCTGAAACTGCTGCAGAGTGAAGAAGGCTTCCGGTTCGGCATCGACGCGGTGCTGCTGGCAGACTTCGCGTGCAGATTCTGCCCGGACGCGAAACAGGTCGTGGATCTGGGAACGGGAAACGGCGCGGCTGCCTTCATCATCAGCCACAAAAACCAGAAGGCTTCCATCACGGGGATCGACGTGCAGGCAAAAGCAATCGATCTGGCCAGTAGAAGCCGGGCGCTGAACGGACTCGAAGACAGAATGGAGCTTTTGCAGTGCGATGTGGCGAATCTTTCTGAAGAACTGCCGCATCTGCGCGGCACGGCCGATGCTGTGGTTTCGAATCCCCCGTACGTGGCAAAGGGCGCAGGCCTGATCAACGAGGGGGACAGCAAGTTCATCTCCCGTCACGAGACGACGGCGGGCATTGAGGAGTTCGTGAAAGCGGCTGCGTTCCTGCTCAAAGACAGGGGACAGTTCTTCCTGGTCCACAGGCCATCCAGAATGGTGGATATTTTCTTCTTCTGCAGAAAATATGCGCTGGAGCCGAAGCATATCCGTTTCGTAACACCGAGAAAGGGCGCGAAACCGAACATTATGCTTTTGCACTGTGTGCGGGGCGGCGGCCGGGAACTGGATCATATGCCGGATCTGTATGTCTATGATGAAGAGGGGAATTACAGCCCCGAGATCATGAAAATATACGAAAAAAATATATTGTAATAATTTCCAAATTGTGCAATAATAGCATATACAGGAGGCAAGGGAATAGTATGAGTATTACGTTGGATTTACAGACATTACTGATTGCGCTGGTTCTCATTGCGCTGATCGTTCTGATCATCTATGTGATTGTGTTGATCAAGAGACTCTTTGTGACTTTGACGCACCTGAATAAGGTATTGGAAGATTGCGAGGTGGTTTCCGGCATTGCTGCGGAACGCAGTCAGGATCTGGACGGCATTATTTCGAATGTCTCAGGGACAGTTGCAGATTTGTCCGACGCGGTTAAGGGGAACCAGTCGACCGTATCCGCCATTGCCAGTATTGCCAAATCAGCGGCGTCAATCAAAGGCATGATGTCCGATAAAAAGTAGGAAACTTAACCGAAAGGAGTTTACATATGAAAGCAACAGGAATAGTAAGAAAAGTAGACGAGCTCGGAAGAATCGTGCTTCCGATTGAATTGAGAAGAACGCTGAACATCGATATCAGGGATCCGCTGGAAATCTATGTTGACGGTGAATCCATCATGTTGAAGAAGTATCAGCCGGCTTGCATTTTCTGCGGCAGCTCCGATGGTGTTAAGCAGATCCACGGAAAGAACGTCTGCGCTAAATGCATTAAAGAGTTACAGGAACTGTAAACCGGTCATAGCAATAGAGAAAAGAAAAAGGTGCAATTCATTTGCCCTTTTTTTACATATACGGCTAGCAGCTAGCCATTAAGGAGATAAGACGTGGCAAAATTAATTGTAAGAAAAAGCGGTCCTCTTCATGGGGAAGTGAAGATAAGCGGTTCCAAGAACGCTGTGCTGCCGATTTTGGCGGCGACGCTCCTGACGGATGAGGAGTGTGTGATCAAGGACGCACCGGCCCTTCGAGACGTGGACGTCATGTGCGATCTGCTCACAAGTCTCGGCGCAAACGTAGAGAGCGACCTTGACAATAACCTGGTCAAAGTCAAAGCGGAAGGCGAGATCAAGGATGAAGCGCCTTTCGAACTGGTCAAGATGATGCGTGCATCCATTCTGGTGCTTGGCGCACTGCTGATCAGAAGCGGCAGAGCGCTCATTCACCTGCCGGGCGGATGCGCAATCGGTGAGCGTCCGATCGAACTGCACCTGAAAGGCCTGCGCGCGCTGGGCGCAGAAATCAACGAACAGTCCCTCTCAAAGGGAATCGTTGATGCGACGGCAGGCAAGCTGCAGGGCGCGACCATTTATCTGGACTTCCCAAGTGTTGGCGCTACGGAGGTCATCATCATGGCTGCTTCGCTGGCAGAGGGTACTACGGTACTGGAGAATGCCGCTCAGGAGCCTGAAATCGTCGATCTGGCCAACTTTTTGAACAAGATGGGGGCGAAGATCAAAGGCGCCGGTACGGACACGATAAAGATCGAGGGCGTCGAGAAACTCCACGGCGTATCCCACCACGTGATTCCTGACAGAATCGAGGCAGGTACCTTCATGGTTGGCGCGGCCATCACGAGAGGACGCGTTCTGGTGAAGAACATGCTGCCTGACCACCTGAAAGCAGTTATCGCCAAGCTCAGAGAGTGCAGCGTCATCGTTGAGATGACAGATGAGGGCGTGATCGTGGACGGCAGCCAGAACACCATCGTTTCCACGGACATCAAGACACTGCCGTATCCGGGATTCCCGACCGATATGCAGTCTCCGTTCATGGCGCTGCTGACTGTTGCAAAAGGCCCGAGCGTGGTCATGGAGACTGTCTTTGAAAACAGATTCATGCACGTGGCGGAGTTCAACCGCATGGGAGCGAATATCAGAACGGAAGGAAAGTGCGCGATCATTCCTGGCGGCCGGCAGCTGCAGGGGGCTCAGGTCATCGCAACTGACCTGAGAGCTGGTGCATCCGTTGTTCTGACAGGTCTCGTGGCGGAAGGCACGACGGAAGTATCCCAGATCTACCATATCGACAGAGGCTATGAGCACTTCGTGGACAAGCTCAAAGCTCTGGGTGCGGATATTGAGAGAGTAGACGATTAAAAAAAGCGGCGCGAGCCGCTTTTTTCTTTTGCATTTGCTTTTGATTTACTTCTGTATGGAAGGGTCTGTGTAGTCGACAAGATTCTCGAGGACGGTCTTCCGGTCTCCCTTTTCAAAGGTGTAGATGATCATCTCCTGATCAGGAAGATCCTTGGCGATCAGATCGTTCTCATAGGTCCTGAGGCTGACGGCGGTTTCCGCCGGGCCCTGGAGAGGAACGCAGCCGGTAAAGTATTGAACCAGGCTGCTTTTTTCGTCTGTCGCCCAGATGCGTCCGCTCTTGCTGAATTCGTACTTTGTGCTGCACAGGCCTGCAGTGGTCTCATATTCGGCGGACAGGCTGTCCAGATAGCTCTCGCCGCGGGCTCTGATGCCCATCTTCAGCTCCAGGTCGCCTTCTTTTGTAGAAATGGACTTGATGTAGGAAGCCGCATAGATGAGGCCGGATTCTTCGTCCTGCTGGCACACGCCCGTGTTGAGGGTGTACATGAGGCTGACGAGGTTATCTGCCAGTTCATCGCTGAGGACTTTCTCCGGCATATCGGTTTCTTCCATGGTGTATTCGAATTCTGCTTCGAGATCCTCGAATTTGTCTTCCATGTTGCTATAGGACTTTTCGAATCTCGATTTGAGGCTTTCAATGTTGTTCGAATCAACGACGATGACTGCCTTTGCATAATAAGGCGCATAGCCTGCGTGGTCCTTGCTCGTGAAGGAAGCGATGTGAAAGAGTTTGCCGGCACTTTTGCTGGACGCCAGGAAGCTTCCGATCGTATTGATCGGATTCGGGTAATTGTTGTCTTTCACGAAATCGAACGGGTCGGTGTACTCAGGCATGGAGAAGGTGATCGCGAAGGCCTGGTCGTAGGTTGACGGTTCGTAGGTGCCGGTGTTCAGGAAACTGCACTTGGCAGCCACAGGACCAGCGGTGAGAATGGTGTTGTTGTTTCCTGTATTAAGACTGATGAGGCTGTCCGCTGTCAGATACTCAGCAGGCAGTTCATCGATGCCGATCAGCTGTGTTCCCGCGCGTTCCGTAATGGCCAGAGAGATGTCGCCGTGTTCCGTAGGACCCAGCAGGGCCGTCTGCGCCGTGGAAATCACGGCTTTTCCGCCGGAAGCATTCTGCGTGTTGAAGCCGCACAGAAGGACGCAGGAAGGTTCCGATTTGAATCCTTCCGTGGCGCTGTTCTTCAGGACGATGGCGTGTTCTCCTTCGAAAGCAACATCGACATCGTTGACCGCAGCCCACTGTTTCATATAGTCAGCGAAGGCGCTGAACTCACTTTCTTCTTCCGGGAACGCTTCACTGTATGCATCTTCATTGGAACTTAAGAATTCTCTGAGTTCTCCCTTACGGTCGGGATCGCTGCATCCCGAAAGGGTGAATGAGAAGATAAAAATGAACGATATTAATAATAGAAGCAACCTTTTCATGTGAGATTCTCCTTGTGCTTGCTGTCAGTTGTCAATATAATGATATCACACAAAACAGTATAATTCACAAAACTTATTAAATGTTAAAAAACCGTGAAGAAGGTATGAAAATATGGCAGTGAGAATCGAAACAGACAATTTCATCACCCGTGACGTGTGTTTCAGCGACTACGAGTACTTCGCAGAGTGGGAAATAGACCCTGATATGACCAGGTATTTCGCCCTGGACGCCGGCAGGACCTATGAAGACGTGGTGACAGAAGGATTTGCCTTCAAAGAGGATAAGAGCGTGCTGGATCTCACCATCACGGAAAAAGACAGCGGCCAACCCCTCGGAAGGGTGATCATCTCCAGGATCGAGCCGCATTACAAGTCTCTGGACATCACCAAGATCTACGTTGGCGGCGATCTGAGGGGAACAGGCATCGGCAGCGAGGTTCTCGCCGGGCTGTTGAAGTACTTCTTTGAGGAACAGGGGATGCAGCGCGTTACCCTGGACTACTTCACAGGCAATACAAAAGCAGCAAAGCTGTACCGGAGGCTGGGATTTGTGGATGAAGGAGTGGCCAGAAACGCCTGCTCGAAGGATGGAATCTATTACGATCTGAATCTGATGTCCATTCTCCGGGACGAATACTTCCGCATTTACGGTTAACGAGGGAAAAAAATACACAAAAAAACAGGAGCGAAGCGACACAAAAAGGGTAGGAAAGAAATACCAGTCGCAAGGCACAAAAGGGTCTGCGCCTCCTTCACATAAAACTTTATACAGTTAACTTCGATTATTTCGAAGTTTTCTTGTTTTTTTGATGAATTTCTTATTGACGGGTAGAATATTTTGTGTATAATTTTTCGTGAACGTCAAAATGACCACAAGATATAGTGAGGAAGTAAAAATGAGTGAAATTAAGCAAATCATCAAAAGAGACGGCAGAACCGTCGATTTCGATATCTCGAAAATATCAGATGCTATATACAAGGCAGCGGAAGTTCTGGGAGGTCAGGACAGAGATACATCCAATTATCTGGCAAGACAGGTCGAACTGTATCTGACAGAGGTGATGCACAACGAAATCCCTACCGTTGAGCAGATCCAGGATACTGTAGAAAAGGTACTGATCGAAAACGGTCACGCCAGAACCGCGAAGGAATTCATCCTTTACAGAGCCGAACGTACCAGAGTCAGAGACATGAATACGAGGCTCATGAAGACTTATGAAGACCTTACATTTAAGGATGCCAAGGACAATGACACCAAGCGTGAGAACGCCAACATCGACGGCGACACTGCGATGGGCACCATGCTCAAGTACGGTTCCGAAGGAGCCAAGCAGTTCTACGAGATGTTCGTCCTCAAGCCGGAGCATGCCAGAGCCCACAGGGAGGGCGATATCCATATCCACGATATGGACTTCCTGACACTCACCACCACCTGCTGTCAGATAGATATAGAAAAGCTCTTCAAGGGCGGATTCTCGACCGGCCACGGCCACCTGAGAGAGCCGAATGACATCCAGAGCTATTCAGCCCTGGCCTGCATCGCGATTCAGTCCAATCAGAACGACCAGCACGGCGGACAGAGCATACCTGATTTCGATTACGGTATGGCCCACGGCGTCGTGAAGACTTACAGGAAGCTCTACTGGACCAACGTCGGCAAGATGCTCAACCTTCTCTTCGATATCGAGGAAGGCGTAGAAAAGGTCAAGGCCATCGGCAAGGAAATCATGGATGAATACGGGGTATGGCCTATCCTCGCGGATGATAACGGGTACAAGGATATCGAGCGTCAGTATCTGGAGCAGATCATCGATGCCAAGTACATTCCGACCATTCAGAAGAAGGCCACGAAGTATGCCAACGAGGAAGTCGACAGAGCGACCTATCAGGCGATGGAAGCATTCGTGCACAATCTGAACACAATGCACTCCAGAGCAGGCGCACAGGTTCCGTTCTCATCCATCAACTTCGGCACCGACACTTCCCCGGAAGGAAGAATGGTTATCAAGAACATTCTTCTCTCCATCGAAGCCGGTCTCGGAAACGGTGAAACGGCCATCTTCCCGGTCAGCATCTTCAAGGTGAAGGAAGGCATCAACTACAATCCGGAAGACCCGAACTATGACCTGTTCAAACTGGCCATGAAGGTCTCCGCCAAGAGGCTCTTCCCGAACTTCGCGTTCATCGACGCGCCGTTCAACCTCGCTTTCTACAAGGAAGGCGACCCGAACACGGAAGTTGCTTACATGGGATGCAGAACGAGAGTCATCGGCAATGTTTACGATCCTACCAGACAGGTCGTCGGCGGAAGAGGAAACCTCAGTTTCACATCGATCAACCTGCCTAGGATCGCGATCAAAGCCCACGGCGACATCGACATGTTCTTCGAGGAACTAGACCGCAAGATGAATCTGGCCATCGACCAGCTCATGGAGCGTTACAAGATCCAGGCGAGCAAGAAGGTCCGCAACTACCCGTTCCTCATGGGACAGGGTGTGTGGCTGGATTCCGACAAGCTCAAGGAAGACGACACGGTCGGCGAAGTCCTGAAGCACGGCACACTGAGCGTAGGCTTCATCGGTCTTGCTGAGACCCTGAAGGCGCTCATAGGCGTGCATCATGGAGAGAGCCCTGAAGCGCAGACATTGGGACTGGAGATCATCGGCTTCATGAGAAGGAGACTGGATGAGGAGTCGAAGAAAACAGGATTCAACTACACGCTGCTGGCCACGCCGGCGGAAGGTCTGTCAGGAAGATTCGTCAGAATCGACAGAGCCAAGTACGGCGTGATCGAAGGCGTTACGGACAGAGAGTACTACACGAACTCCTTCCACATTCCTGTTTACTTCAACATCAATGCCTTCGAGAAGATCAGACTGGAAGCGCCTTACCACACTCTGACCAACGCAGGTCACATCAGTTACATAGAACTGGACGGAGATCCGACCAAGAATCTGGATGCTTTTGAGCAGGTGGTAAGATGCATGAAGGAGAGCGGCGTTGGTTACGGTTCCATCAACCATCCGGTAGACAGAGACCCGGTATGCGGCTACACAGGCATCATCGACAACGAGTGCCCATGCTGCGGCAGAACCGAGGACGACGGTGACATGGGATTTGAGAGAATCAGACGTATCACCGGATACCTGGTAGGCACGATGGATCACTGGAACGACGCCAAGACAGCCGAGGAGAAGGACAGAGTCAAGCACTCTCTCGGCAACGAAGGCATGGAGCAGATTGAGGGGTAACAGCAAATGGCAGATTCAATCAGAATCGCCGGCATAATGAGAGAATCGATCGTTGACGGCCCGGGCATCAGATTTGCAGTCTTTTGCCAGGGCTGTCCTCACGATTGCCCGGGTTGCCACAATCCGGAAACGCATGATTTCGCCGGCGGCACAGAAGTGTCAGTCGAAAGACTCCTGGAAGAATTCGATAAGAACCCGCTCCTGGCGGGAGCCACCTTTTCCGGCGGCGAGCCAATGTGCCAGGCGGAGGGGTTCGCGGCACTGGGAAGAGGCATCAAAGAGAGAGGCAAAACCATCACCATCTATAGCGGCTACACGCTGGAACAGCTTCTGAAGATGGCCGTGGAGGACAAGCATGTGGAGGAACTCCTGCGCATGTGCGATTTGCTCATCGATGGTCCTTTCGTCAAGGCGAAACGGGATCTGACCCTGCAGTTCAGGGGCAGCTCGAATCAGCGCCTGATCGACATGCCGAAGACCTGGGAAGAGGGACGCGTGATCCTCTGGGAAGGATGAAAAGAGTTGAAATATTTTCTTGCATAGGCAGGGTCTGTGTGCTATAATCTCAAATGTTCGAGTCAGAAACTATGCGTAATGCATTGATATACCAGAAACAAGGAGGTGCGACTGATGTCAAACAAGTGCGAAATATGCGGAAAAGGTCAGGTTTCCGGTAACAACGTATCCCACTCAAACAGACATACGAAGAGAAAGTGGAATGCGAATATTCAGACCGTCAGAATCAATGACAACGGAACGGTAAGAAAAGCCAAGGTGTGCACAAGATGCCTCAGATCAGGCAAAGTTGAGCGCGCTCTGTAAACCGGCCTATACACCTGCGTACCGCAGGTGTTTTTTTATTGCTGTTTTTATGGTACAATCCATGTATGTTTGAGAAGGAAACGGATTTAGGACAGATACACTTCTCCCGCAGTGTCATAGAGAGGATCATCAAGGATGCTGTCAGCGAATGCGACGGCAAGGTGTTCCTCAGCAACTACAAAGGGAAGTACATGCGCGTCGTGCCCGGCTCGGATTACACCATTGAGCAGACGGATGACGGCATCGATATTACCGTGTACGTTGTCATCGCTTTTGGCGCCGGTATCGGACGGTATTCCAAGCAGATGTTGGAACACATCTACGACAATGTGGAGAAGGTCATGGGCGAGAGACCGCACTACGTGAAAATCGTCGTCACAGGCGTACAGTCCAAGAAGGAAATTGCCAGACGTCACGTGGAGATCGACGAATAGCCATGGAACTGCAGGACAGGATCACAACTTTACCGGGCGTGGGTCCGAAGAAGGCGGAGGCTTTCGCGCGGCTCGGCGTCGAGACCATTGAGGATCTCATATTCACGTTTCCCAGAATCTATGAAGACAGGAAGAGCATCCTTCCCATCGAGCAGCTGAAAGAGGGCGAGACGGCTCTCTTCGCGGGCGAGGTGGACGCCATCAGGACGGGAGGATTCACCAGAGGCAGGAATTCCCGGGTGCTTCGGATGCTCGTTACAGACGATACAGGCTCGATTGAGGTTGTATTTTTTAATGCGGCCTATCTGGCGAAGACCATTCACCGCGGCGACCGGCTGGCTTTCTTCGGCAAGCCGGTCATGAACAGGGACCGCCTGCAGGTGGTGCATCCCCAGTTTGAGAAGGAAGAGACAGTTCAGACGGGGATCCTGCCGATCTATCCGCTGACCAGCGGCATCACCCAGCGGGAGATGCGCAGACTGCAAAAGCTGGTAGCGCCAATGTACGGGCAGACGGAAAGCATTCTGAGTGAAGAGACGGTGCAGCGGAACAATCTGTGCGATATGGAGTTCGCTATCAGGAACGTCCATTTTCCGGAGGAACGGCAGCAGTATCTGCAGGCCAAATACCGACTGATCTTCGATGAGTTCATGGCGCTGGAGACAGGTCTCATGGCCTCAAAAATGAACGAGCGGTATGAGGAGGAGGGCACCCGGTTTGCCGATGACGGCTCTGAAAAAGAGTTTGTGGCGTCTTTGCCGTATCCTCTGACGAAGGCCCAGGCGCGCTGCGTGGAGGAAATCACCGCGGATCTCTTATCAGCCAGACCGATGAACCGTCTGATCCAGGGCGATGTAGGTTCGGGTAAGACAGCAGTGGCTCAGGTGGCCATGTTCAAAGCCGTCAGAAGCGGTTATCAGGCGGTCATGATGGCGCCGACGGAAATACTGGCGCGGCAGCATTACGAAGGCATCGGCCGGGATTTTGCGGCGTTTGGAATCAGGACCGGTTTTCTGACAGGCAGCATGAAGGCGGCTGAGAAGCGGCAAGTGCTGGAGGAGGTCGCAGACGGGACCATACAGGTTCTCATCGGTACCCATGCGGTCATTCAGCCGGATGTGAGCTTCCACAATCTGGGACTGGTCATCACGGACGAACAGCATCGCTTCGGCGTCAGCCAGCGCATCAAGCTGAAGGATAAGGGCGAGAGCCCGAACGTACTGGTCATGACAGCCACGCCGATTCCGCGAACACTGGCCGTGGTGCTGTATGGGGATATGGACGTGTCCGTCATCGACGAAATGCCGCCGGGAAGGATCCCGATCATTACCTATTGCCTGTCGGGCGAGAATGCGCGTCAGAAGTGTTACGATTTTGTTGAGCGCCAGATCCGGCAGGGGCGGCAGGCTTACGTCGTCACGCCGCTGATCGATGAATCAGAGGCCATGGACGCGCGGTCTGTCACACAGGTTTATGAGGAGCTGGCGAAGCGGTTCGAGCGGACCGAGATGATCCACGGAGCCATGAAACAAGCCGAAAAGGATGACATCATGGCCAGATTCAGCGCGGGAGAAATCGATATTCTGGTTTCTACTGTGGTCATTGAAGTAGGCATCAACGTACCGAATGCTTCGGTGATGGTGGTCGAGAACGCGGAGCGGTTCGGCCTGGCCCAGCTGCATCAGCTGCGGGGACGCGTCGGAAGAGGAAAGTGGCAATCCTACTGTTTCCTTATCAACGAAGGACAGTCGGAACTGGCGGAAAAGCGCGGCAAGATCATGGAGGCGTCCGCTGACGGATTCTACATTGCGGAGGAAGATCTGAAACTGCGGGGACCCGGTGAGATTTTCGGCACGCGGCAGCACGGTCTGCCGGACATGAAACTGGCGGATATGGTCCGGCACATGGATGTCCTGAACGCTGCCAGAGACGAGGCAAAGGCGCTGCTGGAGGAGGATCCCCATCTGACAAAACCTGAAAACGGGCCGCTGAAACGGCGTGTGGAGAAACTCTTCGGCGAGGATCTGACGCTGAATCTGTGACCCGGCAAGGAGAGATACCATGAGAGTAATCGCAGGAAAATACAAAGGCAGGAAACTGAACTCCCCGGAGGACAGCACCGTCCGCCCGACGACGGACAAAGTCAAGGAGGCGCTGTTCAGCATCCTGACAAATGAGCTGTACGGCGCGCGGGTGCTGGATCTTTTCGCGGGATCGGGCGGTCTGGGCATCGAAGCGCTGAGCCGCGGCGCGTCCTACTGTCTCTTCGCGGATTCATCCAGGAGGAGTCTGGATCTCATCCGGTCCAATCTGGCCCACTGCGCTGTGGAGGAAAAAACGAGAGTGGCGGCGGGGGACTACGCCAAGATTCTCAGGAACCTGACCCGCCGGGTCGAAGAGGGGCTGGAGGAGCCTTTTGACATCATTCTGCTGGACCCTCCGTACGACGCCGGATTGATGGACAACGCCTTTCGGCTCATCGCGGAAGGAAGACTTCTGGCGGACGATGGACTCATCGTAGCAGAGCATCGGAAACAGGAGGAACTTCCGGAAGAACTCCACGGATTCATCAGGTCCAAAGAAAGACGATATGGTGTGGTGAAGCTTTCAATTTACAACAATATGTAGTTGATTTATAAAAAAGACTGTGATATCATTTTTTAGTAGCTGCGGGAGGATTTTTATGAGAACGAAGGCATTATATTCTGGTTCTTTCGATCCGCTGACCATGGGACATATGGACATCATCACAAGGGCGGCGAAGCTTTATGACGAGCTGGTCATAGGCGTCGGCGTCAATCCGTCGAAGGCGTCCATGTTCACCCTTGAAGAGAGGGAAGATATGATCAGAGAGATCTTTAAGGACTTCGACAATGTCCATGTGGATCACTTTTCCGGGCTATTGGCGGATTACGTCAATCAGAACGATTTCAATGTCGTCGTCAGAGGACTCCGTTCCACGACGGATTTCGATTACGAGATCCAAATGGCGCAGATGAACGACAGACTGTTCAACGATACAGTGGAGACTGTGTTCCTGATGACCGATCCGCAGTACTCATATATCAGCTCAAGCGTTGTCAAAGAAGTATTCACGCTTGGGGGAGATGTCAGCGGTCTTGTGCCGGATGAAATACTGAAAAGAATGAACAGATAAACTTTTTGTCAGGAGGACACGAATGAGAGTTTTGGAATTACTTGAAGAAATCGAAGAAATCGTCGATACAGCGGCAGGATTCCCGCTGACAGGCAAGATTATGATCGACTCTGAAGAACTGCTTGAGATCGTCAGAGAAATCAGAGCGGAACTTCCTGACGAGATCCAGCAGGCGCAGTGGATCAAAAACGAGCGCGAAAGAATCATCACACAGGCCAAGTCCGAGTATGAGCAGGTCATCGAGGACGCCCAGAAGCAGGCGGAAAACCTGGTGGAGAACAACGACATCACCGTACAGGCCAAGCTGAGAGCTGACGAACTGATGAAGGTCACAGAGGAAACGGCCAAGCAGCTGAAGGTCGGCACATACGAGTACCTGGACGGCATCCTCTACAACTTCCAGGGCAAGATGGAACACCTGAATTCCATCTACTTCGGCGAGATGTTCGGCAGCATCGAGAAGGCATTCGAGGAAATCAACACAGCTCTCGCAGCCAACAGAGGAGAACTTCAGGAGATGGCGTACAAGGCGCAGATCAGCGCGGACGCCCAGCCGGAGTATTCGCCGCTGCCTGATATGGATATGGATCCAATCGGCGGAGGGGAAGAAGAGTAAGGAATCATCATATAAGTGTGCAGATGTGTCAGGGGCGAGTACTCTGACACATTTCTTTTATCAGACCTATGAAAATCGCAGGAATCACAGCTGAATACAATCCGTTTCACAACGGACACGTCTATCACATCGCCAGAACGCGCGAACTGACGGAGGCGGACTGCATAGTTGTCGTCATGAGCGGCGACTTCACACAGAGAGGTGAGCCTGCCGTCTGCGACAAGTGGGCCCGTGCAAAGGCAGCCGTATCCGCATTTCCGAACGGGGCGGACCTCGTCCTGGAACTGCCTTTTGCTTTTGCATGCAGCAGGGCGTCCCGTTACGCTGCAGGCGCCGTGGACATGCTGGTGAGACTGGGGGCGGACGTGATTTCCTTTGGCTGCGAAGCGGAGGATCCGGAAGCGCTCCGGAAACTGGCGGATGTGCTCGTCAGCGATGCGGCAGCCATCGGAGAGGGTCGGACCGCCTACATGAAACAGGGTCGTTCCGCTGCAAAGGCATATGAACTGGCCGTTGCGGAGATCGCGGGAGAAGAGGCCGTGAAACTGCTGCTGTCACCGAACAACATCCTGGCCATCGAGTACCTGAAACGGATCCGGTACTGGCGCGGCCTGGGATACGGGGTGGAAGATCTGATGGTCAGGAGATTCGGCAGCGGATATGATGCTGTCGCAGCGGAGGATATTGATTTCGCAGGCGCAGGGGCGCTGCGGAAGATGCTGCGGGAAGGCAGCGATATCAGCCGGTATGTGCCGTCCATTTGCAGTTGGGAACAGGTGGACCGTCTTTCGGAAAAGTATCTGCAGCTTCTGAAGGGAACGGTGCTCAGGAGTACGCCGGAAGAACTGGCCCGCATCGACGGTGTAGGAGAGGGACTGGAGAACAGCATCATCAGAGTGATCCGGACGGCAGAGAGTACTGAGAAACTCATTGCGGCACTGACATCGAAACGATACACAGGCGCTACCATCAGGCGGGCGCTGACACATATTCTCACAGGTACAGATTGGGAGACAGCCGATGCGCTCACAGGGCAGATTCCGGGCGCCGGCAGACTTCTGGCGGCAGGCGAACGGGGCAGACGATTCATGCGGGAGCGTGACAACGCGGCGTTCACCATCATCACGAACATGAACAAACAGGTCGAAAACCTGCAGCCTGAGGACAGGCAGCTGCTCATACTCGACGAGAAGGCGGCGGACATCTACAATCTCCTGTGCGGCAGGGATCTGTATGCTGCGTCTGACCGCGTCAGGACTCCGTTTATCAAATAACCCCATCCATGCGCAAAAAATGTTCTGCGAAGGGCTGCAGAGCCTGTTTTTTGTGTTATAATAATATGCGTGTTTGTGCGCAGACAAACGATAGTCAAACTATGATCGACAGGAGGAAACCTATAATGAAAGTATTAGTCATCAACTGCGGAAGTTCTTCACTGAAGTATCAGGTTCTGGATATGCAGAACGAAACACTGGAGTGCAAGGGCCTCGTTGAGAGAATCGGAATGGACGGCTCCGTGATTACTCACGAGAAGACGGGAATGGATAAGTTCAAACTGGAAGTTCCGATGGAGAACCATAAAGACGCGATCGGTCACGTACTCGACGCGATCCAGGATGCGGATCACGGCGTAGTAAAGAGCATGAGCGAGATCGGCGCAGTAGGACACAGAGTCGTACACGCAGGCGAAAAGTTCGCAAGATCCGTCCTCATCACAGACGAAGTCATCAAGGCTCTGGAAGAGTGTACGCCGCTGGCGCCGCTCCACAATCCACCAAACCTTCTCGGTATCGCGGCTTGTCAGGAACTGATGCCGGGAACACCGATGGTCGGCGTTTTCGATACAGCGTTCCATCAGACAATGCCTCCTGAATCATATATATACGCGATTCCGTATGAGTTCTATACAAAGCACGGCATCAGAAGATACGGCTTCCACGGAACTTCACACAAGTACGTTGCAGAGAGAGCCGCTGACATCCTGAACGTCAATCTGGATGACCTGAAGCTGATCACATGCCACCTGGGCAACGGCGCGTCTGTATCCGCCATCAAGAGAGGCAAGTGCATCGACACTTCCATGGGATTCACGCCGCTGGAAGGACTCGTCATGGGTACAAGATCCGGCGATATCGACCCGGCGATCGTTACTTACATGAGACAGTGCGAGAACCTGGATCAGGGTGTTGCCAATGAGATTCTGAACAAGAAGTCAGGTGTTCTGGGCATTTCCGGCGTATCCAGCGACTTCAGAGATCTGGAAGCCGCTGCTGAGGAAGGCAACGAGAGAGCACAGCTGGCGCTGAAGGTCTTCGCGCACAAGGTAAGATTCTACATCGGCGCGTATATTGCTGAAATGAACGGCTGCGACGCCATCGTATTCACAGCGGGCGTAGGCGAAAACGACATCGGCATGAGAGACATCATCTGCAACGACCTGGGTAACCTGGGCATTAAGCTGGACGTCGTCAAGAACAGAATCAGAGGCAAGGAGTGCATCATTTCCAGAGACGATTCACCGGTCAAGCTCATCCTGATCCCAACCAATGAGGAACTGATGATTGCCAGAGATACTCTCGCAATCGTAACGGGAAAGATGAAATAAGAGTTAAAGCAAAGAGGTAAAAGTAAGAGTCAATGAAGAGAAAACCAAACATCGCAGTAGTAGGAGCAACGGGAGTCGTTGGATCGACCTTCCTGAAAGTACTTGAGGAGAGAGATTTCCCATTTGAGAATATCTATATGATGGCGTCAGCCAAATCAGCGGGAAAGACACTCACATTCAAAGGCAAGGAATATGTTGTTGAGGAGCTGACAGAACATTCCTTTGATAAGCCGATCGACATCGCACTGTTCTCCGCAGGCGGAAGCACCAGCGCCAAGTTCGCGCCGATCGCAGCCGCCCACGGCGTGACTGTCGTAGATAACAGCAGCCAGTGGAGAATGTACGATGACGTTCCTCTTGTCGTGCCGGAGGTCAATCCGGAAGACATCGCGTGGAACAAAGGAATCATCGCCAACCCGAACTGTTCGACAATCCAGGCTATGGTAGCGCTGAAGCCGCTCCAGGATAAGTACGGAATCAAGAGAGTCGTGTATTCGACTTATCAGGCTGTATCCGGATCCGGCGTCAAGGGCATCAATGACCTGAAGAACGGACTGGAGGGCAATAACGAGAATCTGCAGGCGTACGCGCATCCGATCGCAGGCAACTGCCTGCCGCACATCGACGTGTTCCTGGACAATGGATACACCAAGGAAGAGATGAAGATGATCAACGAGACTCACAAGATCCTTCATGATGACGATATCAAAGTCACCGCTACGACTGTGCGTGTTCCGGTCTTCGATTCACACAGCGAATCCATCAACATCGAACTCGAGAAACCATTTGAACTCGAGGATGTTGTGGAGTGCTTCCGGAACTTCCCGGGACTGATCGTGCAGGATGACGTGGAGAATAATGTGTATCCGCTGGCTCTGGACGCGGCAGGAACCGATGAGGTTTACGTAGGCAGAATCAGAAGAGACTACTCTGTCGAGAACGGCATCAACATCTGGGTTGTTGCCGACAACATCCGCAAGGGTGCAGCCACCAATGCTGTGCAGATCGCGGAGAAGCTTCTGGAGCAGCTGCCTGATTAAGGACGCAGCGCAAAGGCATAACAAAAGAGCACCGCAAGGTGCTCTTTTTTCATATCGTTTTGTTGTTTTCGCTCTTATGCGTTCTCCATGATGTCTTTGCCATCATAGTAGTTGCAGTTCGGGCAGACTCTGTGCGGAAGCTTTGGTTCGTGGCACTGCGGACAAATTGAAATGCCAGGAGCCTTCTTCTTCATGTTAGCTGCCTTTCTCTGGTGAGTTACTGCCTTTGAAGTTTTTCTCTTTGGTACTGCCATGTTTACACCTCCTTCGTGCCTGGTTATGCGCACGCCTACGCCGAATGGCATCGGCGAGTTGATTTCATCATTTCAGGACACACGAAAAGCCGTGCGTCGCAACATTGAAAGTATACACGCGGGCCAATGTGTTTGTCAACCACTATTTACGGCATTATGAGGGGGTTTTTGATAGCGTGAAGAAGGAAAAAGGGTTTTGTGCAGATTGTGTGAAAGAGAGGACCGTTCCCTTGAAAGAGCGCAGGAGTGTATGTTAATATCAGCATGAATGAGTGTATGAAAATGAAAAGCAGCAAGGGTACAGTAATCAAGATTGCAGGCGCCTATGTGGCCTGGGTCATGGGCTCAGGATTCGCCACAGGCCAGGAGATCCTGCAGTTCTTCACAAGTTATGGATATACGAGCGTGATCCTGGTGGGTATGAACCTGCTGGGCTTTCTGCTCATCGGTCCGATGATTCTTCAGGCAGGCTTCGAAAATGGGGAGGAAAGCCACTTTCAGTACTTCTGCGGAAAGCGCCTAGGGACCTTCTACGATTGGTTCCTGCCGGTGAGTATGTTCGCCGGCATGGTGATTCTCATCTCGGGGTCCGGGGCCACACTGCAGGAATACTACGGACTGAACCACTACGTGGGCGCGCTCATTATGGCAGCAGCGGCGCTGACGGCCTATATCGCCGGTTTCCAGAGATTCATCAAAGTCGTTTCCTTCATCGGACCCGCCATCATCGCCTTTGTGGTCGTTATCGGGGTTGTGACCCTGTGCAGAGACGCGGACGGACTGGCCTGTGTCAATGACTACCCGGCCGAGATGCAGGCGAAGCAGCCGGTGCCGTTTGCCTGGCTGTCAGGTCTGCTGTATATCTCCTATAATCTCTGCGGCGGGTCGAAATACTACTCGGCCCTGGGCAGATCGGCTAATACGGCGAAGGAGGCTCTGTGGGGCGCTGTGATCGGTACCATCGCGCTGATGGCGGCGATTCTGCTGATGAACTGCGCCATGCTGATGGACATCGGACAGACAGCGGTACAGGACGTGCCGACCCTGTTTCTGACCAGGAAAATCTCATACTCCCTGGGCGCTGTGTTCAGCATCATCCTCATCATGGGCATCTTCTCTTCCTGCAGCGCCATGCTCTGGACCGTGAGCGAGCGGTTCGTCGAGCAGGGGACACGCAAAAGCTACATATTCGCTGCGTGCACCTGTGTGGCAGCGTTCCTGCTGGGGCTTTTGCCTTTCGCGCAGCTGGTGGGAAAAATCTATACGGTACTCGGATATATCGGGCTGGTCTTCGCAGCCTGTGTTATATACAAGCGGGTGATGAGAATCACCGGGAGGAACGGTAAATGATAGGAACATTTGTAAACGTCGGAACAATCATCGTCGGCAGCCTCATCGGCGGTCTGTTCAAAAAGATCATGAGTGACAGGGTCAATGACGCTCTGTTTATTGCCATGGGTCTTGCTGCCTTCGGTCTGGGCATCAATGCGGTTGTCCAGAACATGCCGCACAGTCAGTACCCGGTGCTGTTCATCGTCAGTCTGGCGCTGGGAGGCGCCGTCGGGACCCTGCTGAAACTGCAGGACAGAGTGGACAGCGTCACGAAGAGAAAGGGCAGCGATGGCAAACTGGGCGAGGGCATCGTTACGGGATGCCTGCTGTTCTGTATCGGCACGCTCTCGATTCTGGGTCCGGTGCAGAGCGCGCTCTATCAGGACCACACATTTCTGTTTACCAACGCCACCCTTGACCTGGTGACGGCAATGGTGCTGGCGAGTACGTACGGCGTGGGCATGTGCCTTGCCGCTGCAGTCCTCTTCTGCTGGCAGGGAGGCATCTACGGACTCACGCTGCTTCTGGGTAATTTCATAACGGACACTATGATGTGCGAACTGGGAATCGTGGGAGGTTTTCTGATCGCCATGTCCGGCATCGGCATTCTGGGGCTGAAGGACTGCAGGACGGTGAACTTCCTGCCGGCCCTCATCGTTCCGCCGATCTGGTGCATCATTGCGGCGCATCTGTTCTAGGGAGGTAACAAGTGAGCTGCGGCAATTGTCGTCGTCTGTATCATCGGAATAAGATGAAAGGACAAGTGAAATCATGAATATCAGAACAGCGGCCGGGGCTGCGTTCGCAGTTTGCGCGGCAATCGTGATCGGCATCGTCATTTACTACACGTACGGCGGCGATGAGACGGAGAACACGGACGGAATCAGACAATTTAACAGTTACAGCCAGATTCAGAAGGTACTCGGGGAGATCAAGGAAGAGAATCCGATCGTATACGCGATGGGTGGCGAGCCTGTGGTCGAGGAGGATCTGGCAGTCAAGGATGCGGAGCATTCGGATACCTACATCCAGGTGGAAGGCGTCGATGAGGCGGATATCATCAAGACCGACGGGAAATACATCTACTACACGTCCCGGCTGGGCTACGATGTAATCATCGCCAAAGTCACAGACGGCAGGACCGAAGAGTCTGCCGTGCTTTCCGAAGAGGAACTCGGACTTTCGGCCGAGAACCTGTTTCTGACAGGCAACAGACTGGTGATTATGGGAAACGAGTATCAAGAAGAGGTCGGATACTACGACCCGGGATACACAACGGTGACCGCAGTCTGTGTCTACGACGTTACGGATCCGGAAAAGCCGGAACTCATTGGCAAGTACCGGCAGAGCGGAAACTATGTCTCCGCAAGAATCACGGACGGATATCTCTATCTGATTACCAATGACTACCTGAGCAGCGAGGAGCAGAGAATCGTCCCGCTGGCAGGCGTGGATGAGAACTACGATAAACTCCCGGCAGATCACGTCTTCTGCTTCCCGAAGCCGTACAGCAAATCCTACGCTGTCATCGGGTCGGTGAAGACGGACTCCGAAAAAGGAAAGCTGAAGACAAAAACAAAGGCTGTCCTTGGTTCTTCGGACAACATCTACTGCAGCGGCAGCGCCATTTATCTGCCGGATTACAAAGTGGACTACCGCAATTTCACGGAACAGGGCGCGGATGAACGCACGTGGATCATGAAAGCGGAGATCAGCAGCGGCGAGATTGATTTTGCGGCGCAGGGCTCTGTGAGAGGATGGATCAACGATCAGTTTTCCATGGATGAGAAGGACGGATACTTCAGAGTCGCGGCGACAGCCTACGTCAAAGGCAAAGACGTCAATTACCTCTACATACTGGACGAGAATCTGAAAACCGTCGGCAAAGTCAAGGGCTTCGCTGCGGGCGAACAGATCAAGGCAGTCAGGTTTATGGGCGATACGGCTTATGTGATTACCTACGAACAGACGGATCCGCTCTTCGTTATCGATCTGCGCGATCCTGCGGCACCGGAAATGCTGGGCAGTGTGAAAATCACCGGATTCTCCTCTCTGCTGGTGCCGGCAGGAGAGAATATGCTGATCGGAATCGGTACAGCAACGTCTGAAGAGGAAATCGGTGAAGTGGAAGACGGCGTCAAGATCGCACTGTTCGATATCAGCGATCCGAAGTCGCCGAAGGTTCTGGACAGCATAGAGTACAAAGGCTGGTCCAGCGACGTGCAGTACAATCACAAAGCGCTGACTGTCAATAGAGAGGCAGGATGGTACGCGATCCCGTACTTCAGCTGGGAGACAGAGGAAGGCGGCGTACTGCAATTCAGAGTGAACGGACAGGCGCTGGAGGAGATGGAAAAATACGAGACAGAGCAGGGAATCGAACGATGCATGTTCATCGACGAGCATATCTACGGACTGGGAAGCGAAGAAGATGAAATTATTTCGTGGAAGATGGCACACTGAAGCCCCAGTTTGTTGTATAATAACGGGTAACGTAAAACAGGAGGTCACATAAGTAATGACAAATAAAAACAACGTCGGCAGACCGGATTTTGAACAGAAGGTCAAAGATATTATCGGTGAGATCAAAGGCTACGGCTTTGGCATGCTCAATGATATGATCGATCCGCAGTTTGTATCCTGCGATCCGGAGAAGATGACATGCAAAGTCAGATATAAGAAATTCAAGTGGGAGGATAACGGCCGCGGCGAGGTCCACGGAGGCGTGATCTCCGCTATCATGGATACGACCATGGGCATCAACGCCATCGCCCTGACAGACGGCAGCGTATCTACCTCGGATATGACCATCAGCTTTCTGAAACCATTCCGGGGCAAATCCTTCATCGTCGAATCGGAAGCGGTGCAGGTGGGGAGCCGTGTAATCCGCTTAATTGCAAAAGCATATGACGAGGATACGGGAAGTTGTCTCGCTGTTTCAACGGGCAGTTTCATGCATGTGAACTACGAACAGGCCGCGGACAAGAAACTCGGTGTCTGATCAGAATACAAAACAGGAGAACGGTAATGAAAGAGATGAAAGACAATCAATTTGAAACCAAATGTGTGCATGGATCCTACAGGGCTGAGAGCGGCGCGCCGCAGAACATGCCGATCATCCAGAGCACTACGTACAGATACTACAATGCGCCTGACGTTGCGGCGCTTTTCGATCTGGACAGTCCGAACCACATGTACGCCAGACTGGGCAGCCCTACAGTGGATTATCTGGAACAGAAGATTGCGCTGCTCGAGTCAGGAACAGCTGGTATGGCTGCTTCCTCCGGTCAGTCCGCGAACCTGATCGCACTGCTGAACATCTGCAAGGCGGGAGACCACGTACTCAGCGGCACGAATATCTACGGCGGCACATATAACTTGTTCAACGTCACCCTGAGAAGGCTGGGCATCGACGTAGAATTCTTCGATCAGGATATGGAACTTGAAGAGATTCTGAAATTGCAGAGACCGAACACCAAGGCGCTGTTCGGCGAGACCCTGGGCAATCCTGCCCTGAGCGTGCTGGACATCGAGAAGTTCGCAAAAGCAGCAAACGAGATGAAAGTGCCTCTTATCGTTGACAATACGCTGGCCACGCCGGCCCTCTGCCGGCCGATCGAATACGGCGCCCACATTGTCACGCACTCTACCACCAAGTTCGCAGACGGACACGGCACGAGCATCGGCGGATGTGTTGTTGAAGGCGGCAACTTCGACTGGGCGGTGAAGGATGATGACGGGAAACTGAAGTTCCCTGAAATGGCGGCGCCGGACGAGAGCTATCATGGACTGAATTTCTACGAGAAATTCGGACAGGCCGCATTCTGCACCAGGCTGAAGGCTGTTCTTGTCAGAGACCTGGGCTGCACCATGTCCCCGATGAACGCCTATCTGACTCATCAGGGGCTGCAGACTTTGGATGTGAGAATGGAACGTCACGTTAAAAACGCAGTCGCAGTGGCCGAGTTCCTGCAGAACCACCCGATGGTCGACTGGATCGTGTATCCGGGACTGCCGGGCGATAAATACTATGATCTGGCCAAAAAGTATATGCCGAAGGGCGCCAGCGCTGTGATGAGCTTCGGCGTCAAAGGCGGCAGGGAAGCCGGAGAGAAGTTCCTGGAGAAACTGGAATTGTGCAGTATCGTCGTTCACGTAGGCGACATCCATACGAGCGTACTTCATCCTGCCAGCACCACTCACAGACAGCTGTCTGAGGAAGCCCAGAGGGCTGCCGGTATCGATCCGGGTCTCATCAGACTTTCCGTCGGACTGGAGAATGTTGATGATATCATCGCCGATCTCGATCAGGCGCTGAACAAAGTAAAATAATAGAGTAAGTTAGGAGAAACAATGCCATTAATCATACCTGATCAACTACCTGCAGCGGGCGCGCTGAAGGACGAGAATATATTCACCATGACAGGCGCCAGAGCGGCGTCCCAGGACATCCGTCCGCTGAAGGTCATCATCGTGAACCTGATGCCGACGAAGATCGCGACGGAGACGCAGCTGGCCCGCGTGCTGGCCAACAGCCCGCTCCAGATCGAGATGCAGCTGGTCGGCATGGATATGCATACGTCGAGACACACGTCTCAGGAGCATCTGCTGTCCTTCTACACAACGCTGGAGCAGTTCAAGGAGGAGTACTTCGACGGAATGATCATCACAGGGTCGCCGATCGAGACGCTGGACTTCGAGGAGGCCGACTACTGGCCGGAGCTCTGTGAGATTTTTGAGTTCGCCAAGACCCATGTGTACAGCAATATGTTCATCTGCTGGGGCGCGCAGGCTGCCATGTATTATTATTACGGGATTCCGAAGATCGTGCAGGACGAGAAACTGTTTGGTGTTTTTGAGCACCGCACGCTGCGGCCGCACAATCCGCTGGTCAGGGGATTCGATGAGCTGTTCTACGCGCCGCATTCCCGTTACGCGATCACGCGCAAGGAAGACATCCTCAAGCACCCTGAATTGAGGATTCTGGCAGAATCGGAAGAAGCCGGTCCGCACATCATCTCCACCGAGAACGGCAGGCAGATCTTCGTGCTCGGGCATCAGGAGTATGACAAGACGACTCTTGCCGACGAATACTTCAGAGATATCAACAAAGGACTGGATACCCCTGTGCCGGCCAACTACTTCCGGAACGATGACCCGAAGCAGGAGATCATGTTCCGCTGGAGAGGGCATGCCAGCTTGTTGTTCTCCAACTGGCTGAACTACTATCTGTATCAGGCAACGCCGTATAATCTCGACGACCTGCGCGACGGCAAAGAGGATGCCTGGAGGGAAGCCTTCAAGGATGAGGACAGCATCCTGGGCGACAGAGACTGACAACTTCAAGTTGACTTATACCCCTACATATAGTATAAAAAGAGTTGGGGTATACAAGAGATACGGGAGGTACGATCTCATGGCAAAGAAAGAAAAGAACATCAGAGACAAAGCCGCGGAGAAGGCCGTCAAGACGCGCCTGGCCAATACGCATCTGAAATCGATCAGAATCGTTGGTTCCGAAAAGGATCCGGACAGCGGCGTGATTACCGTTGATGTCCTCAGAATTCTCGGGACCGAGAACTATCTGTTCAAAGTGAAGTGCACGCCGGACGGAGCAGGGTACAGCATGTCAGGTCTGATTCCTGTCACTGACTGGCAGGAGTACGGTGATTACAGAGTCTACAATCCAAAGCCGGCATCTGCGGAAGTGCTGCGTCCTACGCCAAAAGAAAAGAAATTCACCGGATACAAGTAAAGAGCAAAAAAGTAGCCTATTAAGCGTGAATTAATGTGCAAATCCCCCTTGTAAAAGAGGGGGATTTGTGATTTAATTATAGTGGTATGATTTGTTATAAAAATAACAAATATGATAATATTTTAAGGAGGCAATAGAATGAACTTTTCACTGACGAAGGAACAAGAATTCGTAAGAAAAATGGTACGCGATTTTGCCGAAACCGAAGTTGAACCTCTCGCAGCTGACATCGACGCGGAACACAGATTCCCGGAAGAGACTGTAGAGAAAATGGCTCAGTACGGCTTACTCGGCGTTCCATTCCCAACTGAGTATGGTGGAGCAGGCGGAGACCACATCTCCTATGCAATCACTGTTGAAGAGCTCTCCAAGAAGTGCGCATCAACAGGCGTTATCTGCTCAGCACATACTTCACTGTGCTGCTGGCCTATCTTCAACTGGGGAACGGAAGAGCAGAGACAGAAGTATCTGCCGGATCTTCTCTCAGGAAAGAAGCTGGGCGCATTCGGACTGACTGAGCCTAACGCAGGTACAGACGCATCCGGACAGCAGACGAGAGCGGTCGACGGCGGTGACTGCTGGATTCTCGACGGAGCCAAGGTGTTCATCACCAACGGCGGTTACGCAGACGTATTCGTAGTCATGGCCATGACTGACAAGTCAAAGGGCAACCACGGAATCAGCTCATTCATCGTAGAGAAGGGTGATGAAGGTTTCTCAATCGGTAAGACTGAGGACAAGATGGGTATCTGCGCATCCTCAACGACAGAGCTGATCTTCCAGAACTGCAAGATTCCTAAGGACAGACTCCTCGGCGAAATCGGCGACGGTTTCAAGGTAGCGATGTCAACACTGGACGGCGGCCGTATCGGTATCGCTTCACAGGCACTGGGAATCGCTCAGGGCGCACTCGACGTTACCGTTGAATACATGAAGGCAAGAAAGCAGTTCGGAAAGAGCCTGTCCAAGTTCCAGGCGCTCCAGTTCGTCGTAGCTGATCTGGAAACTCAGATCCAGGCTGCAAGACTGCTGGTCTACAGAGCTGCTGACATGAAGGACAAGCACCTGCCTTACGGACCTGCTGCTGCAATGGCTAAGCTGTTTGCTGCTGAGACTGCAATGCATGTAACTACCAAGTGCGTACAGCTCCACGGTGGATATGGTTACACGAAGGATTATCCGGTAGAGAGAATGATGAGAGACGCTAAGATCACTGAGATCTATGAAGGTACTTCAGAAGTCCAGAGAATGGTCATCGCTGCATCAGTTCTTGGTAAATAAGCAATAGGAGGAATTACAAATGGCATTTAATATTATTGTATGTGCAAAGCAGGTTCCTGATACCAACGTTATCAAGATCAACCCTAAGACTGGTACTCTGATCAGAGACGGCGTTCCAAGTATCCTGAACAACGACGATGCCAATGCTCTCGAAGAAGCATTGAAGATAAAAGACAAGTTTGATGACGTACACATCACAGTCATCTCAATGGGACCTCCTCAGGCTAACGATCTTCTGTTCGAATGTATCGCAAAGGGCGCTGATGAAGGCATCCTCGTATCTGACAGAGCAGTAGGCGGATCAGATACATGGGCGACTTCCAACACTCTGGAAGCTGCAGTAAGAAAATGGGTCAAGGACAATGGCGATTACGATCTGATCTTCACCGGACGTCAGGCTATCGACGGAGATACTGCGCAGGTTGGACCGCAGCTGGCTGAAAAGCTGGGACTGCCTCAGGTATCATACGTAGAAGAGTTTGAGATCGCTGACGACAGAAAGACTGTTACAGTTAAGAGACAGCTGGAAGACGGATATGAACTCATCGAGGTCGCACTGCCTTGCCTGCTGACTACAATCAAAGAGCTGAACACTCCAAGATACATGACGATTGCCGGCATCTATGGCGACAAGGAAATGAAAGTCTGGAATGCCAAGGATATCGAAGTTGACCTGACGAAGGTAGGTCTGGAAGCATCACCTACAAACGTATTCAGATCATTCACACCTGCTCCAAAAGAACCGGGCGTTAAAATCGAAGGCGACACCGAGAATGAACAGGCTAAGAACTTACTGATCAAGCTTAAGGGCAAGCACATTATCTAAGAGGAGGAGGAAACTTAAATGGCTATTAACATTATCAAAGAAAAATGTATTGGATGCGGACAGTGCTTCAAGAGCTGCCCTAAGGATGCATTTTATTTCGAACCATATGATGGCAATAAGCTTGGAAAAGTAGCTGCCATCGGACCTAGCTGCGACTTCTGTAACCAGTGCCTGACCTCATGTAAGTTCGGTGCTATCGAAGAAAAGAAAGTAGAAGTCCAGGCTGACCTGGGTGAATACAAGCACGTTTGGGTATTCGCAGAGCAGAGAGACGGCAAGCTCATGAACGTTGCTCTGGAGCTCATCGGCGAAGGCCGCAGACTGGCTAAGGAAATCAGTGAAGATACTGAAGTATGTGCAGTTCTCATCGGTTCAGAAGAGGATATCGCTCCGCTGGCTGCTGAGTGCTTCAAGTATGGTGCAGAGAAGGTTTACAAGATTGCAAGCCCTGTTCTGCAGCACTACACAACAGATGGATATACATTCGCACTGAAGGAAGCAATCGACGAGTACAAGCCAGAGATCGTTCTCTACGGCGCTACTCACATCGGACGTGACTTCGCTCCGAGAATCGCTGCAAGATGCAACACTGGTCTGACTGCTGACTGCACAAGACTGGACGTTAAGGTATCAAGCTACATCGAGTATGCGAAGAAGAATACAACTCTCGATACGTCCACACTGGATCCTAACGACCCATCAACAGGCATCAAGCAGACTCGTCCTGCATTCGGCGGTAACCTGATGGCTACCATCATCTGCCCGAGAACAAGACCTCAGATGTCAACCGTTCGTCCTGGCGTAATGCAGAAGAGAGAGCCGGTTGAAGGCGCAACAGGTGAAATCATCGACGTTAAGACCACAGTATCCGAGGACGATATCAACATCAAGATCAAGGACGTTGTTAAGTCCGCTAAGGAAATGGTATCCCTGACTGACGCTGACATCATCTGCTCCGGCGGAAGAGGACTCGGCGATCCATCAGGATTCGAGCTCATCAAGAAATTCGCTGACAAGGTCGGCGGTGTTGTAGGTTCATCCCGTGCGGCAGTTGACGCTGGCTGGATCGATCACTCACACCAGGTTGGACAGACTGGTACTACTGTAAAGCCTAAGATCTACTTCGCTTGCGGTATCTCCGGCGCGATCCAGCACCTGGCAGGAATGCAGACTTCAGACTGCATCGTTGCAATCAACAAGGATTCCGATGCTCCTATCTTCGAGGTTGCTGACTACGGTATCGTAGGCGACCTGTACAAGGTAGTTCCTGAAATCATTGCTGAGTGGGACAATGCAGAAGCACTGTATGACGCTTCAACGAAAGAATAAACTGACAATCAATTCAAACCATTAAATCAGTTGAAAGTTCAAAAACATATAAAGGGTGTCACATTCATGTGACACCCTTTTTGTTTGCCTTTGCATAAAATGGGGTTTACAACTCGACTGATTCGTAGTAATTGTCGGATCTGGTGAGAGTAGTTTTTGGAGCCGGATCGAGTTTTTCATTTTCGATACCGAGAATCTTTTCCGGCGGAATCCACGGTCTGTTCTGTATACCGCTGGTCTCCTCGTGGGTGAGATAGCCTTTGTAAACGGTCAGGCTCCTCCTCAGGAAGCCGTCTCTGACACACGCTCCCGCAACGCCGTTGTTGATGATGTTCCTGAAGTGAGGAAGTACAGAGGCTGCGTAGGAAACAGACGTTGATCCGGCGATCGCACCCGGGATATTGTTGACGCAGTAGTGTACAACGCCTTCTTCAATATAGACCGGATCCTCATGGGTCGTTTCGTGGAAGGTTTCGATGCAACCGTAATCATTGCTGATATCGACAATGACGGAGCCGCGCTTCATGGAGGCGACCATGGCTCTGTCGATCATGTACTCCTTGGCATCCTTTGGCCAGCGGACACAGTTGACGACCATATCTGTAGACGGAAGGATGTTCTGCATGTTGATGCGGTTGGAAATCATCGTGGAGATTTTGCCGTTGTACTTGCTGCTGATATCGCGCAGGACACCTACGTTGACGTCTGCAACGGTAACTTTGCAGCCCAGATTGACCAGCACTTCGATCGCCGCCTTACCGACGATGCCGCATCCGCACACGACAGCGCTGACACCCGGTGCGCCGGCAAGTCCTGAAGCGAATTTGCCGCTGCCGCCATTGGTGCTCATCATCGCCCAGAGGCCCATGAACGCACCTGCTTTGCCGGCTGCTTCGCAGTTTGGAGAGCCGAATCGGTGAGAGTCTTCTGCCGTAAAAGCGATGACTTTCTTTTCGAGCAGAACGTCGACTTCTTCCTTGTGGGCAGCAGGGTGGATGCAGGTGTAGATAATCTGATTTTCTTTCAGCAGATCGTATTCGCTCGGGTCGATTTCCTTGACCTTCGCAACGAAATCACATTCTTTCCAGATGGTTTCGTTGTCGTCTACAACTGTTGCGCCTGCTTTTGCATAGTCTTCATCGTCGAATCCTGCCTTGAAGCCCGCGCCGCTGCAGATGAGAACCTCGTTGCCGTCGCCGACGAGGATTCCGACTTCTGTAGGCGTAGCGATCACGCGGTATTCGCCGCTTTTGATGTCCTTCAGTATTCCGAATTTCATGTTTTTCCTCCGTTAATCAATGTATTCTTTCAGTCGGGCGAGAGGCAGCCCGATCACGTTGTCCATATCGCCTTCAATGTGGTCGATGTACTTCCCGAAGGTACCCTGAATGGCGTATCCGCCTGCCTTATCATAAGGCTCATCCGTGCGGACGTACGCCCGGAGTTCTTCGTTGGAATAGGACTTGAAGAAGACCTCGGTATCTTCATAGAAACAGTGTGCGCTCCTGACGCCGTCCGTGAGTTCATACTGGTTGGCGTTTTCCAGTTTCATCTGGCCGTAGTAGGAGACTTTGCAGACGCAGCAGCCTGTCACGACGTGATGTGAAGTGCCTCTGAGAGCGCTCAGAATGCGATATGCGTCGATTTCGTCCTTCGGTTTGCTGATGATACGTCCATCGTGTACAACGACCGTATCTGCGCCGATAATGATGATGTCCTCGCCGGCAGGGGACGCGGCGGTGTTCACGGAAAACCGCACCGGATTATGTACGCTCACGCCGTCTTCTGCCAGAGGAGTGATTTCATCGGCAACAGCAAAAGCCTTCTTCATGGCCAGATACATCGTTGCGGATTCCGGCTTCATGTCGAAGGGAAGACTCTCTATGATGGAAGCCGGCCTGACCACGGGGTCATAGCCGGCATTCTGTAACATTTCTATGCGCCTCGGTGAGGCGGAAGCTAATATGATCATGGCTATTGTTGATCCGCATCACTGCTAGGGGCCTGTGTTTGTGTTGGTGAAGGAAGCGTAGGTGATGATTCAGGGGCATCTGTTGTTGCCGGAGGGGGACCTGTTGTTGCAGGAGCCAGTGTCGGAGCCATCGTCGTTTCTGCTTCTGTCTTTTCCTTCTTTGTCTTTTCCTTCGTCTTCTTCTTCACGACCTTGGAGTAGGTGCCTTCGGTGTAGTATTCACCGGCAACCTGCTGTACGGTGGCAGGTTTCTCGGAGAAGGACGCGCGCGGAAGATCTTCACAGACGCGGCCCATGATCGCAGCCCAGAATCCTGCAGCTTTGTACGAGTAGTTGGATACAGACATGTTGATGTCGTTGCCCATCCACAGTGACATGGAGTAGTAAGGCGTGAATCCGGAGAACCAGATATCGTACATGTTACTTGTTGTTCCGGTCTTACCGCCGGCAGGCTGCGAACTGATGGAAGCGCTGCGGCCGATACCCCTGGTTACGACAGTGTTGAGCACGTCAGTCATGATCCAGGCGACGCCAGGATCGTAGACTTGTGTTTCTTCAGCACGTTTCTCAAATAGAACATTGTTGTTCGAGTCAAGGACCTTGGTGTAGAAGATCGGCGTCTTATATACACCGCCGTTTACGAAGGTTTCATAAGCGGCTGCTTCTTCGAGCGGTGTCAAACCGTATGTCAGGCCGCCCAGAGAGATGGCTGCAGGGTTGCAGTCGGTCTCATCGTTGAGGGTGGTAATGCCGTTCTTTTTGAGCATATCGAGACAGTACTCAGCGCCTACATTGCGGTCGATCTGCTGGAAAATCTTATAGGAGCAGACGTTCAGCGACTGTTGTAGCGCCTCTCTTACCGTAGTAGGTCCATGGTAACCGTGGTCGTCGTTCTTCGGCCATACCCTGCCGTTTCCGTCCTTGGTCAGCGCATCGTTGATGACGCTTCCCGCAGTGACATATTTACCCCAGTCAGAGCCGTCGCTCGTATCGAGGCTGAGTCTCTTGTTGGCCTTGTGATATTCATAGCTCATCTGGATGGCAGGGCCGTATACCGCGATCGGCTTGATGGAGGAACCCGGCTGACGCGGATTGACTGCTCTGTTGTAAAGCTGTTTACCTGTGGCCCCGCGGCCGCCCATCATGCCCTTGACCTCTCCGGTCTTGTTCTCAATGATGACTGCGGCAGCCTGTGGCTGACGGACCTTTTGCTTCAGGGAATAGTTGTCATCTGTTACCGTAAGACCATCTTCCGTCTTCTTGAAGAAGTTCGGAAAATCTGTAAAGAACTGTGCGGATACAATGCAGTTGCCGTTTTCGTCAAGGGTCTTATACTCCGCAGGAATGGAGAGGGCGCCGCTCTCAATGAAGTAGAACTTGCCGTCAGATTCCTTCTTGTACATGCTCTTGAACTCCACACTGATATCTTCTCCCGCCGAAGACGAGGTCTGGTAGAAATTGAGCCGCTTGTCTTTGAGTATCTTCAGGCTTCCGTCGCTATTCTTCTTGTATTCGTTAGAAGCCAGAGTAAACTCGTCATTGTCATTGAAGTAGTTAGAATATGCGTATGCCAGCACGACGCCGTTTTCACTGATCAGATTGTTGTCGGCGTTCGTGCGGGTGTAGGAGATGGAAGTGAAGTTGCTGTCATCTTCGAACTCTTCTTCCATGATGTTCTGAATTTTTGAATCCATGGAGGTGTAGATCTGCAGGCCCTTTGTGTAGACCATGTTCTCAGCGTCGTTTTCAGAGATGCCGTATTCCTCCATAATATCATCGATCAGCCGATCCAGCGCGTAGTCCGTAAAGTAGGAAATTTTGCTGGCGTCCGCTGTGGTGCCGATCTTGATTTCATCCTGAATGTCCTTTTTGAGTGCTTTGTCACGCTGCTCCTCGGTGATGTTGCCGCTGGAGCACATGGTGTTGAGGATGTATTCTCTTCTGTCTTTTGTCATATCTCCATTATAGAGATAGGTGACAGCCGGAGTTTTCTTGATTTTCGGAAGAGAAGTATTGCTGTTATAGTAATCTGAGTATACAAGAGCGTATACGTCAGGAGACTGCGGAAGGGCAGCCAGAGCCGCACACTGTTCAAGCGTAAGGTCGCTGGCCTTTTCTGAGAAATAGGATTCCGCAGCAGCTTCGACACCATAGGAATTGAAGCCCAGATAGATGGTATTCAGATAGGCCTCCATGATCTGCTCCTTTGACAGATCTTTTTCGAGGACAATGGTGCAGTACATCTCCGTCAGCTTACGCGAGATACTTCGCTGGCTCTTGATTTCAGCCAGATAGACGTTTCTTGCGAGCTGTTGGGTAACCGTCGACGTACCGCTGACCTCGCCGCCGCCGAAGATACTTTCCTTGACGGCGCCGACCATACGAATGAAGTTGAATCCGTGGTGGGTCCAGAACTTGTGGTCTTCGATGGCGATGACAGCGTTGACCATGTTCTCAGGGATGTCTTTGTATTTGATGACGGTTCTGTTGCCGTTAGAGAAGTAGAGACTCTCTATTTCGTTTCCGTCTGTATCGTACATGATGGAGCGCTGGCTGATCTGTGAATAAATGTCATCTGTGTTGATCGCAGGCGCTTTCACAAAGATGAAGCCGACATAAATACCGATTGCAAAAACAAGCATGAGCATGAGGGCCACGAAGGTCTTCAGGAATGCTTTCGATGGGGATTCTTTCTTGAGTGGCTTGCGATTGGTCTTACCGGAAGCACTGCCGCCGAATTTGGAAGAAGCGGCGATAGCTCTGGCCCTGGCGCTGGAAGCGCTCTTTTTGGCTTTTTCGACCTTGGCAGAAGTCTTTTTCTCAGCCCGAACAGGCTTTTCCTCCAGAGCAGCAAGTTCCGCCTCTACGGCAGACTTTTCTGCCTTTAGCGCAGCCTTTTTCTTTTTCGCTTTTTCCGCTTTGGCGCTGGTCTTGATCAGTTTGGTCTTGGTGCGCTGGGTCTTTCTCGAGACAGTTTCCTTCGATGATCCGGAGCGGTAACTGGACGCAGAGCCGTAAGAGTATTCAGCGTCAGCCGCATCGGCGCTGTAGGTGTCCGTCTCAGCAATTTTGCCGTTTTCCTTCTCAGCTATTTCATCAAATTTCGCGAAGAAATCGTCATTCGTTTCATTATATTTGTCAGCCAAAATTCTATCCCCCTGTTTGAGAAAAAACATACATAAGAATTATAGCATAGGTACGGCGGTTTATGTGAAAAAAAGCATGAAAAAAGAGAATGTTAATATAAGGAAATCATGCTTGAAATTACCATTTTCGTGTGGTAGTTTTAACATGAGGGGGATTGGGAATATGATGAGAAGACCCATGCTTTTCGCCGCCTGCGGCTGTGTGGCGGCCATTGTGATTTCATATTATTCCAGTATTGTCGTGGCAACTGCTGCGATGGTAGCAGCCGCGTGCGGGATGCATTTGCGCGGAAAGGAAGAAAGGCGAGGCAAAAGAAGAGCCGTTGCCGTGGTGATTCTCATTTCTTACTGTCTCGGATGCGCTTCATTCTGGCACGCGGACCGTACGCTGATGGAAGAAGCGTCGCGGCTTAACGGAAACAGTATCTGCGGAGAGATCATCGACTGTGAAGAGCGGGTAACGGCGGCGGGCGAACCCTGTCTCCAGATGATCATAAAGACAGACTGCGGGAAGATTTTATGCAAAAGCTACGACAACTGCCGAATCGATGGCGTTGCGGCGGAAGGCTGCGGGGTGGAAGCCCTGGGGAAGTGCAAAGCCCCGTCTGTCAGGAGAAATCCGGGATGCTTCGATTATGCGCTCTACCTGCGTTCTCTGGGCGTGACGAAGACCATGACCTGCGACGCAGTGACAGTATCTCCGGTAAGCTCCTTCGCAGAGGATCCCCCGGCATTCCTCAAAAACAAGATTTTCCTGGCTCGGGAAGGATTTATCCAAAGACTCACAGCGCAGACAGATCCATTGACCGGCGCGCTGATTCGGGCAGTTCTGTTCGGCGATAAAGGGAGCCTCGATGAAGACGTGCTGGAGTCTTTCCGGAAGAACGGCACAGCGCACATTCTGGCAGTCAGCGGCCTGCACATCGGTATCATTTACGGATTCATTCTAAGACTGTGGCGGTGGAGAAAAGGATGGACGTTCCTACTGTTCAACACAGTCTTTTTCTTGCTCTACGCAGCGGCAGCCGGCTTTTCGCCGTCCGTCACCAGGGCTGTGATCATGGTGCTCCTGCACATTGCAGCAGGCATCCGGAACAGGCGCTACGATCTCGCCAACGCGGCATTTCTCGTCCTGATCGGCGTCATTGTCCATCATCCCTATATGGTGTTCAACGCGGGCTTTCAGATGTCTTTTCTGGCCGTGCTTTCCCTTACGCTGGTGCTGCCTTATATGAAAAGGATCTATACCGGCATCTTTCTGGCCAGCGCCGCTGTGCAGGTAGGGCTGGGACCTTTCATTCTCTACAATTTCAACAGTCTTTCTTTGCTGGCGGTGATCATCAATGTTCCCGTGGTTGCCCTAACGGGGCTGATCGTGCCGCTGGCGCTCGTATGCATGGTGCTGAGCCCAGGCAGCCTGCTGGTGCCGGCTGCTGCGATACTGAAACCCTTGTGCGCCGTGCTCATCCGGCTCAACGAGACCACGCAGATAGATGGCATCAGCACGTTTCAGGTCCCCAGCCCGCCGCTATGGCTCATGGCAGTCTATTATCTGTGTCTGCTCCTGTTTGCAACGGAAGAAGGACGGCTTGGTCTGCTCAGAGCGGCGCGAAAGGGGCGCTACGTACTGAGAATGCTAGTTCTCATTCTGGTGCTCAGCATGGGATTTGCTGCTTTTGCATCGGACGGATTCGAGGATTGTGATATCACGTTTGTAGATGTAGGGCAGGGTGACTGTATCTGCGTCAGAACAGAAAGCGGTTGTTACCTGTTCGATGGCGGAGGAAGTGCTGATTATAACGTAGGGAAGAGCATTTTGCGGGAATATCTGCTGAAGAACGGTATATCACATGTGGACGGAGCCTTTGTCACACATCTGCATACAGACCATTACAAAGGCATCTGCGAGCTGTCCCAGCTGGGAATGGTGGATCACGTCTATGTCTACGAAGCAAACCGGCGCAAAGCGGAGCAGATCGCGGAGGATACAGGGCTTTCCAAGGGCGATATTATCTATTTGGGAGCGGGAGATACTGTTCCGCTAGGTGATAGACATAACTATCATTCTGTATATGTTGATATTCTTTATCCCGACAGACGTTCCGACGCAGAATACGGGCGCATGATCGCAAATGATACAGATGAGAATCTGCTCAGCCTCGTGTTCAAGGTCAATGTTACAGGTCGCCGTGGTGAAACATCCGTACTGATTACCGGAGATCTGGGAGAAGAAGGTGAGAAAGAGCTGATTCGCAGCCATGTGGCGGCATCAAAACTGAAGACGGATATCCTGAAAGTCGGTCATCACGGCAGCAAGACTAGCACATCTGAGGAGTTTCTGGCTGCCGTTTGCCCTGACATGGCCGTGATTCAGGTCGGAAAGAATAATCTGTATGGCCATCCGACGCCGGAAACGCTGGAGAGACTCAGCGCACACAGAATCGATGTTTTCAGAAACGATCTGCAGGGTGCTGTTGGGGTGGAAATCAGGAACGGTAATATGCAGAACGTAAGAACGATGATTCATGATGAATAGAACCTGTTTTCATGGTATAATCACGCTGCGGGGGTTGTTATGGCTTACAAAGACGAAAAACACGCATATGAACAGCTGACAGAGGATATGAAAGCGGGAGATATCCCTGCTGTTGTGTTGCTCTGCGGCAGCGAGGAGTACCTGGTCGATTTCTACGCCAAGCGGCTCATTGACAAATATGTCAGCGAAGCGTGCGCCATGCTGGATCTGGCAACCATAGAGCGGGATAAGGCTGCGGCTGCTGACATTATCGGCCATCTGGAGACTGTTCCGTTCCTGTCGGAGAGAAAAGTCGTCTTCCTGCCTGAGTTTTACGACGGCAGAGGCAGGATGCCGAAGACCATCGACAAAAGTTCAACCGAGAAGAAAGAACTGGCGGAACAGCTGGACAAGATTGATCCGGCGGCGACACTTCTGATCATCACTGCCGCGAATCCATCGGATTACAAGGCTGAGCGGTCGTTCAAGGACTCGGAAATATATAAAAAAGTCTCAAAACAGGGACGCAAAGGCATCGGCCGCGTCTATGACTTCGGGCCTCTGAACAGGCGGCAGCTCAGCGGTTTCATTGAAAAACGCCTGCGCGCCTCGGGCAAAAGCTACAGCCCAGGTATCGTATCCATGCTGATGCGGGATACAGGCTATGAAAGCAGGGATACGGACTACGGACTCTACGAACTGGACAATGATCTGCGCAAAATCATCGCCTACTGCGGTGACGCGCCGGAGATCAAAGCGGAGGACGTTTCGGAAGTCATCGGGACAAACCCTGAGAAAAATGTGTTCCGCATGATCGATGCGTTGGCGCAGAACAGGAAAGACGAGGCGCTGCGGCTTTTGCATTATCTGCTGCAAGACGGAGAACCGGACATGAGCATTCTGGCAAGAATCAACGAACAGCTGGAGATCATGCTCACAGCCTGCGAGATGAAGGACGACGGCAAGAGTCTGGTCGAAATACAAAAGACCCTGCAGGGAGGATATCTGGGCCGAGGCAAACGAATCGCGGAGTACAGAACAAAGAAAGCCCTCGAGAGCGGCAGCCGGATGGGAACAGCGAAACTGAAGACGGCTCTCGCCAATGGATATAAAGTTGAAAAGAACGTCAAATCCGGTCTGATGCCGGGAAGACTGGCGCTGGAATACTTTATTGGAAGCCTGTGATGGGAAACAGAATGGCACAACTGAAAGCGGATCTGATGCTCATGCTGGTGACGCTGGGATGGGGCGTTTCCTATTTTATGATGGACCTGTGTCTGGAGGAAATTGATCCGCTGACACTGAACGCATACCGGTTTCTCGGTGCCTTCGCTGTGGCTTGGTTGATTGCGGCGAAGAAGGCGATTCATGTGAACAGGATGACACTGAAATACGCTTTTTACGTCTCCCTGGCGCTGATTGTCGTCTACATCGGCGCGACTTACGGCGTCAAGTACACGTCCCAGTCGAATGCAGGGTTTCTGTGTTCTACAGCGGTGATTTTCACGCCGATTCTGACGTTCTTCTTAAAGAAGGTCATACCGGAAAAGAAAATCATATTCGTGGTGCTGCTGTGTACGGCGGGCATGGCGCTGCTGACGCTGGATTCGCAACTGCATATTGCGCTGGGAGACCTCCTTTGTCTCATGTGCGGTTTCACCTATTCGGTGTTCCTGCTGATCAATGAGGCGGGCGTGCGGCGTGATGACGTGGACGCGTTTCAGTTGGGCATCTACCAGATGGGATTTACAGGCCTGTGGATGCTGATTCTGGCATTGATTTTTGAGGACATGAGTCTGCCTCAGTCGGGAGGCTGCTGGGCTTCCCTGGTTTTCCTGACGGTGTTCTGCACGGGCGTTGCCTTCATCGCACAGGTGATCGGACAGCAGTACACTTCAGCGACACACGTTGGTGTCATATTTACGTTAGAACCTGTTTTCGCGGCAATCGTGGCATTCCTCTTCGCAGGAGAGAGGCTGCTGCCGCGCAGTTACATAGGAATGGTCATGATGCTGGCCAGCATATTGATCATGGAAGTCGGCACATCGAAAGAAGCGGAGAAGGAGACAGCAGATGAGTAAAGTGCTTGATGTAAACGGCATAAAGATAGGCGGAGGGAATTTCACCCTGATTGCGGGACCATGCACGGTGGAATCGGAAGAACAGATTCTGACGATCGCGCAGAGCGTCAGAGAATCCGGTGCAAGCATCCTGCGTGGCGGCGCTTTCAAAGGCAGGACGTCCCCCTATGATTTTCAGGGAATGGGCCGTGAAGGCATCGAACTCCTTCTGAAGACAAAGGAAGCCACAGACATGCCGGTCGTGACGGAGATCGTCAGCAAAGAGCATCTGCCTCTGTTTGATGACGTCGATATCATCCAGGTGGGCGCCAGAAACATGCAGAACTTCGAACTCCTCAGAGCGCTGGGAAGAACCGATAAGGTCATCCTCCTCAAACGCGGGATGTCCAATACCCTCCGGGAGCTCCTGATGAGCGCCGAATACATCACATCGGAAGGAAATGACAAGGTCATCCTCTGCGAGAGAGGAATCAGAACCTTTGAATCCTATACGAGATTTACCCTCGATCTCTCTTCGGTGGCCGCGCTGAAAGAATTGACAGATCTGCCGGTTGTGGTAGACCCGAGTCATGCGGCAGGCCGGGCGTCTCTTGTAGAACCGATGGCCCTGGCAGCTGCGGCGGCAGGGGCCGACGGTATCATGATCGAGGTTCATAACGATCCGAAAAACGCTCTTTGCGACGGGGCGCAGGCCCTTACGCCGGACCAGTTCGACGAAGTCGCACGCAAAATCATGAAAATCAGAGAGGCGATCGTCTGATGACAGCAGTGTTCGGAGAAAAACTGAAGATTGAACTTTTCGGAACGTCCCACGGGCCGTGCGTCGGAGTGCGGATGCGCGGTGTGCCCGCGGGGCTTTCTTTTGATATGCAAAAGCTTCAGGCATTTCTTGACCGGCGTGCGCCTGGACGAAACGACTGGTCCACAGCGAGAAGAGAAGCGGATGTGCCGCGGTTCCTGTCCGGCGTTGAGAAGAAATCGGATGGTGAACAATCGTGCAGATACGTAACGAACGGCGATGTTATCGAAGCGGTGATCGACAACACCGACGCCCGTCCGCAGGATTATGAAAGGACAATCACGATTCCGCGGCCGGGTCATGCGGATTATCCGGCCTGGGTGAAGTATGGGGCGATAGAACCGGGCGGCGGTCCCTTCAGCGCCAGACTGACAGCGCCGCTGTGCGTTGCGGGAGGACTTTGCATCCAGTGGCTCGCGGAGCAGGGCGTAGGCGTCAAAGGACATATCGGATCCATCGGTGACGTGAAGGACGCCGCGATGACAGAGGACGCTGTCGTGAGGGATGATTTCCCGGTCATCGACGCGGAGGAAGGCGAATGGATGAAGAAACTCATCGCCGGCGTCAGAGATGCGGGAGATTCCATTGGCGGCACCGTAGAATGCATGGTCACCGGACTGAACGCAGGTATTGGAGAGCCGGTCTTCGGCAGCATGGAGAGCAGAATCAGTCAGGCTGTCTTCGCGGTTCCCGCGGTCAAGGGCATTGCCTTCGGCGACGGTTTCGACGTAAGCAGAATGAAGGGGTCGGAGAACAACGACGCCTATGAGATCAAAGATGGCAAGGTTACGACCGTGACGAATCACCATGGCGGTATTCTGGGCGGACTGACAACGGGAATGCCGGTTGTCTTTCGCGTGGCTATGAAACCAACGCCTTCCATCGGAATCGAGCAGGACAGTGTGGATTTATCCGGGATGGAGCCGGTGAAAATCACAGTCGGCGGCAGACACGATCCGTGCATTGTGCCGCGGGCGGTCCCATGCATCGAAGCCGCCGCCGCCATCGCAGTCTTTGATATGCTTTTAGAAGAACGTGTCCAGGCAGATCTGAACGCTGACAGGCAGCAGATCGACAGCATCGATGCGGCGATCGTGAACCTGCTGGAAGAGAGATTTGAAACAGTGGACAGCATCGCCGCGTGCAAAGAAAAGGCAGGCATTCCTGTATACAACGCAGAAAGAGAGCAGGAGAAACGCAGTGCGATCGAAGGCCTTTGCAGCAGAGAAAAAGCGCCGTACATTACGGAAACGATGAACGCTGTGATGGCACAGAGCAGACGATATCAGGCGGATCGCAGAATGCAGCAGGGAAGCGGTCTGGAATACGGCCTTCTCGGCAGACATCTGGGACACAGCTATTCCCCGCAGATCCACCGGCTGATCGGCGATTATGGGTTCTGTCTCTTCGACCGCGAGCCGGAGGAACTTGACGGGTTTTTCAGAGAAGGGAACTTCAAAGGGATCACCGTCACCATGCCTTACAAGCGGGACGTGATGAAGTACTGCAGTGAACTATCTGATACTGCAAAAGCATGCGGCAGCGTGAACACGATCGTGAAGCGCGAAGATGGAACCTGCTTCGGCGATAATACAGATTACTACGGATTCCGCAGTACGGTGCTCGCGTCGGGCATCGACGTGAAGAAAGCGAAGACGATTGTTCTTGGCAGCGGCGGAGTTTCCGGGACCGTGGTGAAGGTGCTTGAAGATCTGGGCGCCGATCCGGTTGTTGTGATTTCCAGAAACGGCGTAGATAACTACGAGAATCTGCGCAGACATTTTGATGCGCAGATTCTGGTGAACGCAACGCCGGTGGGCATGTACCCGCACGCTGGTGAGGCGGCAGTCGACATTCGGCAGTTCCCGCATTGCAGAGCAGTCTTCGATGTTATATACAATCCAATTAGAACGAAGCTTATGCTGGACGCCCGCGCAGCCGGCATCCCGGCGTTTGGCGGTTTCCACATGCTGGCAGCCCAGGCTGCGAAAGCATACGAACTATTTATGGGTGTTGAGATGGATACGGAGGCGGTGACACAGCATGTCACGGACAGTTTGAAGTGGGAACTGGAGAACATCGTCCTGATCGGCATGCCGGGCTGCGGCAAGACGACCGTCGGGAAGAGAATCGCGGAAATCACGGGTAAGGATTTCATCGACAGTGATGAGATGATCCATGAGATTTACGGCAGGACGCCCGAGGACATCATCAACGTGGAAGGCCTGGCGCAGTTCCGCGCCATTGAAACAGAGGTCATCCGTCAGGTCATGCGGCGCGGACCGCAGCCGGACGGATCTGCCCCGGGTATTGTTTTTGCAGCAGGGGGCGGCTGTGTCGAACGAGAAGAGAATCTGGTGCCTTTGCTTGAGAACAGTCTTGTGTTGTATCTGGAATGGGATCTCGACAAACTGGCGACAGACGGAAGGCCGGTCTCGCAGCGCGAGGGCGTAGAAGCCCTGTTTGAACGCCGCCGGGACAGATATGAAAACTGGAGCGATATCAGGGTTGCGGCAAAGACCGGCCCGGGAGAAGAATTATGAAGATACTTGTCATCAACGGACCGAACATCAATCTGCTCGGCATCAGAGAACCGGAGATCTACGGCACAGAAACCTACGCCGATCTGGTGAATTTTATTGAAGAGGCGTTTGCCGAAGCCGGTGTGGAAGGGGATGTGTATCAGTCCAATCACGAAGGGGAAATCGTGGACCGCATTCAGAAGGCAATCGGAGATGCGGACGGCATCGTGATCAACCCGGCAGCCTATACGCATACAAGCGTCGCCATCCTGGACGCACTGAAAGCGGTGGGGATCCCGACGGTAGAAGTGCATCTGTCCGACGTGGACAGCCGGGAGTCGTTCCGGAAGATTTCCTATGTGTCGCTGGCAGCGGCGAAGACGATCAAAGGCAAAGGCTTCGAAGGGTACCGGGAGGCTATATTGTACCTCGCCGGTAAGTAAGGCAGCGGATACATCATATATTGTATACATGATGTATATGCGTGGACTTTCTGTTTTTATGTTGATACAATATCAGCATGCAGAAAGTCTTTTTTCATGTACACGTTAAAACATGTTCATAAAAAAAGACATTGTTTTAGTTATCTTGGATATTGTATACAAGACGACGCTGCGGTAAAATGTGATTAATAATTGTTCCATTACAAATGGACAAAAATGGTGACAAACAGGAGGAAAACTATCATGAGTGAAAAAGCTTGCAGCTGCAACTGCGCAAGTGAGAGAGCGGCTCAGTTCACAGAACTGGCTCCGACACTTGAACAGTATGCGAAAGTGCCAGGCAGTCTGATTACCATCCTTCAGAAAACGCAGGAGATCTACGGGTATCTTTCCCTGGACGCGATCAACTACATTTCTGAATGCACCGGTATCAAACCTGCCAAAATCTACGGTGTAGCGACCTTCTACGCACAGTTCAGACTTCAGCCGATCGGCAAGTATCTGATCATGCTCTGCAAAGGCACCGCATGCCACGTAAACGGAGCGGATATGATCGAAGAAGCGATCTGTGAGCACCTTGATATTCAGGACGGCGAAACGACAGAAGACGGTATTTTCACGCTGAACAACGTAGCGTGTCTCGGATGCTGCTCACTGGCGCCTGTTATGATGGTCAAGAGTGCGGAAGGTGACGAAACGTACGGTAACCTCACCAAGGACAGAGTCAGAGAAGTCCTCGATGAGATCCGTGCGAGAGCATAGGAGGTGACAGCATGAGAGTTGTAGTAGGACAGGGCAGCTGTGGTGTCGCCACTGGTGCCAGAAAGACTGCCGCAGAACTGGAGAAGCAGATCGCGGCGAAGGGACTCGATATTCCTGTATCCGTTACAGGATGTGTCGGCACTTGCTATCTCGAACCGATCGTTGACGTTTACGAAGACGACGGCGAACTGACGAGATACGTCAAAGTACAGCCGGACAAAGTAGAAAAGATTGTAGAAGAGCACCTTGCGGGCGGCAAGCCGGTCGCGGAAGATGCTATTTCAGAAGAAGACAAGCAGTTCATCATCAAACAGCAGAGAGTTGTTCTGAGAAACTGCGGTGTCATCAATCCTGAGGACATCAATGACTACATCGCCGTAGGCGGATACAAAGCCATCGAAAAAGTCCTGAAGGAAATGAAACCGGAAGATGTCATTGAAGAGATCAAGATCTCAGGTCTCAGAGGCAGAGGCGGCGCCGGATTCCCGACATGGTTCAAGTGGAACGCCGCGAAAGCAAGCCCTGGAAATGAGAAGTACATGGTCTGCAACGCTGACGAGGGCGACCCGGGCGCATTCATGGACCGTTCCGTTCTGGAAGGCGACCCGCATTCACTGCTGGAAGGTATGATCATCGGCGGATACGCGATGGGAGCCTGTGAAGGCATCATCTACTGCCGTGCTGAGTACCCGCTGGCCATCAAGAGACTGGAGATCGCCATGGAACAGGCGAGAGAAAAGGGCTTCCTCGGCAAGAACATCTTCGACAGCGGATGGGATTTTGACATCAGAATCAAGGCAGGCGCCGGCGCATTCGTATGCGGCGAGGAAACTGCGCTGATCGCTTCCCTGGAAGGTGAAAGAGGCATGCCTCGTCTGAAGCCGCCATTCCCGGCAGCCAAGGGCTACTGGCAGAAGCCGACCAACATCAATAACGTTGAAACATTTGCTAACGTACCGTGGATCATCTACAATGGCGGCGCTGCGTTCGCACAATTCGGTACAGAGAAATCTGCAGGCACCAAAGTATTCGCACTGGCCGGCAAAATCAAGAAGGGCGGCCTGGTAGAGGTTCCGATGGGCATGACCATCAAAGAAGTTATCTTCGGCATCGGCGGCGGCATCAAGAACGATAAAGAGTTCAAGGCCGTACAGATGGGCGGACCTTCCGGCGGATGCGTTCCTGCAAGTCTGGTAGACACTCCTGTTACATATGAAGATATAACCAAGACCGGAGCCATCGTCGGATCCGGCGGTATGATCGTCATGGACGAGGACACCTGCATGGTCGACATGGCGAGATACTTCCTCAACTTCACCCGTGACGAGTCCTGCGGCAAGTGCAACTACTGCAGAATCGGCACCAAGAGGATGCTCGAGATCCTGGAGAGAATCACAAACGGCGAAGGTAAGGACGGCGACATTGAACTGCTCGAGGAACTGGCCAACAAGATCAAGGACGGTTCCATGTGCGGTCTCGGACAGACGGCTCCGAACCCGGTACTGACCACGATCCGTTACTTCAGAAACGAGTACGAGGATCATATTTACAACCACAAGTGCACTGCGAAATCCTGCAAGGCACTCATCACGTATAACATTACCGACGCCTGCAAAGGCTGTACGCTCTGCGCGAGAAACTGTCCGGTGGATGCGATTTCCGGCAAGGTCAAGGAAGTCCACGTCATCGATCATGACAAGTGCATCAAGTGCGGCAAGTGTATGGATCACTGCAAGTTCGGCGCAATTGTGAAAGAATAAGAGAGGAGGGAAAGACGATGGATAAATTCAGACTGAACATTAACGGCAAAGAAGTCACCGGAGTTCCGGGTCAGACTATACTGGAAGTTGCCAGAGAAAATGATATCTTCATTCCTACTCTCTGCTACGATGAAAGAACCAGAATCTACGGTGCATGCGGTATCTGCATGTGCGAGGTGGAGGGCAATCCGAAGCTGTGCAAAGCATGCGCAACTGTCATCGCTCCTGGAATGGTCGTAAGAACAGATACCGAGAGAGTCATCGAGTCCAGAAAGACAAACCTGGAACTGCTGCTTTCCAACCACACCGGCGACTGCAGACCTCCATGCGTACTGGCATGTCCGGCACAGACTGACTGCCAGGGTTACGTTGGACTCATCGCCAACGGCGAGTACGGCGCAGCACTGGAACTGGTCAAGGACAAGATTCCTCTTCCGGCTTCACTGGGCAGAGTTTGTCCGCATCCTTGCGAAGAGGAATGCAGACGCGGTCTCATCGATGAACCGGTATCCATCCAGTGGCTGAAGAGATTCGCCGCAGATCAGGATCTGGGCGATCTGGACCGCTTCATTCCTGAGGTAGGCCCTGATACAGGCAAGAGCGTAGCCATCATCGGCGGCGGCCCGATGGGTCTGTCAGCAGCGTACTTCCTGAGACAGATGGGACATGACGTCACTGTATTCGAATCCATGCCGAAGGCCGGCGGTATGCTGCGCTACGGCATTCCGGAATACAGACTTCCGAAGGAAGTGCTGGATGACGAAATCGCGACCATCGAAATGATGGGTGCTGAGATCGTGACCAACACGAAGATCGGCGAGGATATTCCGTTTGAGACCATCTACGACGAATACGATGCAGTGCTGCTCGGTATCGGCGCATGGATCTCCACAGGAACAGGATGTCCGGGTGAGGACGCTGACGGCGTCATCGGCGGCATCGATTTCCTGCGTAAGGTTGTCAGGAACGAGCCGATCGAACTTGGCAAGAAGGTTGCCATCGTAGGCGGCGGAAACACCGCAATGGACGCTTGCAGAACGGCAGTCAGACTTGGCGCTGATGAAGTTTACAACATCTACAGAAGAACCAAGGACGAGATGCCTGCCGATATGGTCGAAATCGAAGAAGCCGAGGAAGAAGGCGTTATCTTCAAGAACCTGACCAACCCACTGGAGATTGTCAAGGATGAGAACGGACACGTCAAGGAAGTCGTCCTCCAGTGCATGGAACTGGGCGAACCTGACGAATCAGGCAGAAGACGTCCTGTACCAATCGAAGGCAAGACCGAGACGATCCAGCTGGACAACGTCATCCTGGCGATCGGACAGGCTGTCGACGCGCAGCTGTTCGACTGCGACAAGACCAGAAAGGGCGCAATCGCATACGATAAGGAAACATTCATGACTTCCATCCCTGGCGTATTCGCCGGCGGCGACTGCGGAAATGACAAGATTTCCATCGCGGTAGAAGCCATCGCGGACGCCAAGAAGGCGACGGAAATCATCGATTTCTATCTGGCTGGCGAAACTGTGAAGTATGAGAAACCGTACTTCGTCACCAGAGACGATATTACTGAGAAGACATTCGAAGACAGAGAGAAGATGTGCAGACCTGAAATGCCGCAGCTGTCCGCTGAGGAAAGAAAGGGCAACTTCTCCGAAGTTATTCCTGATGGTTACACTCCTGAGGAAGCAGAAGCAGAAGCCAACAGATGTCTGGAGTGCGGCTGCCATGACTACTTCGAGTGCAAACTCATCGACCTGGCGCATCAGTACGACGTAGAGCCGTGCAGATTCGCAGGCGACAAGAATACCATCGATTATGACGACGAGCATCCGTTCATCGTCAGAGATCCGAACAAGTGCATCCTCTGCGGACTTTGCGTCAGAGTATGCGACGAGGTTATGGGCGTTGGCGCTCTGGGCCTCGTACACAGAGGTTTCGATACTGTTGTCAAGCCGAACCTCGAAAAGCCTCTGGCTCTGTCAGGATGCGTATCCTGCGGACAGTGCGTCAGCGTTTGTCCGACGGGCGCGCTCCAGGAGAGAACCACTATGGCCAAAGAAGTTCCTCTTGATACCGTGGAAACAGATACGACCTGTTCGTACTGCTCCGTCGGCTGCTCACTGAAACTCGAATCCTACGGCGACATCCTTGTTAAGGCGAACCCGGATAAGGACGGTCTCGTCAACGCGGGTCTTGCCTGCGGCAAGGGCAAATGGGGCTTCGACTGCGCAGTTCTGGAAGATAAGCTGGAAGATCCGCTTATCAAGGACGGCGACACATTCAGAGAGGCTGACTATCATGAAGCGCTGACACTCATCGCGAAGAAGATGCAGTCGACAGCTGCCAAGTACAGCTTCGATGAAATCGGTGTAGCGCTGTCAGACAGATACACCAACGAGGAAGCTTACGCAATCAAGGTCATGGCAGAAGCCATGGGCGCGAAGGTATTCTGCGCAAACAACCGCGCAAGCGGCCTGAAGGATGTTCTGGGAATGGACGCTTCCCCGAACACCATCAACGAACTGCTTTCAACCAACTTCATCCTGGCGGTCGGCTACAACGCTGTTGACAATCCGGTCATCCAGATCAAGATGAAGCAGGCAACAGAAGCTGGCGCGAAGCTGGCGCTCATCAATCCGGGAGACTTCCCGCAGCATCTGAACAACGTGACCAAGGAAGTCTACGCAGATGATCTGGGATTCCTCAAGGAGATTGCAAAGGCAATCGTAGACGCCGGCAAGGGCGCTGATCTGGAAGGATTCGATGCCTTTGCAAAGAGCCTGGAAGGTGTTGCAGTATCCGATGATGCGAAGGAGATCGCAGACATGTATCTGGGTGCGAAGAAGGCCATGATCGTATTCAACCAGAATCTCGTTTCGGTCGATACGGCTCGCCTGATCGCAGATATCGCGCTTCTGTCCGGTCATATCGGAACGCCGCGTGACGGTATCCTGCAGGTCAAGGCCAAGAACAATTCACAGGGCCTCGTAGATCTGGGCATCACGGAAGGTGCGGAACAGCTTGCAGGACTCAAAGCGCTCTTCGTCTTCGGTGAAGAGTTCGACGTTGACAGAGATGCTCTTGAATTCCTGGCAGTATGCGATACGCATATGACAGCGCTTGCTGCAAAGGCAGACGTTGTCATTCCGGGAACAGGCTTTGCTTCGACTGATGGAACCTACACCAATACAGAACGCCGTCTGCAGCCTGTTTACGCAGCCATCGACGAAGACATCGAACTGTCCAATTGGGAAGTTGCTGCAGCGATTGCAGGCATCTTCGAAGAAGACTGCGGATGGGAATCGACAGAGGATATCTCAGATGAGATGGACGACTGCGTACCTGCGTACAAGTACGCTGTACTGGACGAAGTTCTCGGCGGCGTGCTGAAGCCGGCTGAGCCGAAACTGGTTGCTGCTGAAAGCGACGTATTCGGAGATCAGCTGCCTTGCACAGACTCGCTGATGAACGCCATCGCGGAGAGACTGCCTGTAATGGCTGATCCGACAGCATAACACAACATCAAAAAGCGGTGGGCAACCACCGCTTTTTCTTTTTTCGATCAGCCGGGATCCGGCATGGAGTAAAGATATGATTGATTCCATCAGAGAAGAACTGTTCAAACTGCAGGATGTGAAATACCGGGATTTTCAGAGGAAACTGCTCCCGACGGTGGACCCGGAGAGAATCATCGGCGTGCGGACGCCGGAGCTGCGAAATCTGGCGAAGAAACTGCACAGGGAAAGAGCGGAGGAAGCGGACGCGTTTCTGAAGTCGCTTCCGCACGAGTACTTCGATGAGAACCAGCTGCACGCGTTTCTCATTTCCGAGGAGAAGGATTATGAACGGTGCATCGGACTGGCAGAGGAGTTTTTGCCGTACATCGACAACTGGGCAACCTGTGATCAGCTTTCTCCAAAAGTCTTTAAGAAGCACAGGAGCGAGTTGCTTTTGCATATTGAGAAGTGGCTGAAGTCAGAAGAGACGTACATCATCCGCTTTGGTATCGGCATGCTGATGCAGCACTTTCTCGACGACGATTTCAGCCCGGGTTATCCGGAGACGGTCGCGAAGATTCGCTCGGAGGAGTACTACGTGAATATGATGATTGCCTGGTACTTCGCAACGGCTCTGGCCAAACAGTACGATACGGCGATTCGATTCCTGGAAGAGCAAAGACTGGACATATGGACCCATAACAAGGCGATTCAGAAGGCGCGGGAGAGTTACCGCATTACACCGGAACAGAAGGAGTATCTGAAGACACTGAAAAAGAAGTGAACAGGGGATCAATTTCTTTGAATTGAATTTGCGTATCGGTTCGTTTTAGTATATATTTTAATGGGGAATGCGTAAGGAAAAGGAATATATGGAAGGCAGAAAGAAAAGACGGGGCGATCGCAAAGACGGCAGACTGCTGCGTACGCGTGAACCCATGAGTGTTGTTGAAACATTTATTCTTGTCGACAGAGTAGGAGCAACCAATTTCATACAGGATAAAGTCGAGATTTCCAAAGCGGAAGAATACATTAGAAGAAAGAGGGACGAAGGGCTGAGCGGATTCGGACTGATGCACGTGATGGTCGCATCCTACGTCCGGGTCGTATCGCAGATGCCCGCCGTCAACCGGTTCGTCTCCGGTCAGAGAGTTTACGCCAGAGACAGAATCGAAGTGAATATCGATATCAAAAAGGAGATGACCCTGGAGGCACCGAATACCTGTGTCAAAATCATCCTCAGTCCGGAGGACACGGCGGAACAGGTCTATTACAAGATGAAAGAGGTCATTGATCAGGAAAAAAACAGAGGAAACGACAGCGATTTTGACGGTGTTGCGGCAACGCTGGCGAAATTCCCAAAGCTGTTTTTCAAGTTTTCCATATGGTTTCTGAAACTGTTGGATTACTTCGGGCTGCTTCCGAAATCGCTTCTGGAAGTAAGTCCGTTCCACGGCAGCTTTTTCATCACCTCTATGGGTTCGCTGCGGATTCCTCCGATTTTCCATCACCTTTACAGCTTCGGAAACGTGCCGGTGTTCTGCGCTACCGGCCCGAAGAGAACGGAATATGAGATCGACCGGAACGGAGAGATCGTAAAGAGAAAATACATGGATTACACACTCTCAACGGATGAGAGGATTGTGGACGGATATTACTTCGCGACGGCGTTCAGAAAGCTGCGGCAGTGCTTCAGCGATCCGGACAAGCTGGATTTGCCGCCGGAGCAGATTGTGGAAGATATCGACTGAGGAAGTTTTGAGATAAAGAAAGGACATACTATGACAAATCTCGAGAAATACAAGAGAGCATTCGTACTGAATTTCAGAGTGAAAGAAGAGGATCTGCCGGGGCTGGAATACATGGGAATTATCCAGTGGGATTCCGTCGGGCACATGGATCTGATTGCCGACATCGAGGCGGCCTATGGCATCCAGATGGACACCAAGGACGTGCTGGATCTTTCGACCTATGAGAAGGGTATCAGGATTCTGACAGAGAAGTACGGAGTGAACTTCGACGAATAGCTAAGAGATGATTACAAAACTCACCTCACCAAAGACAATCTGCAATAGCTATCTGATTGAAGAGGATGGTTATGTTGTGATAATCGATCCGGGACAGAATGGAGTCGTGGAGGCGGAAATAGATAAGAACGGATGGATTCCGGAGTATGTATTTCTGACGCACGAACACGTTGATCATATCGAAAATCTGGAAACAGTTCGCAGCAAGTACGATGTTCCCGTTGTAGCGTGCAGAATATGCAGTGAGCGTTTAGAGAATCCTAAGGAGAATCTTTCAACGATCGGGGACATGATTTCTTACTTCAAAACCGGCATTATCTCCGAAGAGAGAACGCCGAGATTTACCTGCAGACAGGCGGAGATCACATATGAAGAAACGTACGAGATGACATGGCGCGGTCACAACTTCGATTTTATCCGGACGCCGGGTCATTCGCCTGGCAGCGTGCTTATAACGATGGATGACGAGTACCTCTTCAGCGGAGACTACATGATTCCGGGTGAAGAGACAACCCTGAGGCTGAGGGGCGGAGATGCCGATGATTATGAGAAACTGACTATGCCGATCCTGAAAAAAATCCCTGACGGCATGAAAATCTGTCCGGGACATGGACCATCATACGTCAAAGGTGAAGAACATGAACCGCATTGAGTTTCTGGAGATGGATCCCTACAGCGTACCACAGGCTGACAAGGAATCATTCTATAGAAAAGAGTTAAAGAAAATGACAGAAGATCATCGTAAAGCCTGTGCGGCTTACGATGATATTTGTAATGGGCTGGGTGAGGACGCTCCTTACCTGCCGGTTGCACTGTTCAAAGATATCGATCTTGTGAGCGTGCCTGATGAGCAGATCATCCGGAAGATCACCTCTTCCGGAACCACAGGTCAGCAGGTCTCACGGATCTATCTGGATGCCGATACGTCGGCAGCCCAGCAGCGTGCCCTGTGCAGCATCACAGGAGATTACATCGGGACAAAACGCATACCGATGCTGATCATCGATTCACCGGATGTGCTCCGGGACAGGAGAAAATTCACGGCCCGAGGCGCCGGCATTCTCGGATTTTCCATGATGGCGTCGAAGCGCATCTACGCTTTAGACGAGAACATGCGGATCGACTACGCGTCGCTGGAACAGTTCCAGCAGCTTGCCAAAGAAGGGCCGACTTTCGCCTTTGGATTCACCTATATGATCTGGGAGTACCTCTACGGCGGCCTGAAAGCGGATGCAAAAACAGTAGACCTGGCAGGGTGCCATCTGATCCACGGCGGCGGATGGAAGAAACTGCAGGACAAAAAAGTTTCCGATGAGGTGTTCCGAAGCGGGCTGCAGGAGACTTGCGGGATCGACAGCGTCAGCGATTATTACGGCATGGCGGAGCAGACAGGCAGCATCTTCATGCAGTGTCCGGAGGGGCATCTCCACGCCAGCATCTATTCGGATATTTCAGTTTTGCATCCAGAGGATTTCTCTCCATGTAGGACAGGGGAGTGGGGACTGATCGCTCTGGAATCCCTTCTGCCGGAATCCTATCCGGGACATCGGCTGCTTACAGAAGACTGGGGCAGGATTCTGGGCATCGATGACTGCCCATGCGGACGCAAAGGCAAGTACTTCGAGATCAGCGGCCGCATCAGCAAGGCGGAAGTGCGTGGCTGCAGCGACACCTTTGAAGGCGCTGCAAAAGCAACAGGCACTCCGGGTGACATCGATGCGGAAGGCGCGATGCAGGTTCTGGCGGGGGCTTATCCGCCGTCGGAGACCATCCGTAATGCATTCGATGATACGGTCATGGAGTTTCTGGCGGAACTGTCCGAGCTGTTCATGAAGGAACCGATGTACCGGCAGTATCCGGAACTCTACGCACTTGGATTCTGGTGCAGACACGCGCACATGGAGAAGATCCGCAGCGGTTATGCGGACTCAGAAGACAGACGGGGAAAAGGTCTCACGCTGCACATTGCGCCTTCGAACATGCCGACGATGTTCGCCTATTCTTGGATTGCTTCGCTGTTGGCAGGCAATCCGAATATCGTGCGTGTGTCGGGCAGAAGTTCTGAGATCACAGAAGTAGCAATCCAGGGAATCAGCAAGATTCTGGACAGGCCGGCTTTTGCGTTATTGAAGCAACAGAACGCCTTTGTAACTTTCCCGCGGGGAGATGAAACGCTGGAAGAGATTTCGTCGCAGGCAAAGGCCAGAATCGTTTGGGGCGGCGATGGGACGGTAGAACACATCTGCAGCATCCCGAAAGGGGCTGACTGCGTTGACGTCACGTTCCCGGACAAGTACTCCGTCGCATTGTTCCGAACGGAGGACTTCAGAAAAATGGACGATCAGGAGCTGGGGCATTTCGCCCACATGTTCTACAATGATACATACGGAGCCGATCAGAACGCCTGCTCCAGCCCGAAGACCATCTTCTGGCTGACGGACGGCGCTTCGGACAGCGAAGAAATCAGAAACAGATGGTGGGATGCCTTTGCGAAAGAAGCGTCCACCTATGATCTGCAGCCGTGGATCGCCACGGAAAAATACAGGATCTTATGCAGGATGTACGCGACGCAGAAGAATCTGGGCGCCGCGAAGCGTTGGGGCAACCGGCTCTACGTGGTGCCGGTCCCGAATGATGGAAGAAAACTGACGGATCTGGAAGCCCGGTTCGGTATGTTCTACGAGATGCAGATTGGAAGTCTGAATGAACTGGCAGGCTATATGGAGGCTCGTATCCAGACTATCGTCAGCAGCGGTGACAATCAGAAGGACATCTATGAACACATGCGCAGGGCGGACTGTGCAGGCGTCGACAGAGTCGTCTGCGCCGGAGAAGCGTTGGATTTCAATACCGTATGGGACCGTAAGGACCTGATTGCATTATTATCATGTACTTTTTTGAACGAAACGATGAATACAAAGACCGAATAATCTGTATCGATGACGAGGGCAGAGAGTATACCTACGGGCAGATCTGGGACATGGGTGACGCGCTCACAGAAGACTGCCGCGGTGTTGTGATACTCGAATGCTCCAACGACGCGGAGAGTCTGGCCAGATATCTGGCGCTCCTGAGAAAGGGCTGTCCGGTCCTGCTCATCGGCAGAAATCTGGATGAGGACGTCAAAGTGTCTTTCCGGGAAACCTATGAAGGTGACGATGCGGTCAATCCACAGCTGGGACTGTTGCTTTCCACGTCAGGCAGTACGGGCGACCGGAAACTCGTACGGTTGAGCTATGAAAACATCCAGGCCAACTGCGATTCCATTGTAGAGTATCTTGGCATTACGGCTGATGAGAGGCCGATCACCACGCTCCCGATGGAGTACACCTATGGACTGTCCGTGATCCACTCCCATGTTGCGGTCGGTGCAACGATCGTTCTGACGAACAAAACCCTGTTCCAGAAGGAATTCTGGGAGATGGTTGAGAAATATGAAGTCACGTCCATGGCGGGCGTGCCGTACACCTACGATATGTTTGAGCGGCTGCACCTTCGTGAGATGAATCTGCCGCACCTGAAGACACTGACACAGGCGGGCGGACACCTCAACGAGGATCTGCAGAAGAAGTACGCTAACTGGGCGGCTGAGACCGGCAGACGGTTTTTCATTATGTATGGGCAGACAGAAGCAACAGCCCGCATGAGCTACATCCCGCCGGAAAAATGCGCTGCGAAGATCGGCAGCATCGGCATTCCGGTGCCGGGCGGCAGCATGGTTATCGCCGAAGACGGCGAACTGATCTATTTCGGCGCCAACGTCTCGCTCGGATATGCGCGGTCGCGGGAAGATCTGGCCCTTGGCGACGTGAACGGCGGCTGTCTGAAGACCGGCGATATGGCCCGGATGGACGAAGAAGGGTACTTTTACATCACAGGACGTAAGAAGCGCTTTGTCAAGATTCAGGGCAGGAGAATCAGCCTGGACAAGGTGCAGGAAGACCTGCAGGAAGCTTTTGCCTGTGAAGATATCATCTGTACGGGAAACGATGACGATGGCATCACGGTGCACACCAGCAGCCGGGAAACGGCGGACAGAGAATATGAGATTGCCGGCATGTTTATGGACAAATGGCAGGTAAGACCGCGGTTCGTCCACATCAAATACATCGACGAGATTCCGCGGAACCCGTCGGGCAAAGTGTTGTACACGAAATTGTAGGAGAAGGAGCAGAACATGATACTCCCGGAAGCAGTCAGAAATCTGCAATTACCGAAGATGGTGAAGGTCGAACAGGTCTTCGCCGATGAACATCTGGAAGATACGGCTGCGGCTGTGAAAGCACAGGCTGCGCCTTTTGCTGCGCAGATGAGGGAAGGGGCCTCGGCGGCCGTCCTTGTCGGAAGCCGCGGCGTCACGGATATCAATCTCATTGCAAAAGCCGTCGTCGATACCCTGCGAGATGCCGGTGTAAAGCCAGTTATCATTCCGGCCATGGGAAGCCATGGAGGCGGGACGTCGGAAGGGCAAGAGGAGATTCTCAAAGGTTACGGTATCACAGCAGAGACCATGGACGTACCGATCAATTCCTCCATGGAAACGGAGATCATCGGGCAGACAGAAGACGGAATGGATGTTCATTTCTCCAAACCGGCTCTCGCTGCGGACTACGTCATTCCGATCGGGCGCGTCAAGCCGCACACGGATTTCACAGGCAAAGTCGAGAGCGGCCTCTGTAAGATGCTGGCTATTGGCGGGGGTAAGCACAATGGGTGCTCGCGGATTCACAGAGAAGGATTTCCGGCTCTTGCGCACACAATCCCTGATGCGGCCGAGGTCATCATCGGGAGAGTTGACATCCCCTTCGGGCTTGCCGTCATCGAGAACGCTTTTGAAAAAACACATACTGTGGAAGCCGTACCGGGCAAAAACATCCTGACCCGTGAACCGAAGCTGCTGGATCTGGCCAAAAGCCTTATGCCGCGCATCAAGTACGATGATATTGATGTGCTTATCGTGGAGCGGATCGGCAAAGAAATCAGCGGCACAGGTATGGACCCGAACATCATCGGCCGGGACGCTTTCGGGCAGCTTCCGGGCGCTGTGCCGCGCGTGCAGCGCATCATCATCGAGGACCTGACGGAAGGGGCCCACGGCAATGCCATCGGTTTCGGTATGGCGGATTTCATACTCCGTTCAGCGCTGGATAAGATTGACCTCGGCGTCACATACACCAACGGCATCGCTTCAGGCAACACCAACGGCATGAAGATTCCGGTCATCATGGACAGCGAGGAAGAGGCGATTCGCGCTGCGCTGCAAACGTGCATCGGCATCGATCTGCATCATCCGAAAATCGTAAAGATCAAAGACACCCTGCATCTCTCAGAAATCGAAGTATCCGAGAACATGCTATGAGCAACTCTAAAAACACGATAATCAAAGCGCATATTCTGATGATTTTTCTGGTCATGTTGTGGGGATTCGACTATGTCGTTGCCAAGTTCGGCATGTACGATCTGACGCCGAATTGTCTTCTCTTTGCCAGGATCTCTATTGGCGCCATCGCCCTCGGCATCGTCAAAGTCATCCGCAGGGATAAAAGTTTCTTTGCGAAAAAAGATATCCCTCTGGTCATCGCCTGTTCAATATTCGGTGAGATTCTGTACTTTGAGTGCGAGTTTAACGCCATGTCGTATCTGCCGGTCTCGCTTCTCACGATATTGCTTGCCTTTGTGCCGGCTCTTTCGGTCCTCGTCGAGAGGGTGGTTTTCAAGCGCAAAGCCAACAAAAAGATTATCATTGGTATTATTGGCTGTATCGTGGGCATCGTCTTTGTCATTGGCGCAGATTTCAGCATTCTTCTTGAGGGAAGGCTGATTGGATATCTGATCGCCTTTGGTGCGGTCATATGCTGGAATATCTTCAATTTCCTCACTGATGCGCTTCGGAAATATGATTCCATCAGCCTGGCATTCCTGCAGCTGACTTGCGCAGGTCTCATTCTGCTGCCGCTGGCTCTGCGCAGCATGCCGGCACTTTCTGCCTGGCCGGCGTCTCTGTGGGCGATCGTCCTGTACATGGGCATCGTGAACGCAGCCATCGGATTTGTGATCTATGTATTTGCCATCAAAGTGATTGGGCCGACGCCTGCGGCAATCTATTCGGACTTTATGCCGGTGAGCACCGCTATATGCGGCGTGATCTTTCTGCATGAGACGATTACTCCGCTCCAGATCGTAGGCGGTATCATCGTCGTTGCGGCGGGATATATCGTCATCAGAGAAAAGGGCAAACTGGATGAAGAACGGCTCGGATTGTGATATAATCAGAACAGAAATATATAAATATTACTTGGAAGGAAGGAATGATACATCATGTACGAAACACTGAAATACGAAGTAAAAGAAGGCATTGCCTACATCACAGTCTGCAGACCGGAAGCGCTGAACGCGCTCAACTCAAAGGTCATCAAAGAGCTCTATGATGCTTTTGCAGAATTTGATGCAGATGGGGAAGCCAGGGTTGCGATCCTGACAGGCGACGGCAGATCCTTCGTTGCCGGTGCGGACATCGCGGAGATGGCAAACTTCAACACTCTGGAAGCCAGAGAATTTGCAAAAGCGGGACACAGAACGATGAACTTCATCGAGAACGTGAGCAAACCTGTCATCGCGGCGGTCAACGGTTTCGCACTGGGCGGCGGATGCGAGCTGTCCATGGCCTGCGACATCAGAATTGCTTCCGCAAAGGCCAAGTTCGGTCAGCCTGAGGTTGGCCTGGGTCTGATCCCTGGATTCGGCGGAACACAGAGACTCTCCAGACTGGTCGGCAAAGGCATGGCCAAGTATCTGATCTACACAGCCGAGGTCATTGGCGCGGAAGAAGCCGGACGTATCGGACTGGTTGAGAAGGTCGTTGAACCGGAAGAACTGATGCCGACTTGCGAAGCTCTTGCGAAGACGATTATGAGCAAAGCTCCGATCGCTGTTGGCGTCGCCAAGCATTGCATCAACAACGGCTATGATATGGATATGAAATCCGCATCAGAGCTGGAAGTCAACTCCTTCGGCATTTCCTTCTCGTCAGAAGACCTGAAGGAAGGAACGTCGGCGTTCCTGGAGAAGAGGGCAGCAGAGTTCAAAAACAAGTAAAACAGCATTATAAAAAGGCTGCGTTGCGCAGCCTTTTTTGTTGTTCATTTACAGTGCGATGCCCAGCAGAATCGAAGCGGTCAGCAGATAGATGCAGGATGATACCATATCTGTCAGGGACGAAATCATCGGTGTCGCCATAAGGGCAGGGTCCACGCCGACTTTTTTGGCGAGCATCGGGAGCATTCCGCCCAGCAGCTTCGCGAATACGATGACCATGATCATGGAGAAGGCGACGGTCAGAGCGATGAGCGGTGACTGTCCATCCACGAGGACGATCTTCAGGAAGTTGAATACACTGAGCACGATACCCAGTATAATGCTGACGCGGAGTTCTTTCCACAGGATTTTGCCGACGTCTTTCAGGTCGACTTCGTCGACGGAGAGTCCACGGATGATTAGGGTCGCGGCCTGTGTACCTGTGTTTCCGCCGGTTCCCATGAGGAGCGGCAGGTAGGCGACCAGGATGATGACCTGTGACAGGACTTCCTCAAACTGGGCGATGAGAGATCCCGTGATCATGAGCATGACGGTCATGAACAAAAGCCACGGCAATCTGTTTCGCACGTGTCGGAAGACACCGATATCCAGATACTTATCATCCGGTTCATTACCGACGATACCACCCATACGCTCGATATCCTCGGTGGTCTCTTCTTCGATAACCTCCATGATGTCGTCTACGGTTACGATACCGACAAGACGGTTTTCGTTATCCACGACCGGAATAGCCAGGAAGCCGTACTTTTTAAACACTTCCGCGACTTCTTCCTGGTCGTCATAGACGTTGACGTATACGTAATCCTTGTGCATCAGGTCGGAAACGAGAATGTCGTCATCTGCTGTTACCAGAGCGCTGAGGGAAACGATGCCTTCCAGCTCTCTGCCGCCGTGCTTGACGTAGCAGGTGTAGACCGTCTCACTGTCCATGCCTTGCTGCTTGATATGGGCCAGGGCTTCCTTGACTGTCATCGTCTCCTGAAGACTGATGTAGTCAGGAGTCATCAGGCTTCCGGCGCTGTCTTCCGGATAGTTCAGGAAGATGTTGATCAGCTTGCGTTCTTCACGCGGTGTCTGGTCAAGGATCTTGTCGACGATGTTCGCAGGGAGTTCCTCCAGTACGTCGATCTTATCGTCGAAGTCCATCTCATCCATAATGAAGGCGATTTCTTTATCGGTGATGCCGTCGATGATGTTGACCTGATCGTCGCCCGGCAGATAGGAAAACACTTCGACTGCCACGTTTTTCGGCAGCATACGGAAGGCGATGATGGCCTTTTCAATACTGAGCTCATCGAGTATCTCTTCGAAGATTTCCGCGATATCGACTTCGTTATAGCTCAGAAGGAGGCTTCGCGTATCAAAATAATCGCCGTTCTGAAGAAGCTCGAGGACTTTTTCCACGTCTTCATCGAACTGTTGGTTTTTGGTCTCCATGTCCAGCGCGACTGGTTCTATTTCTTCAGTTGTCTGTTCTGTTTCTTCGAAGACATCATTCGTGATCTTTTCTTCCGTCATGATACGTTACCTCCTTTCTGTAAATTTGAGTGGTCCATACTTATTCAAGTATAACAAAAGCCCTTGCAAAATCAAAGAAAAAAAGCACAGATTTTTTGTATGCAGAAACGCATATTTATTGCTTGTATACATCAAAATACGCTTCTGAATTGCGTTGACGGAAATTTCACAAAGTGTTATCATTATTGGGCAAAGGACATTAAAATACTTTATAAATTAATTTAATTTAAAAGAAGGAGAAACGGAAAATGTCAAACTATGTAGAAAGAGTCATTGAGCAGTGCAAGGCTAACAACCCTGGCGAAGTTGAATTTCATCAGACTGTAGAAGAAGTACTGACTTCACTGATCCCAGTTGTTGAACAGCACCCTGAGTACGAAGAAGCAGCTCTTCTCGAGAGACTGGTAGAGCCTGAAAGAGGCGTAACTTTCAGAGTAGTATGGGTTGACGACGCTGGTAAAGTACAGGTCAACAAGGGCTACAGATATCAGTTCAACAGCGCAATCGGACCTTACAAAGGCGGCTTGAGATTTGCTCCGAACGTATATCCTGGAATCATCAAGTTCCTGGGCTTCGAGCAGATCTTCAAGAACTCCCTGACTGGTCTGCCAATCGGCGGCGGCAAGGGCGGTTCAGACTTCGATCCTAACGGAAAGAGCGATGCTGAAGTAATGAGATTCTGCCAGGCGTTCATGACTGAACTGTACAGACACATTGGTCCTAACACTGACGTTCCTGCCGGCGACCTGGGCGTAGGCGGCAGAGAAATCGGTTATCTGTTCGGACAGTACAAGAGAATCGTTGACAGATATGAAGGCACTCTGACTGGTAAGGGCCTTTCATACGGCGGACTGCTTGGAAGAGCTGAAGCAACTGGATTCGGTATCGTATGGTACGCAGAAGAAATGCTGAAGGCTAACGGCGAAGACTTCAAGGATAAGGTTGTTGGTATCTCCGGTTTCGGTAACGTTGCATGGGGTGCTGCTTGGAAGCTGAAGGACCTCGGTGCTAAGTGCGTTACGATTTCAGGTCCGGACGGATACATCTACGATCCAGATGGTCTGACCACTGACGAAAAGGTTGCTTACCTGCTCGACCTGAGATCAAGCGGCAAGAACATCTGCGCACCTTACGCAGACAAGTTCCCTGGCGCTAAGTTCTATCCTGGAAAGAAGCCTTGGGGCGTACAGCAGGATGAGGGCATCAAGGTTGACATGTTCATTCCTTGCGCTATGCAGAACGACGTTCACATGGAGCATGCTAAGCAGATCGTAGAAGGCGGCTGCAAGTTCTACTGTGAAGGCGCTAACATGCCTACAACGAACGACGCACTCGAGTATCTCATTGAGAACGAGACAGCTGTTGGTTCCGCTAAGGCTGCTAACGCAGGCGGCGTTGCTTGCTCATGCATCGAGATGGGACAGAACGCTGGTCACACTGTATATCAGCATCAGGATGTATATGATCAGCTGCACCAGATCATGATCAACATTTACAAGAACAGTGCTGCTGCTGCCGAGAAGTACTATGGCAACAAGAACCTGCTCGTACAGGGTGGTAACATCGCTGGATTCGAAAAGGTTGCTGCTGCAATGATGGAACAGGGTCTTGTATAATCAGGGCTTTTGATTCGGCATAACAGAATGACTTACGGAGGACCGGTGCTTCGGCATCGGTCCTTTTTATACAATTAAAAAACAGATAATATGCAAATCTGCATTGTTAATAATTTAATTTGCTAATCAAGTGAAGTTTTTATGATATAATGAACCAGAAATTATTGTTCGTACAATTTTCGTTATTTCACCCATTACCGTTGAAAGGAGGAGGATATGATTTTTGGACTTGAACCCCATGTATTCTTCGCATTCCTTTCGTGGCCGGTAACGTACATCGTCATTGCGATTATCATGTATATTGTTATGGCCAAGCACGATAAGGAAGAAGAAGCCTGGGAGGAGGCTTATGACAAGTGGCAGGAGTCACTGAAAGACGGTAAGGTCGAAGAAGGGGGTGAGGTACAATGATTGGCGGAGGCGTAACCGAATATGTTGTTCTGCTCATTTACCTCATCGGTATGATTGGAATTGGAGTCTATTGGGCAAAACACAGTAAAACTTCCGAAGATTATCTGCTGGGCGGACGTAGGATCGGATCCGTTCTGACAGCACTCACCCTTCAGACCACGTCCATGTCCGGATACATGTTCATGGGAGGTCCTGCGCAGACATACAGAGAAGGATATTTCACTCTCTGGTATGCTGTCGGCGATGGAGGCGGAGCGATCTTCAACGTAGGTATCCTGGGAAAGAGAATGAGAAGACTGTCATACTTCCTCGGATGTCTTTCACCGATCGAGTACATTGAGAAACGTTATCCTGGCAAAGCGACAAGAGCCATTGCTGCTGTCATCGCTATCTGCTTTGTTTATGGATATGTACTGGCGCAGTTCCTGTCCGCAGGAAAGACCATGTGCGCGCTGTTGGGAGTTCCTCTTCCTGTAGCAATCATCATCGGCGCCGGCGTAATCGTATTCTACACATTCGCAGGCGGCTATCTGGCTGTCGCGTGGACGGACTTCATCCAGGGCATCGTTATGGTATGTTCCATGGTCATGATTTTCGTACTTGCGTGGAACCAGGTCGGCGGACTCACAGGACTGAACGAGCAGCTGACAGCACTGGATCCGACGCTCACAGGTATGTGGGGCAAAGGCAACATGTACCAGGGTCAGTGGGGTGTTGTTGCAGGTGCAGTTGGTGTATATCTGATTGGTTACATGGGACTGCCGCACGTCGTCATCCGTCACATGGCGATGGAGAGCCCGAAACTGGCCAAGCAGACAGTCGTCATCGCAACAGTATGGAATCAGCTGTTCATCTTCGTTCCGTATATCATGGGACTGATGGGCATCCTGCTGCTGCCTAATATCGAAGACCCTGAAATGGTCGTACTGTCACTGGCGTATATGCTGCTTCCAGGTATTCTGGCAGCCATCGTACTCGTTGCCATCATGTCGGCGATCATGAGTACTGCTGATGCACAGCTCATGCTCATGGGAACCATGCTCGGCCGTGATATCTATCAGAGATACATCAACAAGAATGCTTCCGATAAGCAGCTGATGAATGTGTCAAGAATCTGCATCCTGGCGGTTGGTGTCATTTCCGTCATCATCGCGCTGATTCAGCCTCCTGGAGTATTCCAGATCGTTGTATTCTCATTCAGCACGCTGGGAGCTTCTTTCCTGCCGTCCTATGTCGGAGCGGTATGGTGGAAGAGAGGCAATACCCTCGGATGCTACATGTCCATGATTTCCGGATGTATTGTATCAATCATCTGGGAGGCTGCCGGACTGGCAGGTCCGACAGGAATGCACACGTTCTTCATGGGTATCATCGTATCCGTTGCGGCTTACATTATCGGATCACTGATCGGTAAGCCACCGACAAAGGAAATGCAGGATCTGGTCGACAGAGCAGCCTGCAAGACCAAGATCCCTGCTGGATTTGCTACTGTTAACTACAAGGACATCGCTCCTGAAACGAACGGCGTTCTCACATTCCTGAAGGAGTCATCCTACATGGAAGAGAGAGGATTCCAGCCGGTATAAAGACTGCAGATCAGTAAAAACACAAAAACTAACAGGCCGGGCAAATCGCCCGGCCTTTGTGTTATAATACATTCATGGAAATCAAGAGCATCAAAAACGGATTCAAAATGCAGGATGCCTATGAGCGCCTGTACAAGAGAAGCAAACACTTCACTATAGAGAAGATGGATATCCTGTTTTATCCCTATCTCCTCATGGAGTTTGACGTGAACTACAGGGGCAAGCTGGAGAGATTGTCTGAGAAGGTTCTGGTCATGTGCGATATGTGGAAAGGGCAGTACTCCATGGCAAAGTCCAGGGGCGAGTTCGTTATGACGGATGTGGATGAGAGTATGTTGATTCCTGTCAAAATCGACAAGATCAAGGCCATTCACGATGCTCCCCGTACGGTATACGGCGAGATCCAGAAGGCGAAGCGGGTCCTCAACATACCTGACATTGAGTATGTGAACGATGAACTGGTCTACAAACCTTTCTTCATTGTGGAATGTCTGAATGATGACAAGGAGGTATTCCACATACTGTTTGACACTGTGACAGGTGAATACAGCCTGCTGAATGCGTGAGGTAATCCATGGCTAAGTATATTCCGCCAATTGGCAGAGTGGTAGGAGGAAGCTACGATGGCAGCTTCGTCTACTGGCTGATCACAAAAGAAGAGACGGAATACTTCGCAGTGAGCCCGAACGAACGGCTCCGGGTAGGTATTTTTGTCCAGATCGATGACAATCCGATCACCTTCGAGGTCAGAGACGGTGACATCGCCAGAGTCGAAACGAAGGATGAAGCGTTCCTTCATGAAGATCTTGCTGTTTACACCAAGCACAGAGGTAAGATTTTCATGCGCGTGAACCGTCAGGCTGCAGATAAACTGCGTTCTATGGCGGATTGAGGGTCATACTATGAATCAGATCACAACCGATTTTGTGGAAAACTTCATCACGGAGAGGCCATCTGACATGCATAAAGGTCAGGCTGGTCGTGTACTGATCATCGCGGGAAGCAGAGGAATGGCCGGCGCGGCGGTTCTGGCTGCAAGAGGTGCTCTGTATTCTGGAGCAGGTCTGGTCAAGGTCTCAGTCCCTGATGAACTCTTCAATATCTTGCAGATTTCTGTACCGGAAGCCATGTGTATCGACAGAGAAGAGGCCGCAAAAGCAGATTTGGGCGTCTATGACGCCATATGCATTGGTCCGGGGCTGGGCGTCAGCGAAGAGAGCATGAGACTGATCTACAGAGTCATCTGCGATTATTCCGGACCGCTCGTCATTGACGCGGACGGGATCAACTGCCTTTGCAGATACAGTGCTTTTGATGAACTCAGAAACCGGAACGGTATTACGGTCGTCACACCGCATCCGGGTGAGGCAGACAGAATGCTTGGCGCTTTTGGATTGGCGTCATGGAAGGAACTCGGTCGCGAGAAAGCGGTCACGGAACTGGCACTGAAGACGGGTGGCATCGCGCTGCTCAAAGGTGCGCCAACGCTGATCTGTGACGGAACAGGGAACATGCCGGAGGTCTGGGAAAATCCGACTGGCAATCCTGGTATGGCGACAGGCGGCAGCGGGGACGTGCTCAGCGGTATGATCACGTCGCTTCTGGCACAGAAACATCTGAAAGCCGCGCCTGGCGACAGAGTCTGCGCAGCAGCATTTCTGCACGGTCTGGCGGGCGATATCGCGGCAGAGAACATCGGAGAATACGGCATGACGTCGGCAGACATCGCAGATGCCGTCGCAGCAGCGTTCAAAGCGCTGTAAATGCGTAAAAAATACAATACGAATTGTGAATATCGTGTGAATTTCGGGGAACTCTTATTGTAATAGGAGTTCCTTTCATGTATACTATATCTTGTTATAGAATGTGTATTTTTACAGACAGATAAACAATATTTGGAGGACACCAGCGTATGGACATCAGAGAACTTGAAAAGACTGCAGCCGATGTGCGTATTGGCATCATCAAGGCACTCCACAATGCAGGATCCGGACATCCGGGCGGGTCGCTGTCCGCTGCCGATATCGTTACGGCGCTCTATTTCGGCGAAATGAACGTCGATCCGAAGAATCCGCAGATGAAGGGCAGGGACAAGTGTGTATTCTCAAAGGGCCACGCAGGCCCGGCTCAACTGTCGGCCATGGGCCTGGCAGGATTCTTCGATATGGATGAATTTACGGAGAATCTTCGTAAGATCGGATCCAGATTCCAAGGCCATCCGAATATGAAAATACCGGGCATCGAGATGGCGACAGGCTCCCTCGGTCAGGGATTCAGTGCAGCCGCCGGCATGGCCATGGCGAATAAACTGGACAGGGATCCGGGCAGGGTATACGCAGTCCTCGGTGACGGAGAGATTCAGGAAGGCCTGGTCTGGGAGACGGCTATGTCAGCATCTCATTACGGTCTGGACAATCTGGTCGCCATCGTGGATCACAATGGTCTGCAGATAGACGGCCGTAACGACGACGTCATGAAGGTGTCGCCGATCGGCGATAAGTTTGCAGGGTTCGGCTGGAACGTGATAGAGATCAACGGCCACGATATGCAGCAGATCCTCGATGCTTTTGCAAAAGCAAGAGAATGCGCGGGGAGACCGACTGTTATCGTAGCGGAAACCGTCAAGGGAAAAGGCGTTTCATTCATGGAAGATCAGGCCGGATGGCACGGCAAGGCCCCGAATGATGAGCAGACAGAGCAGGCTCTGGAAGAACTGGAAGCAGCGAGAGCTGCGCTTGATTAAGGAGTAACATTATGGCTGATAAAATCGCAACAAGACAGGCGTACGGCGAGGAGCTCGTCGAGCTTGGAAAAGAATATGACAATCTGGTGGTCATGGACGCGGACCTTTCGGGTTCCACGAAGACAGGCATGTTCGCCAAAGAATTTCCAGACAGATTCTTCAATATGGGTATTGCGGAACAGAACATGTATGGTGCTGCGGCGGGACTTGCACTGAGCGGCAAGATTGTTTGCGCCAGCACGTTCGCCATGTTCGCCACGGGCAGAGCCTTTGAGATCATAAGGAATTCCATTGGCTACACAGGAGCTAACGTCAAGGTTTGTGCATCTCACGCCGGTATCACCGTTGGAGAGGATGGCGCGAGCCATCAGACCTTCGAGGACATTGCGCTCATGAGAACGATTCCGGGCATGACAGTTGTGAATCCGTCCGACGCGGTGGCGACGAAGAAACTGCTCCGCCAGATCGTGGAAATGGACGGACCTTGCTACTTCAGAATCGGCAGAGCTGCGGTTCCTGTATTCTACGGCGAAGATGATGAGATTACCCTGGGTAAAGGCAATCTCATTCGCGACGGAAAG
>JAILDT010000042.1 GCA_024689085.1 Clostridia bacterium | reverse complement strand
CATGACCTGCATGGGAGAGTTGGCGTCAGGAGCTACCTCGATTACCACTCTGCCATTGTTGTCGTTGAAGTATATTGAACCGTGGGTATTTGTTCCTCTATACCCTTCATTTACGTTTACATCGATATTCAGCTTGCTTCCAATGCGTCTGCTCTGGTTAAATTCTTCAGTCCACGCCTGTCTGTCCGTCTGCGTTTTTTCGCCCAGCGTTTCCACTGTTACGGTATCAGTTGATACCTGCTGTGCCGCTCTCTACTCGATGATCCTTTCTGCCTCCGCTATCGACGCCTCAGTGGCTGCGTGCATCTGATCTGCCGCTTCGCTCAGTATCGGTGATGCCTGGGAAGGATCCATATCCCTGATCTGCTCAGTGACGTTATTGAGGATCTCCGTTCCTCTGAACGCCTCGGCTATGGCTTCCATTATCTGTTCAGGCGAGAGTGTCGCTGTCTGGACAGTTTCCTGTCCCCTGAAAGCGTTCACTCCGCTCATAGCCCCGAAGCCTACACCCATCACGGCACCGGACACACCGGACATAATGACCTGTTCCGCGAGGTCTATGGCCGTCTGCCTTGAGGCTTCCTGTTCGCTCATGCCGCTTGGAAAGGTAGTATTCATATGATTGAATGATTGACAGATGAGCTTGGCGCATAGCGGCATAACGACAAAACCCCTCTGAACCATAACGGCTCAGAAGGGTTTTTGACTGTAAGTGAAGAAAAACGCCTCAATTGGCGAAATTGTTCAACATAACGTTGACCTTTCTCATATGTTTTTACTACAATCTCATTGAAGAAAAGTGCCGTTAGGAGCAATAATCATCAACACGGAAGGTGAAATGATGGAATTCAACACTCCCACCATTTAGAGAAGTGGCGGGAGTGTTCAAAAGGATATACAGATTCCGGCTTGCCGTATAGAAGGATACAGATTATGGGATTATTCAGTAAGAAGGAGACCGAAGAAGAGACAGTAAAGAGATTAGCCAGCAATGCGGGCAATATGATTGAGATGTTCAAGGCGTACTTCAATACCCCTAACGGTATCGATATACGCAGCGCCCTGATCTTCACTTCCGCTCTTGCGGGACACGCCTGCCACAGGGCGGTCAAGGCGGAAGGCGGGATTTTTGCCGTCGTGACGACCAGGGCGGGGAAACACTTCTACTTCGGTGACGATGTCAACAAGTATCTTCTCGAGAGCAGACTGAGTGTCGTCAGTTTCTGTACGGCAGTGACGAACGTCACAGAGGCCGATGTCCTTTCGATCGCATCAGATCAGGCGATGCGTATCGGGGAGGAACCATATACGATATGCGGATGCGATCCGGAACGGCTGTACAAACAGATAAGCCAGTGCTGGGACGGTATTTTTGACAACATGACATCCAGATACTGCAAATCACCTGCAGAGTGGCCTGTATTATTCGGCATTGTGCTGCAAAACATCCTCATCACGGCGATAAATGCCGGAGCGCCGAAGGACGAGGCGGGAAGGATCGCAGCAGAATGCGCAATGGCTGTATCAAAAATGGATGAGGATTCGTTCTGATGAAGTTAAAATACAGGTTGGTGCCCGATCTGCAGCAGGTTGCCGCAACCGGATCAGGGCGTGACCCAAAGAGCCCGTACAATCGGGATTTATGGAGGTGAATTTATGAATAACAAAGGTATTGGCGCAATATTCTGTTTGATCTCAGCTGTTTTAATGAGTGCACGATACATAGCAGCAGCGATTTTCATGAGTAATGTGGTGAGTTGGGATAGTTCCTTGTTCCAAGCCGGATTAAGTTATGTAGGATCGCCTTTGAAAGCCGCAGCCATTATCGCACTCATTGCAGGCATTTGCTTCTTAGTCTATGGAGTAGTCCGCGATTTTAAAAAGCAGGATAAATGAAGCGACATATTCCGGTTTATCGGGGTGTCATTAAATCGGATTGTGAGAGGTAAAACAAGCATGAAACGAACTGTGACTATTCTTTTGCTGTTGACTATTGCATTCAGTCTCTGTGCCTGCGGTGGAAATGTCAAGAACGTCCAAACCCATGAAGT
>JAILDT010000023.1 GCA_024689085.1 Clostridia bacterium | reverse complement strand
TATGGCACACCCAACGCATCTCCAATCGCCAACCCATATACTGCATCTCTCAATTTCTTATTCATATGTGTGCCTCCTTTCTTCTCTTACCTCTACCTTACGTTTTCATTATACCCCGTTGAAATCTGCTTATGGTCGCCTCCCAGGCGACATCTATGGGGACGATTCTGCAAAACCATGGGGTACTTTCCCCATAATAATCCGAAATAATCCCCACAAAGCAGCCCCATCTCAAATGAAACATGGGGATTAAATGAGAAATCCATGGGGTACTTTCCCCATGGATTATCGAAATATTACCCATAAATGATGCTGAACCCCTGCAAATAGGGTTTTACAGCAGGCTTTCTCCGTCTCCCATCACCGGGATATCCACTGCTGTGGCGTCTTCCAGATGGAAGGCCATCATTTTATTGCCAGTCTGCTCGTTGTAGATGTTCCGCAGGTCAGGCATTGCATCCAGCATGGCTTCCGCGTATTTCGGATCGTCCTCGAAAACCACCTTGCCCGTGTAACGCAGCCAGTGGCCATCCAGCTTGCAGGCAGCGATTTCGACCTTTGGATTTGCTACCATCTGTTTATAGACATTCTTGAAATCACCGACACCGAAGATGACTTTGTCATCCAGCTCAAGGTGCGCACCCAATGGTCTCAGTTTCGGCTGGTCGCCGTCTACTGTCGCCAGGAAAAACACACCCGCTTCTGTCAAAAAATCATTGATCTTACTCATGTCAAAACCTCCATATTATTCATCCACTTCATACCTGCGGAGATCAATCCCCTGCCGCTGGGCTATTTCAACCAGTTCCTCATCCGAAGCCCGTTCCACATCAACGGCTTCCATCAGGGCGCCGCCGAAGCCACCGCCAAAGAAGGCGCCGAGGTCTTCCTGCAGCATATCGTCCCGCAGCTTATCTACATCAATAATCACTCCAAAACCTCCTTCTCATCACTCTTACTCAGCACAATCATCGATACGATGACGATGACCATCCCGATGATGCCGAATATGGTCGGCACTTCATGATATACGATCAGCCCGCACAGCATGGCGGCTGTCGGCTCTGCGCCAGAGGCCAGAATCGACCCGACGCTGGAATCAATATAAATGAACGCGATGGCATACAGCAGGTTCGGCAGCAGCGACGCCACCAGCGCGTGGGCCAGCAGGAACAGCGACGCAAACAGCGGCCGCTCCGCCACAAAATCAACCATCACCCCGTAATCCGCGAATGGCAGCATCACAACCAGCCCGATCACCGTGCAGTACAGCTGTATGGTCAGCGGATGGATCTTCCGCACGTCCGTCGCTTCTTTGAGCGTGATGACGTAAGCTGCGTTGGTAAAGGACGACGCCACGCCCATGGCCAGTCCGAGCACACTCCACTTCAGCTCGCCCGATTCCACGATTCCGCTCAACAATACGCACCCCAGCAGCGCGCCGAGCATGCAGGCGACCCGCAGCACCGTGATCTTTTCGCCAAACAGGATCCGCCCGATGATGATGACGAACACCGGCGCCGTACACAGCAGGATCGACGCCAGTGACATGCTCAGCGTCGTGATCGAAATGTTGTAGCAGATGTTCATCAGGACCAGACCGTTGATGCCGATCACGGCAAGCAAAAGCAGATCACTCTTCCGCACGCGAAACAGGCTCCTATCATACACCAGCATCCCCAGGACGATCAGCAAAAGCATCACGACCACTCTGGAAACGGTAATCGTAATGTTGTCGAACCCCGCATCGTCAAGGGTGCGCACGAACAGACCCGTACAGCCCCAGCCAGTGCCCGCTATTAAAGGTAACAGATACGCGAACCTCTTCATACGCGATTCTTCAGAATATCCGCCGCCAGTTCCAGCATGCGGAAGGACGCATCCCGGGCATCCATGATTTCATCGTAGACTAAATCCTCGGACAACACCCCTGCCTTTACATCCGGCGGAAGCTCCAGTTCCCGGTCGTCGTACCATTCGGCGCTGCCGTAGTACGCAAACAGCGCCCCCATCTTTTCCTTCACGGCATCCAGACCGTCCAGGGATTTCTCCAAATCATCTAAAGCCGCCCTGCATTCATTCAGAGCGGCTTCCATTTCCTTGATTCTCTTCACATCTCCCATTGCAACCTCTTTCGGCTAACTTTTATTCCTATCTCTTTCCGTTCTCTTCCTGCCACTTCTTATATTTGTTCAGATCCATCTGAATCATCTGCAGGACAAGCACAATGGCTGCGGCGTCATCCAACTGGCCGATTCCGATCATGAAGTCCGGAACGATATCCATCGGATTGACTACATAGATCAGCGCCGCGATGGACAGCAGAATCGTTGCGATCGAAACGTCTGTGTACTGTTTCTTCGCGTAGGCTCTGATCATGGAGCACAGCACCGCGATATCGGCTGCCTTACCGCCGATCTTCGGAATCTGCCCCAGCTTCTTCTCGAAATCCTGGAACAGGGACTCCATCTTGGCGTCATCGTCCAGGTATGCTTTTGCATTATCCATGTTGTCTTTCAGCGTGTCGAGCAGTCTTCTGTTTGAATATTCTCCTCTTGATTTCATTGGTAACCTCTCCCCTCTAAAAAATCATGTCCTATTTGATGCTTTATTGTAACACAGAATTCATTTTCTTTGCAGAAACACTTTATACGTGCCGTACTGGGCGTTGCCGGGCATGTCGGGATACATGTAATCAGGCAGCTTCCCGAGCGGGATCCATGCCGCCGCGTCCACCTCGGGTGACAACACGAAGTCCTGCTTTTGCACGCGCCCGATGAATCCGTGCATGAGCAGTTCCTCCGGCCGGAACCACCAGGTCCCCGCGTACTCCAGTGTGTCCAGTTCGAGCCCCGTCTCTTCGCGCACCTCGCGCCAGGCGGCCTCTTCGGCGGTCTCCCCCACCGTAATATATCCGGACACAAAGTTCATGTACTCGTCTGACATGTATCTCTGCCGCAGCATGACGACTTCTTCCAGCTCATTCACGATCATAATGATTATGCAGCTCCCGAAAGAATCAAACCAGAGTTTGTCGCATGCTTCGCAATAGGGTACGAGCCCGTCGTCGCCGGCCTGTTTTTCGATTAGCTTTCGCCCGCACTGCGGGCAGTACTGGTATCTCATTCCGTCACATCTCCATTCCGTACTCCGCCAGCTCTTCCAGGAACGGGTCGTCCCGGTCGTCCATGGTGCCGCCGTACTCCAGCAACCCGAATCCCACGACGTTCGCAGCTTCCCGGATCCGCCGCAGCGCATCCAGGAGCGTTGACTTTTTCAACCCGCCGGGCTCATACAAAGGCGTCAGCCAGAACTCCTCCGGGTCCAGGGCATCGAAGTCGATGTGGATGTACACATTGCGGTAGCCTTTGCGGCGTATCTCCTCCGCAACCAGCCCCGGATTTTCCGCCAGTGCTCCCACCGTGAAGTCCGCAACTTGGTGCTCCGTCTTATACCGCAGCTCCTCCGGGTCCAGATTCCTGGCCGCACAGGTAATCAGCTGGTCCGGTGTGATTGCGGACGCCAGATTTTCCAGATACTCCTTCGCGCCTTCTCCCGCCAGTGCGCGCAGCGACATGCCGTAGTACAAGTGGCTGTCCGATGACGCTGGTGTGTTCAGGTCTCCGTGGGAGTCGATGTACACCACCGCCATGTCGCCGTCATAGACGCGGTTCAGCCACGCGGCGCAGGGCGTATCCGCATCGCATCCGCCGCCGATAGTGAATATCTTCTCCGGCGCAAAAGCTTCCAGTTCCGCGTTCACGCGTTTCATGGTTCCCAGAATTTCATCGTACCCGAGAATCCCGTCTTTGACCGGGCCGATGTCCTCCCGGCTCACTTCCACCATCACATCGGCACCGTCATGCAGGTAATTCGCATTGAATGCAAAAGCACCATCATAGGTACTCAGATCCTGTCCGCCGCCCTGCCACTGTGGAATCAC
>JAILDT010000019.1 GCA_024689085.1 Clostridia bacterium | reverse complement strand
ATCGAAGAGCACGTTGCAAAGCCGCTGAGAGACTGCAAGGTCGTCTTCGTAGGTGACGTCAGAAACAATATGGCATACGCATGGATGTACGGCTGCGCCAAGATGGGCATGCACTTCGTAGCATACGGTCCGCAGGAACTGTGCGATCAGGTAGATGCTGACGTCGTCGCAAGAGCCAAGGCAGTTGCCGAAGAGACCGGCGCTGTCATCGAAGTCAGATCAGACGTAGAAGCCATCAAGGGCGCTGACGTTCTGTACACTGACATCTGGGCTTCCATGGGCGAAGAGGATCAGATTCCTGAGAGAGTCAGAATGCTGACACCGTACAGAGTCGACGAGGCGATGATAGAGGCGACAGAAAATGATAACGTGATCTTCATGCACTGCCTGCCGTCCTTCCACGACTTCGAGACCACCATGGCGCAGAGCCAGAAGGAACTGGGCTATGACATCCGCGAGGTCACTGACGAAGTATTCAGAAGCAGACACTCCAAGGTCTTTGATGAGGCTGAGAACAGAATGCACACCATCAAGGCCGTTATGGTAGCGACCATCGGAAGATAAGATAAGACCCGATATACAGGAGGTAAAACAATGATCCCTGGAATCCACAATTATTCGGAAATCGGCAAACTGAACAAAGTTCTGCTGCACAGACCGGGAATGGAGCTGGAGGCGCTGACGCCGTCCACCATGGAGAGATTGCTCTTCGATGACATTCCGTTCCTGAAGGTCGCGCAGGAGGAACACGACAGATTTGCTGAAGTACTCAGAGAGAACGGCGTGGAAGTCGTTTACTATGTGCAGGAGACGGCAAAAGCATTAAGCACGCCGGAGCTCCAGCAGCAGCTGATCGAAGACTTCCTCGATCTTTCCCTGATCACATCAAAAGGCATGAGAGAGAGCCTGATCTCCTATCTCATGACATTCAAGCCGGAAGAGATGGTGGCGAAACTCATCGCGGGCATCAAGAAGAACGAAGTTCCTTCCGACGAAGTACATTCCCTGATGGACCTGATCCACGATGACTATCCGTACATCTCAGATCCAATGCCGAACCTGTACTTCACAAGAGACCCGGGCGCCTGCGTCGGCGACGGCATCAACATCCATCACATGCACACACAGGAGAGAAGAAGAGAGTCTCTGCTTCTGCGTTACATGTACAAGTACAACAGAGATTTCGCGACGGAAGAGAACAAGCAGTGGTACGACCTCGACCAGGATTACTCCATCGAGGGCGGCGATGTGCTCGTCCTGTCCAAGGACATGGTAGCCATCGGTCTGTCCCAGAGAACGACCATCGCCGGCATCGAGCGTTTCGCCAAAAACCTGCTTGCGAATTCAACCTTCAAGAAGGTCCTGGTGTTCGACATCCCGAAGACGAGAGCGTTCATGCATCTGGATACGGTCTTCACCATGGTCGACTACGACAAGTTCACCATCCATCCTGAGATCGAAGGACCTCTGGGCGTGTATGAGATCACCATGGGCAAAGGCAAGGAACTGAAGTTCAACGCGATGAAGGATGAACTGCAGAATATCCTGGCTCTCGAGCTGGGCATCCCTGCAGTCGAACTGATCCGCTGCGGCGGCGGCGACCTGCTGGCGGCACAGAGAGAGCAGTGGAACGATGGTTCCAACACCCTCTGCATCGCTCCGGGAACCGTTGTCACTTATGAGAGAAACTATGTATCCAACGAACTCCTCGACAAGAAGGGCGTCAAGGTTTTGCAGATTCCGAGCGCAGAGCTTTCAAGAGGAAGAGGCGGCCCGAGATGCATGAGCTGTCCGGTAAACAGAGTAGATCTGTAATCGTTGGTTGAGAGGAGAATAAAATGGGCGAAAAAATAGTAATCGCGCTGGGCGGAAACGCGCTGCAGTCAGGCAAAGGCGCTGCAACGGCGGAAGCCCAGCTGGAAGTAGTAAAGAAGACTTGTGAATATGTTGCGGATATCAGCGGCATGGGTTATGAAATCGGCGTTGTCCACGGCAATGGTCCGCAGGTAGGACGTATTGTCATGGCCTCTGAAGCGGCGAAGGACGTAACCCCGGCGATGCCATTCGACGTCTGCGGCGCGATGTCACAGGGATATATCGGTTATCACATTCAGCAGTGCCTCAGATACGCGCTGCTCAAGAGAGGCAGACAGGTTCCGGTCTGCACCGTTGCGACGCAGGTCGTCGTCGACGGAAATGATCCCGGATTCCAGAATCCGACGAAGCCAATCGGACCGTTCTACTCTGAGGAAGAAGCCAAGGCTCTCGCGGAGGAGAAGGGATGGGCAGTGAAGGAAGACGCCGGCAGAGGATGGAGAAGATTAGTTGCTTCCCCGAAGCCGCTGCGCATCGTTGAAATCGACCCTGTCAGAAAGCTTTGGGACAGCACCATCTGCGTTACATGCGGCGGCGGCGGCATCCCGGTTCTGGAGAAGGAAGACGGAAGCCTGGAAGGCGTTGCGGCAGTCATCGACAAAGACTTCGCGGCAGAACTGCTGGCTGAGCAGGTTGAAGCGGATATCCTGATGATCCTCACCGAGGTCGAAAAGGTTTCCATCAACTACAATAAACCGAACCAGGAGGATCTGAGCCACATGAGCCTGGCGGAAGCAGAACAGTATGTAGCAGAAGGACACTTCGCTCCTGGCAGCATGCTTCCGAAGGTCGAGGCAGCGATGAAGTTCGTACGCAAGTTCCCGGACAAGAAAGCGATTATCACTTCTCTGGACAAGGCAGTGGAAGCTCTGAACGGAGAGACAGGAACGGTAATCACATCCAACTGAATGAGGTGATGAAATGAAACAGACTGCGAAAGAGTTCATGTCGTCTATCAACGTAGACAACATGCTCTATGACGAGGAAATCAAAGCGAGCATCGCGCATGCCCGCATGCTGAAACAGAACAAGCTGATCTCCGGCGAGGAATGTGATCAGATCATCGACGGTCTGAAGAAAGTACTCGCCGACATTGAAGCAGGCGAGGTCGAATTCACATTCGACTACGAAGACGTCCATGCACTCATCGAGCAGAAACTGGCAGAAAAGGTCGGCAAGGTGGCCAGAAAACTGAACTGGTCCAGAAGCGTCAACGATCAGGTGGTTACCGACACCAGACTGTTCCTGCGGGAAGAGAACGATCTCATCAGAGAGTCTCTGCAGGAAATGCTCGACACCCTCGAGGCCCTGGCGAAGGAGCACGTCAACACGATCATGCCGGGATACTCTCATGTACAGAGGGCCCAGCCGATCACACTGGCGTACCATCTGCTTGCCTACTATCAGATGTTCCGCCGCGACCTGGAGCGGTTCGAAGAGTGCAGGGAACGCATCAATGTCATGCCGCCTGACACGGGAGCCATGGCAGGAACCATCTTCGATACCGACAGAAAGAAGATGGCGAAGGAACTGGGCTTTAGCGGAATCATGGCGAATGCCATGGACGCCGTTGCGGACAGAGACTTCGGAATGGAGTTTATCAATAACTGCTCCATTACCATGATGCACCTGTCCAGATTCTGCGAGGATCTGATTCTCTGGAGCTCTGTTGAGTTCGGATTCATCGAAATCGACGATGAGTTCACGACGGGAAGCAGAGTGCTGCCGCAGAAGAAGAACCTGGACGTTGCGGAACTGATCAGAGGCAAGACCGGCAGAGTCTACGGCGATATGATCAATCTGCTGACCATCTTCAAGGGACTGCCGATGTCCTACAACAGAGACATGCAGGAAGACAAGTATGCGCTGCTCGACGCGGCCCACACTGTGGAAGCGTGTCTGGCTCTGTTCGTCGAGATGATCAAGTCCATGAAGATCAACAGAGGTGAAATGCAGAGAGCGGCGAAGTACGGTTACATGAACGCGACCGAACTGGCCAAGTATCTGCAGGGAAAGGGCCTCGATGCAGACGCTATCGGCGTCATCATCGGCAAAGTTGTAAACTATGCAATCAACAATAACAAGCCGATCGAAGAGTTGTGGCTCGACGACCTGAAGCAGTTCACGCAGGTCTTCGACAGCGACGTCTACGACAAAGTCGCGATCCGGAACGTAATCGCGTCCAAGGTGTCCAAGGGCTCCACGTCCTTCGACAACGTACAGGCGCAGATCGACGAGATCGAGAAAAGCAAGAAATAAGCAAAAGCAACAAACAGCCATTTGAGGAGACTGCCGGAAACGGCGGTCTCCTTTTGTATCCGCCATGCTGTCTCTTTTCATTCGCGGTTGCCTTTGCTATAATTTTTGACAGGAGGAGCCGGCATCATCTGTCCGGCACAGAAAGATGAGAGAATTGGACGTTGCAAAGATCACACAAGCGGTTGCGGAACTATACGTGCGGGCCAATTACCATCTCGGCGAGGATGTGAAGGCGTGTCTGGCGGATTGCGCCCGGGACGCAGAGGGGCTGACAGTCCTTTTTAGTTGACATTTGGGGGAGATGGTAATATTATGAACGGGTACATTCTTCGGGGGGGGTATGAATTAGAGATAATTCTGAAAACGAGGTAACCTATGGAGATAGAACTCAAATACAACATTCCTGACAAAGAGACGGCGGACGCAATCTGGGAGAACGAACTCTTTGCAGATATGGAAGAAGCCGACACACGTGAGACGTTGAATATCGATGCCAAGTACTTCGATACGGAGAGTTTCGATCTAGCCAGGAATGAAGTGGCGTACAGAATCAGACGGGAAGGCGACCATCTGGTGGCAGCCCTCAAGTGGAAAGGGCACACCGAGGACGGTCTTCACGTGCGGGAAGAACTCAACGTGCCGGTAGATGACGACACGCCTGACCTGGACGTGTTCCATCAGAGCAGCGTCGGCAGCGAAGTGTGCGAACTGGCGAAGGATATGGAGCTCCAGTCCATCGTACAGACGTCATGCACCCGCAGACGGTTCCGGATTGATACGGGAACCGGAATATTCGAATTCTCAATCGACAGCGGCGAGATCTACACCAAGTACGGCGTGCAGCCGATCAGCGAGGTCGAAATCGAGCTCTTCACCGGCGAGACGGAGGAACTGCTGGAAATCGGCAGGACCCTGCAGGAGAAGTACGGGCTCACCGAGGAGAACAGGAGCAAATACTACCGCGGCGTGCGTATGATCGAGGAAAACCGCAGGTAGGCAGATGGGCCGGATAAGGCGCATTTCAGAGGCTTTCGAAGCCTCTCTTTTTTTGGCGTTTTTCCTTGTAAATCAAGGGCATTCGCGTTATAATCATGTGTACTATATGTAAAAAACCGAGGAGGAGACATATTAATGAAATCAACATTTATCTCAAAGGAAAAAAACGACGTTACATTCAAGATGGAATTCACGGCTGAGGAGTTCGAAAACGCCATCGTAAAGGTCTATCAGAAAGAAAAAGACAAGTTCGAAATCGATGGTTTCAGAAAGGGCAAGGCCCCGAGAAGCCTGATCGAGAAGAGATACGGCGAGACCATCTTCTTCGATGACGCGATCAACAACCTGTTCCAGTTGAACTATCCGCTGGCCATGGATGAACTGGACCTCAACGTGATCGACTACCCGAGAACAGAGCTGAGCCAGACAAAGAAGGGCGAAGGCTTTGACATAACAGTTACCGTAACGGTCTATCCTGAGTTCGAAGTAACGGGCTACAAGGGCGTTGAAGTCGACAGAGTGCCTGCGGAAGTCACCGACGAGGACGTGGACAAGGAAATCTCCAACATGGCAGACAGAAACTCACGCATGGTTGAGGTTGACAGACCGGTTCAGGACGGCGACACCGTACTCATCGACTACGCAGGATTCGTAGGCGACGATCAGTTCGAGGGCGGCACTGCTGAGAGATATCCGCTGCAGATTGGTTCCGGCACATTCATTCCGGGATTCGAAGAGCAGCTCATCGGCGCCAACAAGGACGACGACGTTGAAGTGAAGGTGACCTTCCCTGAGGAGTATCACGCGGAAGATCTGGCCGGCAAGGAAGCCATCTTCAAGTGCAAAGTCCACGAAATCAAGGAAAAGGAAGTTCCTGCAATCGACGACGACTTCGTCAAGGATGTCAGCGAATTCGATACACTGGATGAGCTGAAAGCCAGCAAGAAGGAAGAACTGCAGAAAGCGGCGGAAGCCAGAGCAGAAGAACAGATGAAGAACAGCTGTATCGAGAAGATCTTCGAAGCAAACGACATCGAAGTACCTGACGTTATGGTCGAGGAAGAGATCGACAGCTCCCTGCAGCAGTTCGACCAGCAGCTGAGAGTACAGGGCATGGATCTGGCGACTTACGTTCAGTACATGGGCGAAGACATGGCCAAGTTCAGAGAGAGCATCAGAGAGGACGCGTTCAAGAAGACTAAGACCAGAATGCTCATCGGCAAGATCGTCGATCAGGAGGAATTCGAAGTATCCGACGAAGAGATCCACGAGTATCTGGAAGATATGGCCAAGCAGTACAGCATGGAAGTCGACAAGCTGGTCGAAGCCATCGGACCGCAGAACGTTGCAACACTGGGCGGCGACATCAAGATGAGAAAGGCCGTAGATTTCATCTACGAGAACGCGGTCATCAAATAGAAAGGACAAGCATATGATCCCATATGTCATCGAGCAGTCCGGCGGAGTCGAAAGACAGTATGATATCTACTCGAGACTCCTCAAGGACAGAATCATTTTCATCGGCGAAGAAATAGACGATCATGTTGCGAGCGTGGTGGTTGCGCAGCTGCTGTTTCTGGAGGCCGAGGACCCGGACAAGGACATCAATATCTACATCAATAGCCCCGGCGGCAGCGTGACCGCCGGTATGGCTATTTATGACACGATCCGTTATATCAAACCTGAGGTATCGACGATCTGCGTCGGTCTTGCCGCCAGCATGGGAGCCTTCCTGCTGGCTGCGGGAACCAAAGGCAAGCGCTACAGCCTGCCGAATGCGGAGATCATGATCCATCAGCCTCTCGGCGGCGTCAGAGGACAGGCTGAAGACATTAAGATCCACGCTGAGTGGATCATCCGCACGAGAGAAAAGCTGAACAGGATTCTCAGCGAGGTAACGGGTCAGCCGCTGGAGAAGGTGTCGGCGGATACGGACAGAGACAATTTCATGTCTGCGGATGAAGCAAAGGAATACGGAATCATCGACACTGTCATAAAGGACAGATAAAAGGGTAAAGGATAGAGACAGAATGGCGAAATACGACAAGAACAATGAACTCAGATGCTCTTTCTGCGGAAAGCCTCAGAGCCAGGTCACCAAGCTGATCAACGGGAACGGGCTCTACATTTGCGATGAGTGCGTGCACCTGTGCATGGACATTCTCGAGGAAGAGGCGGCAAAAACAGCAGGCGGCGAGCAGGTCATCGACGGGGAACCCGTCGACATTCCGAAGCCGAAGGAGATCAACGAGGTTCTCTCTCAGTACGTCATCGGCCAGGACGACGCCAAGAAGACACTGGCGGTCGCGGTGTACAACCACTACAAACGCATTCTGAGCCAGACTGACGATGAGAACGACGTGGAGATCCAGAAGAGCAATATCGCCATGGTGGGACCGACGGGATGCGGCAAAACGCTCCTGGCCCAGACTCTGGCCAGGATCCTCGATGTGCCGTTTGCTATTGCAGACGCGACGACGGTCACGGAGGCCGGCTATGTGGGCGAAGACGTGGAGAACATCCTCCTGCGCCTGATCCAGGCAGCGGATTTCGATCTGGAAAAGGCACAGAAGGGCATCATCTACATCGACGAAATCGATAAGATCGCCCGCAAGTCGGAGAACCCTTCCATCACCAGAGACGTCAGCGGAGAGGGCGTACAGCAGGCTCTGCTGAAGATCATCGAGGGAACGGTCGCGGACGTTCCGCCGCAGGGCGGACGCAAGCACCCGCATCAGGAGTTCATCCAGTTCGATACGACCAACGTGCTCTTCATCTGCGGCGGCGCTTTTGACGGCCTGGAGAAGGTGGTCCAGAAGCGCATCGGCGAGAAGGTCATCGGGTTCAACTCCGATGTGAGCGGCAACAAGCTCGAGAAGGAGGAGATTCTGAAGCACGCGGCGCCGGAAGACCTGATGAAGTACGGACTCATTCCTGAGATCGTGGGAAGACTGCCCGTGTTGGTCACGCTGGAAGAACTGTCCAGAGACGCGCTCATCGACATCCTGACAAAGCCGAAGAACGCGCTGATCAAACAGTACGAGAGGCTTTTGGAGTTTGACGGAGTCGACCTGGAGGTCACAGACGACGCTGTCGGCGCCATCGCGGATCTGGCCATCGAGCGCAAGACAGGCGCCAGAGGTCTCCGCGGCATCATGGAGAAAATCATGACGAACGTCATGTACGAGCTGCCGTCCAGAAAGGACGTCAGAAAGTGCATCATCACCAAGGAAACAGTAGAGAAAGGCAAAGACCCCGAGCTTGTGCTGGAAGGGGAATAATGCCTTGAGAGATATATCATAAAAGGGGAACAGTAAATGGACGAAAACAGAAAGAATATCAATTTCGCAGATGCAGAATTCCTGGAACTGCCGATGATACCGCTCAGAGGTCTCTCGGTGTTTCCTAACATGGTTCTGCATTTTGACATTGGCAGGGAAAAATCCATCAACGCGCTGGAGAAGGCCATGGTGAACAACCAGTACATCTTCCTCTCCTCCCAGATGGACGAGAACACGGACCTGCCGACACCGGACGATTTCTACCACATCGGAACCATCGGCAAGATCAAGCAGATGCTGAAGCTGCCGGGGGACTCTATCCGCGTTCTGGTGGAGGGACTCTGCAGGGGGCAGATTGAAGAGATTCTCTTCGAGGTGCCGTATTTCAAGTGCCGCATCAAGCCTTTGCAGGAGGACGATACGGAGCCGGACGCAGAGGCGGAAGCCCTCATGCGGACGGTGCTGGGAAGCTTCGATGAGTACATCAACATCGACCAGAACCTGGCGCCAGAGATCTTCGCCTCCGTCGTGACGGTGGAATCACCGGGCAGAATGGCCGACATGATTGCCTCCCATCTGGAAATCAAGATTGAGGACAAGCAGGCCATCATAGAAGAACTGGACCAGAAGGAGAGACTGCGCAAGCTCAACGATATCCTGCGCAAGGAAATCGAGATCATGACCATTGAACAGGACATCTCCTCAAAGGTCAAGACACAGATCAACCAGAATCAGCGGGAGTACTATCTCCGTGAGCAGCTGCGCGCCATCCAGGAGGAACTGGGCGGTACTGAGGAAGTCGAGGACGAGGTCGCCGACTTCAGAGCCAAGCTGGCGGAGCTGAATCTGGATGAGAAGACCACAGCCAAGATTGAGAAAGAGATCAGCCGGTTCTCCAAGATGCAGGCGTCTTCCGCGGAAGCGACGGTCAGCAGAACCTATATCGAAACCATTCTCGAACTGCCGTGGGACAACATGAGTGAGGACAACATCGACCTGATCAAGGCCGAAAAGATTCTCAACGAGGACCACTACGGCCTGGATAAGGTCAAAGAGAGAGTCCTCGAGTATCTGGCTGTCATCCGGCTCTCCGAGAGCCTCAAAGGCCCGATTCTCTGTCTGGTAGGCCCTCCGGGAACAGGTAAGACATCCATCGCCAAGTCGGTGGCGCGTTCCATCGGCAGAGAGTTCGTGCGCATGTCCCTGGGCGGCGTCCGTGACGAGGCGGAGATCAGAGGACACAGAAGGACGTACATCGGCGCTATTCCGGGCAGAGTCATCAACGCCATCAAGGAGTGCGGCACCAGAAATCCGGTCTTCCTCTTCGATGAGGTGGACAAGATCGGAGCCGACTACAAGGGTGATCCTGCATCGGCGCTGCTGGAAGTGCTGGACCCGGAGCAGAACAAGGACTTTACGGACCACTTCCTGGAAGTGCCGTTCGATCTGTCGAAGGTCATGTTCATCACGACAGCCAACACGACGGAAACCATCCCGGGGCCGCTGCTCGACAGAATGGAAGTCATCGAAGTCAGCGGTTACACCGAGGACGATAAGCTCAAAATCGCCCAGAAGTATCTGGTGCCGAAGCAGATCAAGGAGAACGGTCTGACGAAGGATAACATCAGCTTCACGAAGACGGGCATCCGGACGATCATCGACTACTACACGAGAGAATCCGGCGTGCGTAATCTGGAGCGTGAGATCGGCACACTCTGCAGAAGAGTTGCCCGCCAGTATGTGACAGGCAATCATGAGAAGGTCACGCTGAATGCTGCCAAGGTCGAAGAACTGCTGGGCAAGAAGAAGTACCACTTCGACATCATCCGCAACAAGAAGGAGGTCGGGGTGAGCACAGGCCTGGCCTGGACCATCGTAGGCGGCGTAACATTGTTCATCGAGACCACGGCGGTACCTGGCACGGGCAAGATCGTGCTGACAGGACAGCTGGGCGACGTCATGCAGGAGTCGGCGAAGACGGGCATCAGCTATATCAGATCCGTTGCGGACAAGCTGGGCATCGATGAAGACTTCTACAAGGACAAGGATCTGCACCTGCACATTCCGGAAGGCGCGACGCCGAAGGACGGTCCGTCGGCCGGCGTCACCATGTGCGTGTCCCTCATCTCCACGCTGACCGGCATTCCGGTCAGAAAGGACGTGGCCATGACGGGAGAGATCACCCTGCGGGGCAAGGTGCTTCCTGTCGGCGGTATCCGCGAGAAAGTCATGGCGGCACACAGAGCGGGCATCCGGAAGGTGCTCCTGCCGAAGGACAACGAACCGGATATCAACGACATTCCTGAAACGGTCCGGAAGGAGATGGAATTCGTACTTTTGAACAACGTGAACGACGCACTGAAAGAAGTACTGGTGCGCTGAAGATATGAAGATAACGAAATCGGATATTGAGGCAGTGGCAGTCAAGCCGTCCCAGTATCCGCCGGAAAACATGAAGGAGATTGCCTTTGCGGGGAGGTCGAACGTCGGGAAGTCGTCGCTGCTGAACCTTCTCACAGGGCGGAAAAAACTGGCCAAGGTCAGCGGCAGTCCGGGAAAGACCAGAACCATCAATTTCTATGTGATCAACGATGCGTTCCGGATCGTGGATCTGCCGGGTTACGGCTACGCGAAGGTGTCCAAGTCAATGTCCCAGGAGTGGGGCGGCATGATCGAGCAGTACCTGCAGACCAGGGATAATCTGCTGAAGGTGGTGCAGCTGGTGGACATCCGGCACGAACCGTCGAAGCAGGACTTGGAGATGTACGAGTACCTCCGTTACTACGGACTGGACGGTATCGTCGTGGCGACCAAGGCGGACAAGGTCTCCAGAAATCAGATTCCGAAACAGATCAAACAGATACGCAAAACCCTGAAACTGGGTGAGGATGACATCGTGATTCCCGTATCCGCGCTCAAGCGGACCGGATACGAGGAACTGCTGGATGTCATCGAGGGATTACTGGGAGAGTAGGAGAGAAGATATGCAGTTTTGGAGTATGAGAGTTATTCTGAGCAGACTCAAAGCCATCCGTTTCATGATGGCTGATAAGACTGTGCCGAAGACCAAGAAGGCCCTGATCATCGCGGGAATCGCATACCTGTTCCTGCCCTTCGATCTGATACCGGCTATGGTGTTCCCGCTCAGTCTTATCGACGACGTGGTCGTCTGGCTGCTGATCATCTGGTACCTGAGAAAGGAACTGGATGTGTACTGGACGGGTGAGAAGAACAGAGACCTGTCCAAGAAGTACAAGAACAGGGATATCGTTGACGACGTGGAGTTCGAGGTCGAAGGAGAACAGACGGACAAGGCAGAGGAGAAGGGCAATGACGAAAGAAGCGATCGGGACAGTACTTATCACTGAGGAGCAGATCCGCGAGAAAGCGGCTGAGATCGGCAAGCAGATCAGCGAAGATTATGCAGGCAAGGAAATCATTCTGGTCGGAATTCTCCGCGGCGCCGTTCCGTGGATGGCTGAAATCATGAAGCGCATCACCCTGGACATGACCATCGACTTCATGGCCGTGAGCAGCTACGGTGCGGCGACGAAATCATCCGGTGTCGTCAAGATCAACAAGGATCTGGAGACAGACATCGAGGGCAAGGACCTTATCATCGTGGAAGATATTGTCGATTCCGGCGTCACCCTGAACTATCTGGAAGGGTATCTGAAAAGCCGCGGGGCAGCATCGGTCAAGCTTTGCTCTCTGCTGGATAAGCCGGAAGGCAGACGCGTGGACATCAAGGCGGATTACGTAGGTTTCACAGTGGACGACAGATTCATTGTAGGCTACGGTCTCGATTACGCGCAGAAGTACAGAAATCTGCCGTATATCACCTGGCTGGAATCAGAATAAGAGGTTCAAAAAAACAGGCAGTCTATGAGAGTAAGAATCGAAGGGCTCTGGAAAGTCCTATTTGGACGAACAACTATTTTCGTATTCCTGATCCTGATACAGCTCGCTGTTATCGTGGGAGGAATCGGATTTCTCGGCATGAAGGAAGTCCTTCTTGCCAACTACGTTGTTGGTGTGCTCGCGATCATCGTTCTCATCTATCTGATCAACAACAGGCTGAACTCCAGTTTCAAACTGATGTGGATCATCTTGATCGTAGCCACACCGCTCATTGGCGTGCCTTTTTTTGTTTACACCAGGATTCAGCCGGGCACGAGGAACATCGCCAGGCGGATCGAAGAACAGATCTCCGAGCAGAGGCCGTGGCTTTTGCCTGAGAAGGATACGGTGGACAGGCTCGTCATCGACGCGGGAAGCGAGTACGGTCTGTTCAAATACATGTATGAGGAGGCCCATTATCCGGTCTATGACGGGTGCGGGGTCGCGTACTTCCCCTTTGGACAGGATAAATTCCAGGCGCTTCTGGAGCAGCTGCAAAAGGCGCAGAAGTTCATCTTCATGGAGTACTTCATCATCGAGAAAGGCGAGATGTGGGGCGAGGTCCTGAAGATTCTGCGGAAAAAAGTCAAGGAAGGTGTCGAGGTCCGGGTGCTCTACGACGGCACCAACACCATGATGAACCTGCCGAAAAACTATCCGCGGGTGCTGGAGTCCTACGGCATCAAGTGCCGTGTCTTCTCACCGATGAAACCGGTAATCACGACGCACCAGAACTTCAGAGATCATAGAAAGATCATCGTCATCGACGGGCACACAGCCTTTACGGGAGGCGTCAACCTGGCGGACGAGTACATCAATAAAAAAGAACGCTTCGGCGTATGGAAAGATTCCGCCGTCATGGTCAAGGGCAAGGCGGCAAACAGCTTTACCCTCATGTTCCTCCAGATGTGGAATGTCAGGAGCAAGTGGCCGGAGGACTACGGCAAGTTCATGTTCAAAGGCATGGAAGAGGACAACAGCGTAGCCTACGGCGGCTATGTGGTTCCCTATGGCGACAGTCCCCTCGACGATGAGGATGTGGGGAAGAAGATCTATATGGACATTCTCAACAGGGCGAGCCAGTACGTGCACATCATGACACCGTATCTCATCCTCGACGAGGAGATGTCCAATACGCTGATCTTCGCAGCGCAGCGGGGCATCGACGTGAAGATCATCATGCCGCACATCCCGGACAAGCGCTACGCCTATGCACTGGCCAGAACCCATTATGAGGAACTGATCCGCGGCGGCGTCAAAATCTATGAGTATCTGCCGGGATTCGTCCATGCCAAGAACTTCGTCTCCGATGACGAGAAAGCGATCGTGGGGACGATCAACCTGGATTTCAGAAGCCTGTTCCTGCACTTTGAATGTGCAGCGTATATATGGCATAATCCTGTTGTGGAGGAAGTCGAGGCGGACTTCGAGGAGACCCTCAAAGAATGCCAGCGGATCACTCTCAAACACTGCAAGGAGACACCATTCCTGACGATGGCCTGCGGCAAGATCCTCAGGCTCATCGCACCGCTCATGTAGAAAGGATTACGTTCGGATTCAATGAGCAAAAAATCACTTGTGACAAGTGCAGCTGTCCTGGCGGCGGCGGGCCTGATCGTCAAGATCATGGGCGCCTTCTTCAGGATTCCTCTCACCAACTGGATCGGGGCTGACGGCATGGCCAACTACGCGCCTGCCTACGCCATCTATTCAGTGCTTCTTGTCATATCCACCGCAGGTCTTCCGGTGGCCACCTCGAAGATGGTCTCGGAGCGTTACGCGGTCGGTCAGTACAGAGAAGCGGAGAGAGTGTTCAAACTGTCCCGCATGCTGATGACGGCGCTCGGTGTCATGGGCGGACTGATCGTGTTCTTCGGAGCCGCTCCGATCGCAGAGCACTTCATTCATATTCCTGGTTCTGCGCTGGCAATGCAGGCGACAGCGCCGGCCCTGATTCTGGTGCCGATCATGTCGGCCTACAGAGGGTACTTCCAGGGACAGCAGAACATGAATCCGACGGCAGTCTCCCAGATCATAGAGCAGCTGTTCCGTGTGGGCGTCGGTCTGTCCCTGGGCTATTACATGATCAACGGTACGCTTTTCGCAGCGCAGTATGATCCGGGCGCCAGAGGTGCGGCAGGAGGCTGTTTCGGCGCGAGCGCAGGCGCAATCGCGGGACTCGCCACGGTGCTGCTCATCTATTCCGCCAACAGGAAGGCCATTCAGGGACGTCTGAGGAGAGATCATACGACAGAGCGGGAGTCTTCCGGGCACATTCTGAAGACCATCACCATCATCGCGATTCCGATCACCATCGGGGCGGCACTGTTGCCGCTGATGAACTCCATCGACGCGTCCGTTGTAAATTACAGACTGCTGCAGACAGGATGGGAGACGGAAGCGGCGAAGGATCTCTACGGACAGCTCACCAGTATGGCGGATCCGATTATCGGATTCCCGCAGGTATTCATGCAGGCCATCATCGTCAGCATCGTGCCGATGGTATCCGCTGCAAAACGGGTAGACGACAGGGAAGGGCTGAATGACACCATCGCCCTCGGATTCCGCATGACGACCATCATCGCCATGCCGTGCGCCGCGGGACTGCTGGTTCTGGCGAAGCCATCGCTGCTGCTGCTTTATCCGCTGCAGGTGGAGAGCGCTATCAGCGCAACGCCGTGTCTGCAGGTACTGGCCATGGGATTCATCTTCCTGGCTCTCGTCACGACCATGACAGGCATTCTGCAGGGACTGACGAAGCAGAACTGGCCGGTAATCAACCTGGCCATCGGCATCGCCATCAAGATCATCATCACGTGGATCCTCGTCGGTATCCACAGCATCAACATCGTGGGCGCGGCCATCGGAACACTGTGCGCGTATCTGACGGCGGCGACGCTGGATTACATCTGCGTCAGGAGATTTACCGGCGTCAGGATCCCGGTGAAGCAGACGGTCATCAAACCGGCGATTTCCGCCATCGTCATGGCAATCATCGCCCTCGGTGCTTACAAGCTGTTCATGTTCGCAGGGCATAACAGCATCGCCACACTGGGCGCGATTATCGTCGGCGCGTGCGTCTATGGCGTTATGATCGTCAAGACAAAAGCGGTCACGAGGAACGAGATCGTCGCCATCAAATTCGGCACGAAGATCGCAAAGATCGGCGACAAACTGAGGCTCTGGTAGCTTTTGCAAAAGCAACAGCCCGTGTTCTGCAAAAAACACATTGCAAGCCCTTGACAACCATTTGTAAAGGTGGGAAAATCATTGCGCATGACAATTTTGAAAATATTTTTTTGACATCTGGGGAAATGGACATTTGAGATCAATAAATAAGGAGGAACAAGTAGATGAATAAGGCAGATCTGATCACTGCAGTAGCAGAGAAGACCGGCGCGAAGAAGAAGGATGCAGAGGCAGCGGTAAACGCTATGACAGCTTGCATCGAAGAAGCTCTCAAAGTAGGAGAGAAAGTACAGATTATCGGATTCGGAACATTTGAAGTCCGTCAGAGAAAGTCCAGACAGGGAAGAAACCCTAGAAAGCCTGATGAGATCATCGAGATCGCAGCGGCAAAGGCTCCTGTATTCAAGGCAGGCAAAGCCCTCAAGGACGCTGTCAACAAGTAAGAAAATCCGTGGCGGGCGGCCTGAGCTGCCCGCTTTTTTATATCTCTTTATATATAAGGAAGAAAGAATGAGAATCGACAAGTTTCTGAAGAACAGCCGCATCATTAAGAGGAGAACGGTGGCCAAGGAAGCCTGTGAGCAGGGGAGAATCACCGTGAATGAAAAAATCGCCAAGCCAGGGACAGAAGTCAAGGTTGGCGATATCATTCATATTCAGTTCGGCAACGGCTCTCTGACAGCGAGAGTCGAAGCGCTTACGGAGTCATGCCGCAAGGAAGACGCGGCGGACATGTATACCATTATGGAATGATCCGGCGGCTGACCGGCACGTATACGTACCTGTATATAATAGGTATGGTGATCATCTGCGCTGCAAAAAGGAAAGCGCAGTTCGGAATCCTGCTGATGACCATCGGCCAGTAAGGAGTTCCGTACATCGCAGCCAGGCATACGGACGTGCCGAAGAGTTTGATGACGCCCGCTACGATGAGCGCCGCAATCGCTGTGACGATGAACAGGTTCTTTCCTTTCAGATCTCTGCCGTAGAAAGCAAATCCGTAGACGAGACCGATGATACCTGCGATAACCGTCAGTCCCGGATTGATGACGCCGTAGGGCATCAGCATGGCGCAGACCAGATCTCCCACCATATAGGTGACCGCCGCCCACACAGGCCCATAGAGACATCCTATGAGAACAACAGGCAGGAAGTCGAATCCCAGATGGATCACATCGGTGGTGATTCCCAGGAACCTGCTGAAGATGAATATGAGAGCGACCATCATGGCCATGATGACAATCTGGAGGGTTCGCTCTCTTCCTTTATTATTTACAGAAAGCATGAAAAAACTCCTTTCGATAAAGGTATAGCTTCGCGTAGTAACTACACCGGAATGAAAGAAGTCTTGATCATAAACAGTGTAGTAGCGGACGCGATATTACACCGCGGAATCATCCTTCGTTCATGAGCAACATCCCATCTCATGACACTTAACGCGCAATATCTACTCTACGTGGCCTAATCATAGCACAGGCTTATTTTTAACACAAGAAGAAGCGGTAAAATTGGTCCGGAAATTGTCTGAAAAAAACCGTGAAAAAACTTTTAAAAACATGCAAAAAAGTTGTTGACAGAGCAGTCCACTTCATGTAATATAAAAAAGCTCGCGGCAAGCGGGCGGCGGTCTTTGGCCGCGCACATTGAAAACTTCATAGTGTAGAAATTTGAGTCATAGACCAACGGGCTGAAATGCCCCAAGGTCACATGAATCAAGAAACTGTGTATCAAAGTCAATAGGCTTAAATGCAGAGTTTCCGACAATTTCTAAAACCAAGCAAACAGCAGATAATTCGGGATAGGATTATTAGCGAAAACGCTAAGCGTTAGAGCGAGTTTTAGATCAGACAGATCTTAAAGGCCACGGCCTTGAAGATACCATTTTATTAAGAGTTTGATCCTGGCTCAGGATGAACGCTGGCGGCGTGTTTAACACATGCAAGTCGAGCGAGATGTTTCTCAGTAGATTCTTCGGATGATACAGAGTTACGGAAAGCGGCGGACGGGTGAGTAACGCGTAGGCAACCTGCCCCCTGCAGAGGGATAGCCTCGGGAAACCGGGATTAAAACCTCATAATGCGCAATTGAGACATCTCAGATGCGCCAAAGATTTATCGGCAGGGGATGGGCCTGCGTCTGATTAGTTAGTTGGTGGGGTAACGGCCTACCAAGGCGACGATCAGTAGCCGACCTGAGAGGGTGATCGGCCACATTGGAACTGAGACACGGTCCAAACTCCTACGGGAGGCAGCAGTGGAGAA
>JAILDT010000002.1 GCA_024689085.1 Clostridia bacterium | reverse complement strand
GTCTAAAACCGCACGGCATGGTGAAACTATGAGTACGAGTATTGAGAATCTGAGAAGAATTGCAGAGCGTGATGTGAAGGACCACACCGCGCTCTTCGATTTGTATGTAACAGTCGGACGGGATATCGATTACCTGTCGATCAAGTTCGGCATCGACCCGGACGACCTGATCAACCTGCTGGAAGGTTACGGTGAGAAACTGCACGTGACGGCGGAAGACGTGGCGAACAATCCGAAACTCGCCGAGGCCATTCTGGAGGACAGGGCAACGGCAAAAGCAATCGAAGAGTTTGGCATGGCTTTGGATTACTCCGGCAAAGGCCGCCTGAAGAAGCTGTCCCGCCTCCTGATCGAAGAATATGTGGAACATTTCTACCCGGGCATCGCTTCCGAACATCCGGAGAACGACTGGATCTGCATCGAGGCCTATCTGGATCAGATGCACCCGGGCTGGAGAGCGCAGGTCGAGGAAGCCGGCGGCAGTGAGGAAAAAGATGGCGCGTCCGAGCAAGGAAAAGTCAAGTCCAGCAAGCCTAAACGCAAAGTCCGCAACACGTTCCGCCTGTACTGATCATCTTGGTAAGACAGATATGCAGAATCTACTTGGCATGACAATCGAGGAACTGAAACAGTTTGCCGTTGCGATGGGCGAAAAGCCTTTCCGCGGCAAACAGATTTTTATTTGGCTGAATCGCGGCGTACAGAGTTTCGAGGAGATGACGGATCTTCCGAAGGCCCTGCGTGAAAAGCTGGAAGGCTGCGCGCAGATCGGCGGCTGCCGGGCCATTCAGGTGCAGGAAGATGAGACGGACGGCACCCGGAAGATTCTGTTCGAGTCGCAGGCAGGGGAGACCGACACCTTCGAGGGCGTCTTCATGAAGTACAATTACGGCAATTCCCTGTGCGTTTCCTCCCAGGTAGGGTGCAGGATGGGCTGCAGATTTTGCGCGTCGGGCCTTAGTGGGCTGGTGAGAAACCTGACGGCCGGCGAGATGCTCGGGCAGGTGCTCGAAGCTGAACGTGTGACGGGAGAGAAGGTCGGGCACATCGTCATTATGGGAATGGGTGAACCCTTCGACAACTACGAAAATGTCGCGCAGTTTCTGCGGCTGCTCCACGATGAGGACGGCAGGAACATGAGCTGGCGGAACATGACCGTTTCCACCTGCGGCATCATTCCGATGATTGGGCAGTTCGCGGAGGATTTTCCGCAGGTCAATCTGGCCGTTTCCCTGCACCGGCTGACAGACGAAGGCAGAAGCGAGATTATGCCGATCAACCGCAGGTACCCGGTGGATCAGCTGTTGGATGCGGCGCGGGAATACACAGAGAAGACACACCGGCGCATCACGTTCGAGTACGCGCTGATTGAGGGAGAAAACGATTCGGACGAAGATGTAGGGCGAATCATTCGAAAACTGGGCGGTATGCTCTGCCATGTGAACCTGATCCCGCTCAACAAAGTGGATGAGACAGGTTACGACGGAACGAGTCGTCAGCGCGCCCGCGAAATCGCGGGAAGCCTTGAGGCAGCTGGGATTCCGGCTACCGTGCGGCGTCAGCTGGGAAGCCGGATCGACGGCGCCTGCGGGCAATTAAGATGGCAGGCGGAAGCGGGCAATTAGATGTTGCCCGCAAAAGTGAGATGGTTTATAATGTTTGCAAGCGAAAATTGAATCGATTAACGGGAGGACAAGAGCCATGGTGCAATTGCTTATAGGACATAAAGGAAGCGGTAAGACTAACAAGATGATTCAGCTCGCCAACGAAGACATCAAGACCTGTGACGGCAGCATCATTTTCATCAACAAGAACCACAGACTGATGTATGAACTCTCCTACAGGATCCGCGTGATCTGCATGGAGGACTTTGAAGATATTACAAATATCGACGAATATATCGGATTCATCTACGGCATCATCAGTTCCGATCACGATATCGAGAGGATTTTCATCGACAGTATACTGAAGCATGCGGATGTAAGTCTGGGGGATCTGCCGGAATTCATCGACAGACTCAAAACCATTTCCGAGATTTATGACCTTGACTTCGTCGTAAGCGTCAGCGCCGATAAGGAAGAGATGATCGGCGTGGATTTCGACGGCTGCGAGGTTCTGAACTGACAGGAGACAGAAGTGAAATAGCAATGAGTGGCGGTGGGTTCACCGCCATTTTTGACGGAGAAGCAAAAGCAACAAATTCTTTTTGATGAAGCGGGCATACATATACGTTCTGATAACTGCATTACTGTTCGGCACCATGGAAGTCGCGTGCAAAATCGCCGCAGACGATCTGGATCCGTTCCAGCTGACCTTCCTGCGATTTCTCATCGGCGGGCTGGTGCTTTTGCCGTTCGCGGTAAAGCAGATGAAGCGGCGTCAGGTGCGGCTCACCGGCCGGGATATTCTGGTACTGGCGGGCGTGGGATTCATCGGCGTCACGGTCAGCATGAGCCTGTTCCAGCTGTCAATCATGATGTGCAACGCGTCGACCGTATCTGTGCTCATCTGTGTGAATCCGTTTTTCACCATGGTATTCGCCCATTTCATGACGGACGAGAAACTGAATAAACAGAAGGCGTTCATCCTGGCGATCGCATTGATTGGAATTTTCTTCATGCTCCGCCCATGGGATATTCAGGACGGGAATTCCTGGGGCGGCATGCTGCTGATGATCGTATCGGCACTGTTCTTCGGACTGTATACAGTGATGGGGAAAGTGAGCCAGGAAAAACTGGGACCGTTCGCCCAGACCAGCATCAGCTTTCTGCTGGGCGCGGGACTGTTGCTCATCGTGATTCTGCTCATGGGGCGGCCGGTGATCAGCGGTGTGACGGACAACATCCCAATCGTTCTTTATACGGGCGTGGTGATCACGGGACTGGGGTACTACTGTTTCTTCCGGTCGATCGAACTGTCCGACGCATCGACGGGATCCTTCGCGTTCTTCCTGAAACCGGCCATTGCGCCGGTCATCGCGGTGATTGTGCTGCATGAGGTCATTCTGTGGAACACAGTGATGGGTATCGCCCTGATTCTGGCGGCGTCACTACTGAAGTTCCTTTACGACAGACAACGACACATGCTTGATATATTGAGGAAACGGACGAAGCAATGATACAACTTGACGATATACGGGAAAAACTCAACAACCATACACCCATCGGCGAGCACTGGGCGCGGCACTTCGCGGTGATCCTGCCGGTCATCGATCTGGATGACGGGAAAGGCCCGCAGATTCTCTACGAGGTGCGCGCCAAGGATCTGGACCGCCAGCCGGGAGAAGTGTGTTTCCCGGGCGGACAGATCGAAGCGGGTGAGACGCCGGTGGAGGCGGCCCTGCGGGAGACGGAAGAGGAACTTGCCATCTGCCGCAGCGGCGTGGAGATCCTGACCGAACTAGTGACCATATGTACCCGGGCCGGCTCTCAGATCCATTGCTATGTGGGACTCGTCGGGGCGGATGCTTTTGCAGAAATGAACGCCTGCGGAGACGAGGTTGCCGAGACGTTCACGGTACCTGTGGAAGATTTGATGAAGACCGAATGGGAGGTCTACTGGAACGTGCTGCGGGAGCTCCCGACGGAGGATTTCCCATACGATCGGGTCAACAGCGGCGAAGCCTATAAATGGAAAGACGGCCGGGCGCCTGTTCCGGTGCTCGATGTGAACGGACGAATCATCTGGGGGCTCACAGGGAGAATGACATTGGAATTTTTGAAACTCATGGACGATAACCGCGAGGAGAATAAAGGATGAAGAAATCAGTATTAAAAAAAGCAGGTATGCTCATCATCGGCGGCGTTGTTGCGTTTGCTTTTGCAGCGGCGCTGGGCGGATGCGGAAACGAGGAAGAGGCGCTTCCAGAAGAAAACGTGAAGTACGAGATCGCCCTCGTGACGGACGACAGTCTGGTCATGGACGGTGGCCACAGCGAGACGGCATGGAATGCGATCACGGAGTTTGGCGGCACCCACGGCATCTCGCACAAATACTACAAAGCAACGGAGCAGACGGACGCGGCGTTCATTAACGCCATCAAGACAGCAATCAATAAAGGCGCCAAGGTGGTCATCGTGGACAATAACTCCATGGCCAACGCGGTCTATGAAATGCAAAAGCAATATCCTGAGATCGACTTCATTCTGCTGGCTGCAGTCTTCGACAATCTGGAAAATGCCGAAGATCTGCTCACGAAGAACACGGTAGCGGCTGTGTTCGATGCGGCCCAGGCCGGATATCTGGCCGGATATGCGGCGGTCATCGACGGGTCCACAGAACTGGGATTCATCGGACAGAGCAAGACGCCGGATGTGAAAGCGTTTGGAGTAGGATACGTGAAGGGAGCTGAGAGAGCTGCCGGCGAAGTCGGCGCGGCGGTGACCATGGATTACAAGTACTGCGAAGAGGGTGACAGCAGAGAGGCAGTCTATCAGAAAGCCATCGATATGTACGAAGGCGGTGCGCAGGTGATTTTCGCGGCGGGCAGCGGCATACAGGAAGCAGTCATTGAAGCGGCGGAGGTCAAGGACGGCAAAGTCATCGGCAGCTGCACGGATCAGAGCGCTAAATCAGATAAGGTCATTACGTCCGCAGTTTACGATATCCGGGGCGCTCTCAAGGAAATCCTCGGCGACTATGCGAAGGACAACTTCCCAGGCGGTCTGGTTCTCCCGTACCGTGCTGATAACGACGGTGTCGGGCTGGCACTGAAGAACAATCGCCTCAGCAATCTGACGCAGGATCAGTACGACGCGGTGTTGGAAAGTCTGACGAAAGGGGAGATTCAGCTGAACGCGGATCGCGTCGAATCAATTAAGGATATCATTACCGTCAATCTGACGTTCAAGTAAGGGGTCACAGACGCAAGCAAATGACGCAAGCGGATCATGTAGCGAAAAGCGGTGTTTTGTGGTATAATTCTAACACCGCTTTAATTCGTTAACTCGAAAAATCCGTTAACTCAGAAATTGAAGAGGGATTTCGTAATGCTTGAAAAATTGAGAATCAAAAGAGATGAGGTCAGGAAGGCGAACCGCAAACAGGAAAGTTCTGCGGTCAGCTTCTATGAGACCGGGGCGAAGGATCTGGTGAAGAGAAACCAGATTCCGGAGGAACTGTATATAGAAAACAAAGTCAAGAGAGGTCTGCGTAATTCCAACGGCACTGGTGTCGTCGTCGGCCTGACGCATATCGGCGAGGTCATCGGTTATACGAAGGACGAGAATGGCAACAAGATTCCGATGGATGGTAAGCTCTACTACAGGGGCTATGATGTTGAGGATCTGGTCAATAACGTCATCCTGGAAAACCGTTTCGGATTCGAGGAGATTTCCTATCTGCTCATGATGGGGGAACTGCCGACGAAGAAGCAGCTGGAGACCTTTAACGACCTGCTCGGGGATCACCGGGAGCTGCCGATGGGTTTTGCGCGGGATATGATCCTGACGGCGCCGTCGAAGAACATCATGAACAAGCTGGCGCGAAGCGTGCTGGCGCTATACAGCTTCGACGACAACCCGGACGATGTGTCGCTGTCCAACGTGCTGCGCCAGTCCATGAGCCTCATGGGTTACTTCCCGGCCATCATCTGCTACGCCTACCAGGCCAAGAGCAGTTACTATGACAAGAAGAGCCTGCATCTGCACGATCCGATCAGAGATCTGTCCACGTCGGAAAACATCCTCAGGATGCTGCGCCCGATGGGCGAGTACTCCGATCTGGAGGCAAAGATTCTGGACATCTGCATGATCCTTCATGCGGAGCACGGCGGCGGTAACAATTCTTCGTTTACGACGCACTTGATTTCATCGACAGGAACGGATACCTATTCGGCGATCGCCGCTGCAGTTGGTTCGCTCAAAGGCCCGAAGCACGGCGGCGCCAATATTGCGGTCATCAATATGATGAACGACATCAAGGCGCATGTGAAGGATCTCGATAAGCACTCTGCCCTGGATGATTATCTGGTCAAGATTCTGAAGAAGGAAGCCCACGACCGGACGGGACTCGTCTACGGCATGGGCCACGCCATCTACACCAAGTCGGATCCACGTGCCAGAATCCTCAAAGGCATGGCCAAAAAGCTGGCGGAATCCAATGACAGAATCGATGATTTCATGCTCTGCGATTACATCGAGCGGCGCACGCCGACGCTGTACGCCGAGGTGCACGGCAAGGAGATTCTCATGCCGGCCAACGTAGACCTGTATTCCGGTTTTGTTTACAGCGCCCTCGATATTGATACGGACGTCGCGACACCTCTGTTCGCCACAGCCCGACTGTCTGGTTGGTGCGCGCACAGACTCGAGGAAATCGTCAACGGCGGCAAGCTCATGCGGCCGGCTTATAATTCGGTGCAGAGCAAGAGAGATTACGTGGCGATGGAAGATAGATAAGCGGCGACGATATATACGATGAATGACGAACAATTCAGGCTTGCCTGTGAAAAAGAACTCAAGTACATAGCGAAACAGGAGCGCAAACTGCAGAAGCAGGCGATGAATTCCGATTCGGGTTGGAAGAACGCCATCGAAAGCTTCATCCCCGAGAAGATCTACATCAACCTGCGGGCTGCTTTTGCAACGGCCTTCAATATCATTTTTGAGAAGGGCATCGACGTCATAGAGAAGACCTACAGCAAGGAGCGTCTCCTCAAGGAATTCGAGACCAAAGACACCGCGGTAGACGACATCCAGACCCGGCGGGAACTGCGGAAGTTCCGCAGCAACGTTTCCTCTTCGAACCGGTGGAAGTCCATCATCACTACAGCGGAAGGAGTCGGTCTGGGGGCGCTTGGCATCGGTCTGCCGGACGTGGTGCTGTTCATCGGGTTCCTCCTGCAGTCCATTTACGAGGTTGCGCTCAAGTATGGTTACGATTACAATAAACCTGAGGAGAGGCTGCTCATCCTGAAGATGATGTCGGCGGCCATTTCCAAGCGCGACAAGTGGCTCAAAGCCGACCTTGAAGTCGAGGAACTGCTCCGGAATCCGGAAGTGCCGGATATCGACGCGGTCCAGACGCAGATCGGCGTGACCGCTGATGATTTCGCGCTGGATATGCTGGTGCTGAAGTTCATCCAGGGCCTGCCGATCGTCGGCGTGGTCGGAGGACTTAGCAACCCGGTGTATTACAATAAGATTATGGAATACGTCAGATTGAAGTATCACAAGAGATATCTTTTAATCAAGAGGGAAGACATGGAGAAGGAGGATGTAGAATGAAATTCGGACTGATATTACTGATTATCATCATCATTGTTCTCATTTGGGGAATCGGTGCTTACAACGGTTTCATCAGAAAGAAGAACAGAATTGAAGAAGCGTTTGCGACCATGGACGTTTACCTGAAGAAGAGATGGGACCTGGTTCCGAATCTGGTGAACACGGTCAAGGCCTATGCAGCTCACGAGAGCGCGACCTTCGAGAAAATCACCAAGCTCCGCACCAGGAACTACGATGCCATGTCGCAGAATGAGAAGATCGAAGCCAACCAGGCGCTGGGCGCGTCACTGGGCTCCATCGTTGCCACAGCGGAAGCGTATCCTGAACTCAAAGCCAACGAGAATTTCAGAGATCTGATGAAGCAGCTGAACGGACTCGAAGAGGACATCGCCAACAGCCGCAAATACTACAACGGCTGCGTCAGAGAGATGAACACTTCGGTCGAGTCATTCCCGAGCAACATCATCGCCAACTCCTTCCACTTCGAAAAATACAAAATGTATGAAGTCGATGACGCTGCAGAGCGTGAGAACGTCGTCGTAGACTTCGCACCGGGTGAAGGTCCGCAGACCGTTGCTGCAGGAGAAGCGGCGGCTGCCGCGCCGAAGGCGGACGAGGCACCGCAGACGTTCCCGCCGCAGGATACAGAATAACAATTGCCTAGTAAGGAGCCGCAGCGACGGCGGATGACCGACGGAGCGCGGCTCCTTTTTTCATATGCATCATGAAATACGAAAGAATCGTTCCAGCCAAGTTCATAGAGAGAGAAAACCGTTTTGTCGCCAGGGTTGCACTGCCTGATGGAGAAGTCACCAAGGTGCACGTGAAGAATACCGGACGATGCAGAGAGTTGCTTTTGCATGGACATGCGGTGTACCTGGAGGACTTTGAAGGCCGTATGGGAAGCCGGCGGATGCGTTATTCGCTGGTGGCGGTGGAGAAGAAGGTCGGCAGGGAGACAATCCTCATCAACATGGATTCCCAGGCGCCGAACAAGGTGGTGCAGGAAGCGCTGGCCGACGGCAGGATCACGCTGCCGGGGATGACAGAGCTGACCCTCATCCAGGCAGAAAAACAATATGATAGTTCAAGATTCGACTTTTATGTAGAAAGCGGGCAGAGGAAGGCGTTCATTGAGGTCAAGGGTGTGACGTTGGAGGAGGATGGCCACGCCAGATTTCCGGACGCGCCGACGGAGCGTGGTGTGAAGCACATCAGGGAACTGATCAAAGCAAAGCAGGAAGGGTACGGTGCGTACATCATCTTCGTCGTTCAGATGGAAGGGATGAAGGATGTGGCGCCGAACGATGAGACACATCCGGCGTTTGGGGAGGCGCTTGCAGAAGCATCACAGGCGGGCGTGCATATCCTGGCTTATGATTGCCGCGTGACACCGGACAGTCTGACCATAAATGAGGCGATTGACTTCTTGCAAACTCCCGTCAAAGCATATAAACTCAATGAAGAAAGGTAGATTGGTCAGGAACCGAATCAGTATCGTATGAGTCTCGTTATTGCGTTTATCATATTCATAGCAAGCATGATCTTTATGCTGATCACAGGACACTCCATGGTGTGGGCCCTGTTGATCGGCCTTTTGCTGTTCACGGGAATCGGCCTGAAACAGCTCATGGAGAAAGAGAGTCTGAGTGCGGGAAAAGGCATCAAAGAACTTAGCTCCAGCAGCTGGGGATCCATTCGGGACTCCCTGATCGTCATCGAGGTCATGCTCATCATCGGTCTGATCACAGCAGCCTGGAGAATCTCCGGCACCATCACCATCTTTGTATATTACGGCATGAAAGTCATCGTGCCGCCGCTGTTTCTGATCATTGCGTTTCTGCTGTCATGCCTCCTCAGTTACGCGCTGGGGACGTCTTTTGGCGTGGCTGGAACCGTGGGCGTCATCTTCATGGCGCTGGCCAGAAGCGGCGGGGTCGATCCGCTGCTCACAGCCGGCGTGCTCATGTCCGGTATCTACTTCGGCGACAGAGCATCTCCGGTTTCTTCCTCAGCCAACATGGTCGCAGGCATCACAAAAACAGAGATCCTGACCAACGTCAAGCTCATGATGAAGACGGGAATCCTGCCGCTTGCCATCACGTTTGTCGCCTACTGCGTGCTGTCAGTTCTCAACCCGATCAGCCACGTGGATAGCGCGCTCATGGAAACCTTCCGGGAGGAATTCACCCTTTCGCCGTGGGGATTTCTTCCGGCGATTCTCATGCTGGCGCTGCCGCTGTTGAAGGTGGGCGTTATATGGGCAATCCTGATCAGTGTGGTCGCCAGCGGCGTGATTGCCTTTGCAGTGGAACACATACCGGTACTTGAAATATGCAAAGTCCTCATCTTCGGCTATCACCCGACAGGTGAGGGTCTGTCCGCCATCCTGGATGGAGGCGGGCTCGTTTCCATGATCGAGATCGTGATCATTCTGATCATCTCATGCGCTTATTCCGGCATCTTCAACCGGACAGGCATGCTGGAAGGCCTTCTCAGCCGCATTACAAAATGCTGCCGAAAAATCGGCCGTTTCGCGACAGCGCTGATTCTGGGCCTGGCGTCCAGCATCCTGTTCTGCAACCAGACGATCGCCACTCTCATGTGCAACGATCTGCTCACCAAGCCGTTCCTGGACACAGGCGGGAACCAGCAGGAACTGGCCATCGATATCGAGAACTCGACGATCGTCGTGGTCGGACTCGTTCCGTGGGCCATTGCCTGCTCTGTGCCGCTGACCTTCTTTGGCGTCGGCTACGGCGCGCTGCCGTGGTCGTGCTATCTCTATCTGGTGCCGCTGTGTTACCTCTTCACGAAGAAGCGCTGGTTTGCAGATAAAGCTCCCGGCGCAGCAATCCCATCCGGTCAGTGAGTTCCCGCAGGTGGTAATTGTTCGCATAGACCACCGCGGCGAACCGGTCCAGATAATCCTTATAACCATCCGTTACGTCAGCCTTCAGCTGTGCAATGAAGCGCAGCAGATTTTTGCTTGCGCCAGCGGGCACTTCCTGCACGGGCACGTAAGCGATCTTGATGTCTCCTGTCTCCACATTGAAAAACACCGTGTCCGTACTTAAAGAAATCTTCGCGGGCGTGATTAGATATTCGATGGCACTCGAGAGGATGATCAGCACCCGTTCCAGTATGAACAGAGCGTCCTCGGTTCGGTCGACCCGGTATCTGCTCAGCGGAACGTAGCCCTTGCAGTCATAGTAGGCCACGTGCTTTGCGTCGCCGCTGACAAACAGCATGGGCAGCAGATAGGAGCACTCGCCCGACGAGAGCATGATGCGCTCGAAATCAAGGATCGCATCTTCTCTGAAACACATTGCGTATTCGTTGTTTTCCCACATATCAAAAACCCCTTTCCTGCAAAACTATCACCCTCCGCATTTGCTGCATGGTGTGTATCCTTTTTCTTCTGCCTCACCCCGGTCGACCACGATGGTGTGCCGCCTGATGGAACGGCAGTTTCCCCGATGGTAGCTGGTGTCTTCGCCGTAAAAGCAGAAAACAACGCTGCCCAGAGGAAGGCTTCCCGAACCGCACATGCCGCAGGGCGAGTACTGCCGCTTGAGGGTGTTTGTCAGCGTGCAGCTGTGCACGGTCGCCTTGACGTAAGTGCAGCTCTTGTCGTGATATTTGGTGCCGCTCTGCGGGAAGATCCAGACTTCCGTCGAATCCTGCGTCTGCGCAAGGCCATCCGCACCGAGCGGCGTGCGGCTGTATGTAAGCCCGACGAAATCCCGGTATTTGATCAGGTCTTCGTACGCAAAGGTCCGTCCGAAGTGCAAGGGCAGGGCGAGATCCACCTCGGCCTGGAGCCGGAAGGAATTGAGGTCTGTGTGACGGCCGTCGGAATAGGAGAAGCGGCGGCCTGAAAGATGCAGATCCACGTCCTGCGTGAACCCGGCAGCATCCCGCCGCAGCTTCATACCTATGGCGGCCTTCGACAGATCCAGTCCTGAACACTGGGCGTAGGAGCACTCCCGGAAAGCAGCGTTCATGCTGTTCTCCCAGGCAGCGTCCGCCTCGATGAAGTAGCCGAGAGTGATGACCGCCAGCATGACGAGGGGCAGACATATCGCGGCCTCTACGGTATAAATCCCTTTTTTGTTTTTCTCTAATCTCATCAGTATATCCTGTCATACGACAGTTTTCTGCCGTATATGTCTGCGTCGATGGAGACCCCTGTGGCGCATTCCTGTACGAGAAAACGTCCGTCGTAGTTTTTTCGCATGTTGATCTGGATCAGATCAAGTATGCGCGCTGTTTTGATATCTTCGTCTTTGACGTACAGAAGAATACGCAGGTAGTCCGCGTAGGACCGGCCCGTATCCACCTGCGGATGGATGCAGCCGTCCTCGCCTTTGTAACCCTCGAGGACCGCATCCAGATCGATGGCCCAGCTCACAGCGGTCTTCACGAGCGGCACCTTATGCCCTTTGTGCAAAAGCTTCACGTCATTGATGGATTCCGCTGTTGCCCACGCGGTGGCGATGCCGACCTGTGTGAGAACGCCGATCGGTCCGGGTGTGATGACCTCCGCTGCGGCAGTGATCGCCTCAACTTTTTCCGGATCGGAGTAGATGTGGGCGAGGTTCAGTCCAAGCCGTATGGCTTCAAGGGCCAGATCGGTCCGGTGTCTGTTCTGTTCATCTGATAACTTCCCGCAGAGGACATACTCGACCTCACTGCTGAAAAAGTGATTCGGTCCGCGCGTGCATTCCGCCCGGTTGAATTTCTGCAGGATGTATTCATCCATGAAGAACTTGCTCGTCCCTGTGCGGAAGACGGCACCGGGGTTTTTCAGGTTTTCGCCCAGGCTTTGGGCTGTCGTGACAATGTCCGTATCAGGCAGTGCACGGGAAGGCAGACTGGTGATGGTCGGTCCATGCCGCAGCGTCCGGTCAGGAATGGCCGGAATGCCAGAACCATCACCCAACGAGTCGCTTCCCGCTTCTTCCAACAGTTTTACGCCCACGGCGGACTTCATGTAATCAAGAATCTGCTGCCGCACGGCATCCGTATTGACTGTACTGAAGCGGCCGGCGGATGCTTTTGCGCTGAAGCCTGTGTAGTCACGGAGACTCTGCGAAAGCTGTATGTCGGTACCTGGCAGCAGGAACAGCCCATAGTCGCGCTGCACGTAATAATCGTACTCGGAGAGCAGTGACACGGAAGCCAGATGCAGCGATCCGTCAGCGATGCTGATGCGGACCGCATTCCGCCCCGCAAAGACCAGTGTCAGGGTGATTGCCATCAGGGACGCCACGATTACGACCAGGAATACGGCGCTGCTTCCGCGCTTTTGCTTTAAGAATGCATGATCAGTCATCATGTGCGCCTCCGTTATCCGTTCCATTCACTGCCTGCCGGATTCGCAGCGCTCCGACCGGGTCAATCGCCAGCAGGTCTCCGGTGATCTGCCGCCTGCCGACTTTCGAAAGAAGGCCGCGCGAAACCATGGACACATCCCCAGCTGCGGTCACGCGCTTTGCGGCGGAGAGACCGGATGACGTGATGTGTCCGTCCCATAGTTCGTCCGTCGAGAGGGTAGTGCCGTCGTCCGCATAGGACGTGCACTTCTCCGTGATCAGTCCCGCTTCGCAGCGCAGGGCCATATGCATCCAGCACTGGGAGAGGGAGGACGTGTAAAAAAACATGATGATGAGCACTACAGTGATCACGGCCAGTATGACGAACGGGAGCACGACGGCAGCCTCAGCGATATAACTGCCGCGCCTGCTGCTGACGATACTGCTGCTGCGGTTCACGGCAGGCAGATCAGCCAGTACCCGGGCTGTCAGAAGTTGTTCAGTCCCTCGAACGTTCTGTTCACGAAATCGGTGATCTGCGTTCGGAAGATGAGACCGAGCGCAACGGCGATGGCGACCATGATGGCAACCTGCACAAGTTCCATGCCGGAACGCTGGCGCACGAATGTTGGTAGAAATCTTCCCATCTCAATACCTCCTGTCAACAAAAGATGTGTTTACCCCCTAACAATAGACATTTTGTTCCTGTATGGTGAATTATAACATAAATGGTAATTAATTGCAACAAGCAATGACATGCAATTCGAGAAAAACATAGTAAAGACAACGTCACACTTTAGTCTGTTAAATTAATATCGTTAAAAATTGTTAATAGTTATATACAATTGACATACGCTCTGTTATAATTTTCACGGTGTCCGGGCTGCTTTTGCGGCAGGAGACCCGTTATTATTATGTTTTTTGGAGGTATTTATTATGGGTGCAATTGATAGTGTTGTATTAGCAATAAGCAACATTCTGTACCAGCCATTCATTGTTCCGCTCATTCTGATCGGCGGCGCAATCTATCTGACATTCAGATGCGGATTCCTGCAGCTTGGAATGTTCAAGGAAGCATGCAAGGTCATTACAGAAAAGCCTCATGAAGGCGGCATTTCATCCTTTGGAGCACTGATGGTATCCACTGCATCAAGAGTAGGTACAGGAAACATCATCGGCGTTTCCACGGCGATCGTCTGCGGTGGCCCGGGAGCGATTTTCTGGATGTGGGTGACTGCGTTCTTCGGCGGCGCGTCCGCGTTCGTTGAGTCCACGCTGGCTCAGATCTATAAGAAAAACGATGGTGAAGGCGGTTCCATGGGCGGACCGGCATTCTACATGAGAGACGCTCTCGGCCAGAGGTGGCTCGGCGTCATTTTCTCAATCTTTATCATCTTCACGTATATGGTCGGATACAATATGCTGGCTGCCTACAACCTGCAGTCAACATTCGCGGCGTTCAGCTTCTACAACAGCGGAACTCCGTTCATCATCGGTATCATTCTCTGCGTCCTGTTCGGTGTCATCGTACTGGGCGGCGCCAAGAGACTGATCAACGTAACCGAGATCCTGGTTCCGGTCATGGGTGTCATGTACGTTATCGTGGCGATCATCGTGATGATCATCAACATCCCGAACCTGGGACACATGTTCGGAATGATTTTCTCAAGCGCATTTGACTTCGAGGCGATCTTCGGAGGATTCGCAGGATCCTGCATCATGTATGGTGTCAAGAGAGGCCTGTACTCCAATGAAGCTGGTATGGGTTCCGCGCCAAACGCTGCTGCAAGAGCTGACGTTTCACACCCGGCCAAGCAGGGACTCGTTCAGATGCTTTCCGTATTCATCGATACACTGCTGATCTGTACGGCGACTGCTTTCATGTGCCTGTCAACAAAGGTAGATGCTGCGGCATACAACCTGGCTGACGGTCCGAACGCGGCAGGATATGTGCAGGATTCACTGGCATCCGTATTCGGAGGATTCGGACCGGCGTTCATCGCAATCGCAATGTGCTTCTTCGCATTCACGACCCTGATCGGTAACTATTCATACTGCGAAGGCTGTCTCGAGTTCATCATCGGAAGAGAAGGAACCAAGACAGAGCTGCTGGTCATGCGTGTCATCGCGTCACTGCTGATTCTGGTCGGATCCGTTGCGTCAGCAAGTCTTGTATGGGATATCGCGGACATGATGCAGGGACTCATGGTCATCACCAACGTTCCGTCGATCATCATTCTCGGCAGTATCGCTTTCAAGTGCCTGGACGATTACAAGCGTCAGATGAAGGAAGGTATCAATCCGATCTTCAAGGCTGCCGACATCGGCCTCAAGCAGAAGACAGATTTCTGGAACTAAGCAAAAGCAACATAGCAATAATGAGAAAGACGGAGCTCCGGCTCCGTCTTTTTTCTGTTCTGTGATGTAAGCGGATATTACAATTCCAGCAGGGCAGGGCTCACCGTTACGACGACCAGGACGAGCAAAAAAACTGTAAGGGGCATCGTCAGTTTCGTCTCGGCCAGTCGTCCGCGCTCCTCGCTGCGCCGTTTGCGCGCGAGCCAGAGCGTTTCACTTTCGGATTGGAGCTTATCAGTGAGCTCCACGCCCTTGCTGATATTGTCACTTAATATATTGCTGATGCGCATCAGATCCCGGGTGCCTTCACAGGAACTCTCGCCGCTTCTGGCGAAAGACCGGAATTCTTTTTGCAGCGAACCGTTGGTTTCTTTGATTCTGCTGTAGATGCCGTCCATGCAACCATAGAAGTAGTCGCCCCGCAGGGACTCCGTCTCGCGGCTCTCCTCGACAATCCGTTCAAAAGCCGCGCTCAGCACCAGCCCCGCCCCGAGCAAAAGCACCAGCCGGTTCACAAACTCGGGCAGCTGCCGGTTTACGGAATCCATCTGTGCGCGGCGCAGCTTGTCCAACGGATCAAGCCGCCTGACATAGATGAAGACCGTCAGAAAGAGCATCCCGAACGCAATCACCACCATATTGGTTCGCCTCTGAACGGACCAGGTAATCTTCTCGCCTGTGCGCAGATGGTCGGGCAGAGAGACGCGCCGGATGCTCTGGTCGTCATTGAGGGAACTGATGAGACTGCGCATCTCGTAGGACAGCAGTTCCTCCCCGGACATGGCGCCGGCGGGATCCTTCGCGTTTGTGCCGCCTGTGGCGCTGCGGCCGCCCATCTTCGCGTAGGGATACAGGGAGAGGTCGTAGCGTTTGCTTACCGTTCCTGTATCGGTTTTGATGTCCGCCTGGAGATTGATATGCCCGGCAGACCGGCCTTCGTCTGGACGGACCAGATACAGACCGCTGTCTCCCTTCATCAGCTGCAGGGACGCCGCATCAAATCCCACGAACAGGTCGAAGAGCAAAAGCAGCATCCCCGCTGTGATGACAAGAAAGATTCTCTTGATGGCTCTGCGCTGCAGTGCAGCTTCACTCGTATCGATGCGCTTCATATGAAAAACCCCTTTTAAATATCCACATTCGACAACCGCTCCATCATCATCAGACCCCAGAGGCCTGCGCCCAGGCAGCCGGTCATGATCAGCCGCCCGGGCAACCCTGCATAAAGAGGTACAATATAGGACGGCGACAGGAGATTCAGTATCACCAGCATGGCCACCGGCATAAGTGCGATGAGCCTGCCTTCGAACTTTTTCTGCGCCGTCAGTGCTTTGATTTCACGTTCAATGTTCATCTTGTCCGTCAGAATGGCGGAGGTGCGGGCGATGATTTTCTCCAGATCGCCGCCCATGTTCCTGCAGATGATGTAGACCTGAACAAAGTTGTTGATATCCTCGCAGCAGCTCCGTCGGGCGAAGTCCGCCAGGAGCTCCCGGTCGCTTTCGTTGTTCTCGACGATGCAGCGTTTCATGTGATTCAGTTCCATCATGATGGGTTCCTTCGGGCCATACATGACGGCCAGACTATCCGCCGCTTCCACCAGAGCCTGGGGCATCTGTCTGCCCGCAGCGATGGACGAGGAGAGGGAGTACAGCATATCCTTAAACTGTATGTTCAGCTTCTGTATGCGCTCCTTCGCCCGATAGGATGAATAGTACGGTTTCAGTTTCACGATCAGAAATCCACAGGCGGCCGACAGGATCAGGCTGCGGTAGAACAAAAACATAAGCGCTGCCGCAGCCAGATAGCCGGCACTGAAGAAGAGGGTGCGTTCTCTGTCTGTCATTTCGTATATGGAATAATCTCGAATCATCGCATGACCAGTCCTTATCAAATGCTGTTTACTTCATCCTCGCTGACGTCTCCGATCAGCAGCTTCTCCCGGTGCAAAAGCTTCTTTCCGGTCAGTCCGCCGTCGGCCCGGTAGAGGCAGTTGGTCCGGATCTGTCCGTTCTGTACTTCCGCCAGTTCCGCGATTTCCACGACACGGCGGCTCCCGTCCCGCATACGGCTCATGTGGATCATGATGTCGATGCCTTCGCCGATCTGCGCACGGATGGCGTCGACGGGGAAGTCAACGGCCTGCATGAACATGGCTTCCAGCCTTTTGAGCATGCCGGTGATACTGTTGGCATGTCCCGTGCTCAGGGACCCTGCATGGCCTGTGTTCATGGCGTTGATCATATCGAACACCTCACCGCCTCTGACTTCCCCGACGATGATACGGTCAGGCCGCATGCGCAGACTCGCTCTGACCAAATGGGTCATATCGACCTGACCGCGGCCTGATGTGTTGGGACTGCGGCATTCCATCCGCACGATATTGCTGATCTGATTGATCTGCAGTTCGGCGGAGTCCTCGATTACAATCACGCGCTCACCGGGTGGGATAAGCTGGGCGAGCACGTTGAGCATCGTGGTCTTGCCGCTGGAGGTTCCGCCGGAAACGAAGCAGTTATAGCCGCAGCGCACCAGAATACGTAAGATCCGGGCGCCTTCGAGGCTGATGGTTCCGTTCCGGATAAAGTCTCCCATGGTCATGACCCGTTCAGGAAATTTACGGATGGTCAGAATCGGTCCATTCAGAGCGATGTTCCCGTAAACGGCGTTGACTCTCGATCCGTCGCTGAGACGCGCGTCTACGATGGGGTTGAGTTCATTGATTTCCCGGTGGACTCTGCCGGCGATTCGGCGGATCAGCTCCTGCAGATCCTCCACCGAGTCAAAACTGGCAGGAACCTGTGTAATCACACCTTCACGCTCAACGAAGATGTTGTCCGGACCGTTTACCATGATCTCCGAAATGGATCGGTCGTCAATCAAAGGCTGGAGAATGTCCATCTCACATCGCAGGGAGAGAAACAGCCGCTCGATAAGGGCAGTGTTGTCCCGAAAACTGCAGGAAGAGGACCGAACCTGTGAAAAGACGTACTCTTCGATAATATCTAAAGCTCTCTCATCGGTCATTTCCTCCACGGATTCCGTGAGCAAAAGCCTGATGTTCCGAATATACTCCTTCACATCTTCCTTTGAATAATTTGACATAAGAACCATATATTTCCTTTCATGATGCATAATACCATAGATTCCAAAATTTAGCAACCCCTTTTTGTTGAAATATTTCCAACGCTGTGATAGCATAACTCCGTACATTATCATCAATCATGATTTGCAATGATCTGTTTATTTAACTATGACTATTGAAGGAGGTTTGTCACTTATGAGCGAACCAAGTGTTCAGCTGCAGGGAGTAGCCGGACTGAAAAAGCATGATATCAAGGTTTCCGGAATCGTATTCATGCTCTACTGTCTGGTCGCAGCAGGTGCCTTCGGTATCGAAGAGATGATACCGGAAGCAGGACCGGGAATGACGCTGCTGCTTTTGTGCATCTTCCCGTTTATCTGGGCGTATCCGATCAGCTCGCTGGTAGCGGAGTGTTCATCGGTCATGCCGTCAGAGGGCGGTGTGTACGTCTGGGTCAAGGAGGCCTTCGGCGAGTTCTGGGGATTCCAGACCGGCTGGTGGGCAACCGTATCAACGTATATTACAAACGGCGTTTACGTAGCTCTTGTATCGGGCTATGTGAGCCAGATGATTCCGATGTCCTATGCAGGATCCCTGGCGCTGAAAATCGGAATGATCACCATTTTCACTATCGTCAATCTGCTTGGTCTGAGAGAAGTAGGCACTGTAAGTACCGTTCTGTCTCTGCTGATCGTAGCGGCATTCCTGCTGGTAGCCATCGTCGGCTTCTGCAACTGGAACGCTAACCCGGTTGAGCCTTTCATGCCGGAAGACTACACACTGATCGACGGACTGGGCGGCGGAATCTGCATCTGCATCTGGATGTACTGCGGATATGAATGCATCTCCAATATGGCCGGCGAGGTCAAGAACCCGCAGGTCATCCCGAAGGGACTGAAGATCGCGATGCCGCTGGTCGCGCTGACATACGTTCTGCCGACACTGGGCGGACTTGCTACACTGCCGCAGGGCAGCTGGGAGATGTGGTCCACAGAAGGCGGCTTCTCCGGTGAAAATGTTGGATATGCGACAGTTCTGACAGCGAACCTCGGACAGGCATGGGGATATGTATTCCTGGTCATCGCCATCATTTCACAGTGCGCGATCTTCAATACATATCTGGCATCCGGCTCCAGAGGCTTCTTCGTTCTGGCGGACGACCACCTCTGCCCGCAGTTCCTGGTCAAGGTCAGCAGAAACAGAGGCGTGCCTTATGTCGGCAT
>JAILDT010000154.1 GCA_024689085.1 Clostridia bacterium | reverse complement strand
TGGTTGCTGCAGGAGCTGTTGTTACAAAAGATGTTCCTGATTACGCAGTAGTGGGCGGGGCGCCTGCTAAAGTCATCAAATATCTTGATCCAAAGGAGCAAAAGGAATAATCATGAAAGATGCTGAAGCCATCAAAGAAATTTATAAAAGATACTGGCAGTGCATGATAGATAAGGATGATAAAGGTCTTAGAGAACTGATGTCCGATGATTACTATCTTATGCACATGACGGGCGTCAGACAATCCGCAGATACCTTCATCCGCGGCTTGCTCGATGGAACTTTTAACTATTATTCCGCAGAGCATGATGAAATCCAGGTCAAAGTGAACGGCTGTGCTGCCGTTATGACTGGCAAAAGCAGAGTCATCGCCGCCGTATACGGCGGAGGAAAAAAACACTGGCATCTGCGAGGAGATTTCACACTGCGAAAGGAAGGAGAGCAGTGGAAGCTGACGAGCTCATCAGCGTCTACATATTAATGGAGGTAAGACAAATGGAACAGATCGTACTGAATAATGGAGTAACTTGTCCGGTTATCGGAATCGGAACCTTTATGCTGGCGCCTACGGATGCGGAGAACAGCGTCAGAGAAGCTTTGAAGATGGGATATAGGCTAGTGGATACTGCCAACGCCTATGTCAATGAGAGAGCCGTTGGACGCGGGATCAAAGACAGCGGCGTCGCCAGGGAAGACATATTCCTCTCCACGAAACTCTGGCCAAGCGAATACGAGAACGAGAACGCGGTAGATGAAACGCTGGAAAGGCTCGGCGTTGAATATGTGGATCTGCTCTACATCCATCAGCCTGCGGGAAACTGGATGGCAGGGTACAGGCAGCTTGAGAAGGCATACAAGGAAGGCAAAGCCAAATCAATCGGCATTTCAAATTTCGAGGGCAAATATATTGAAGAATTGCAGACCAAATGGGAAATCGTTCCGCAGTTCATCCAGGTGGAAGCACATCCATACTATACACAGGCAGAACTCAGGAAGACCCTCGACCAGTATGGAATCAAGCTCATGAGCTGGTATCCGTTGGGCCACGGTGACAAGTCCCTGATCGAAGAACCGATCTTCGAAGAACTGGGAAAGAAGTACGGCAAGTCAAGCGCGCAGATCATTCTCCGCTGGCATACGCAGATGGGATTCGCCGTCATTCCAGGGAGTAAGAATGTCGATCACATCAAAGACAATCTGGATATTCTTGACTTTGCACTGACTGAGGAAGAAATGGCTGAAATCGCGAAGCTGGACAAGGGCGAGAGGTATTATCACCGCACGGATGAACAGCTCGTTCAGTTCGCGGCATGGCAGCCAGCCTACGAAGTGGAATAATTACTGTATGTAACCCACGGGAGATGATCTTTCATGAGATCTTTGGTGATGGACATGACTTCGTCGAGGGTCGTGTCCTCGCCGTAGTCTCCGGCGAGCCAGTCCAGATAGGAGTATGCGATGCAGACCGCATCCAGATCGCACAGGATTAGCTGCTGCTGTTTGGTCAGTGACGGATTCTTCTTCATGTCAATGTGGATGAGCTGGCCGATGGCGTCTTTGAACGCCGTTTTGAAGTCTGCGCGACTTCCTGCTTTTGCAACATAACGGAAGAAGTCGATCTCCCGGTACATGACGGAGTTCAGGATCGCGATGAAGCCGTCGATGGTAAATTCCTTCTCGTCAGCGATCCGCGCGGCGATTTCACTCGTCATATCGTCCACGAACTCCTGAAACACATCTTCGATGGTATCGTAGTGAGAATAGAAGGTCATCCTGTTCAGATCGGCCCGTTCGGTCAGGGATGAAATCGTAATAGACTGGTATCCCTGCTCAATGCAGAGATCGATGAAAGCGCGGCGCAGTTCGCGCTTGTTTTTTTGGAAGCGCCTGTCTTTGGAAGTTTTGTACATGGTTGGTTATCATTCATTTACAATATGATAAGTAACTATCACTCTGCTTATTATTGCTCATTGCGTTTTGCGTGTCAAGAACGCTACAATTCTCTCAGAATCGAACATGCGAAACAAACGAATGGGAGGATCAAAACATGAATATATTCGAAAAACTGACGACTGGTTATCCATCCGGAGACGTAACCGGACAGAGTTTTGTCGATCACTTGAACATCGGCGCGCCGGGCTGGGTGGGCGCATGGATCGCCGTAGCGCTGGCCGTCATCTTCGGTCTGCTCGTTTACATTATTCCGATTTATCTGACCGAAAAGGACAAGCTCGGTCCGTATCCGCTCTGGCTGCACACGTTCTACTGGGCCGCTGACTTCATGGGCATCTGGGTATTCCTGGCGGCGTGGAAGAACTACGACCACTTCCTGCTCTTCCTGCTGCTTGCCATCGGCGAAGCGGTCTGGGTCTGCATGGAAACCTATTGCCTGCAGCGGGCGCTGACCTATGAGAAAGACGTGATCTGGAAGCCGGGCACGTCATTCAAATCCCATATGACAGAGATCATCACACAGATCGTGATCTTCTATGTGGGCCTGAACTTCCTCCGGTTCGAACTTCACGACGAGACCATGTGGAAATTTTGGATCTTCACGCAGGTGCTGATCACCATCGTTCCTGGTCTGGTCCTCGAAAAGCGCGGATACAGAAAAGGGAACAACAGGATCCTGCACATCGTATTCATCTGCGTGGCGCTGGTATCCTTTAATCCGTGGTGCAACATGTGGCTTTGCATTGAGCCGACTTTCTTTTCGCCGTCCGAGAATCCGTGGTATTACATCATGGGCGTGATCTGCCTCTTCTTCGCAGTGCGCGGGCTCGTGGTGTACAACAAACTGCCGGATAAGGATGTAACGGACTAGAGAGTGATGATCCCCGAAGATTCTGTTCTGCAGTATCTTCGGGGTTTTTTTTATTATTCTTGTGGCATAAGAACGGCAAGTGGGATATAGTGGTAGATAGAAAGAGAGGGTGCAGAGCGATGAAATACGAAGATATTGTAAATCACAAGGAAATACTGGAATACTATGAACGCGGCAACGCGATTCTCGACGCGCTGGGGTATACAGACCATTCCACGATACACACCAAACTGGTCGCAGTGAAAGCAGCAGAGATTCTGGAGACCTTTGGGTATAGCGAGCGGGAAATCGAACTGGCGAAAATCGCCGGGTTCATGCATGATATCGGAAACGCGGTCAACAGACATCACCATGCTGAATACGGAGGACTGCTGGCGAACGAAATACTGAAGGAAACGGATCTGTCCGTTTCTGAGCGGGTGCAGATCGTTTCCGCCATTTCCAATCATGATGAATCAGACGGTGTGGCTGCGGATCCAATCACAGCAGCGCTGATCATAGCGGATAAAACCGATGTGCGAAGAAGCCGCGTCCGTGAAAAAGATCCGATCCTGTATGATGTCCATGACCGCGTCAACTATGCGGTGACAGAAACCAGGCTCCGCTGCGGTCGGGAAGAAAAGCGGATCACGCTGTATTTAACGATTGACGAGAATATCTGCACGATGTACGAGTATTTTGATATCTTCCTCCAGCGCATGACCATGTGCTCTCAGGCAGCGAGACTATTTGACGCATTATTCTCATTGAAAGTCAATGGCCAGAGAGTTTTGTAATCAGCCAATGGGGATTTTGAATGCAGACTAGATAAGGAGATTGGAAAATGAAAAAAGTGATTGGCATCATCATAGGCTTAGCAGTCCTCGCGGGGCTGGCAATGGGAGGTTACTACTTATTCCACATATCCACAGATGTAGCGGAGGATATGACCATCGAAGACGTCGGTGATGTAGAAACGGAGACCGTTGGCTATTCAGATCAGCCAGGTGTCTCTTATGATCCCGCGTCGGATGATGAGGACCTCCGCGATCTGGAACTTGCAAAAGAGGAGTATAAATGCGGAGAAGAGCTTTTTGATCTGATGGAAGAAAATGATGGAGCCTTCTTCTTTGTAAATACAGCGGAGGTACCATCCGAAGCAGGCTGGCCGGTCGTGGTGAGTAATAAAGAGGAGTTTGCAAAAGCAACAGGACTTGCCTCAGTAAGTAACGTGGACACCGTATTGGGCGTGATTGGTGTCGGCGTCAAAGGCTTTTTAAACCAGGATGCTGAGGGGATGAAAGAGTGGGATGCATGCGAAAAACGCAAAGGCATGTTCCCTAGTGGAACAGACTATGATCTCAGATACGCAGCTCCCGGTTTAATATTCTCTTTCGACGGGGAAAGCCCGGATACGTATTTCAGCGACAGAGAACTGAGCATCAAATGTGAAGATATTTCAACAGAGAAAGTTGCTGTCTTCTGGGATTCAGAACCAGATTCCTTATGGCAGGTTATCGTGATATACAACGCCAAAGTCAGAACGGAAAGTTGCAAAGGAGAGAGCGTTTTCCCACCGGAAGGAGAGACCGGGGATATGAAAATCATGGTCGGAGCGTGGTACGGAGAGAAAACCGCGACCAGTTATGACTGTATATACTTCAGATAGATTACAAAAGGAGGAAAGGACATGGAGAAGGAAAAGAACGCAGCGAAATCGCTGGCGGCGGCAGGAGCGGCGACCGCATTTGCCGGTCTGGCGCTGTACGCCGTGGGGCAGGTACTGTCGTTCCTGTTCAGGGATGTGGATCCGGACAGAATCGAGAAGGCGGACACGGAAGCAATTGATGACACAGAAGACACAGAAGAATAGAAGACTTGAAGACTTGAAAGAGTAAGGCAGAAATAAGACTTGAAAGGATTTAACGAAATGGCTGAACTGGAGAAATTGAAGAAAGACCTGGCGGAACTGGTCGTGAAAACAGGCGTCAACATTCAGAAAGGACAGAGACTGGCAATCCGCTGTCCGGTGGAGTGTGCGGATTTTGCACGGCTTTGCGCGGCAGTCGCCTATGAGGCAGGCTGCCGGGAGGTGCTGATGCGCTGGGAAGACGATGAACTGAAGCGCATGAAGTTTTTGCATGCGGAAGATGATGTGTTTGATACGGTCAACCAGTGGGAAGTGGAGTATCACAACATCCTGAGTAAAGAAGGCGCGGCGTTCCTGACCATCTACGCAGAGGACCCGGGACTGTTGGCCGGTGTGGATCCGGACCGCATCCGCAGGGCGCAGGTCAGTTCAGGCAAAGCCCTTGAGGAGTACCGCACAAGGCTGATGAGCAGCGAATGCGCCTGGAGCATCTGCTCCGTCCCGACGAAGGCGTGGGCATGCAGGGTGTTCCCGGAGCTCAGTGAGGAAGAAGCCGTCGCGAGACTTTGGGAAGAGATCCTGGCTTCCTGCAGAGTGGACGGCGGAGACGCCCTTGCCAACTGGCAGGCCCACTCCGAGGAAATCAAGAAACACGTCGACATCCTGAACGACTACAGTTTCAAGACACTGAAGTATAAGAATTCGGCAGGTACGGACCTGACTGTCGAACTGCCGGAAGGACACATCTGGGCCGGCGGTGATGAGGAGACGAAAGCGGGACTGATCTTCTCGGCCAATATGCCGACGGAAGAAGTATTTACCCTGCCGGACAAAAACAAGATCAACGGCACGGTCGTCGCCACGAAACCGCTCTGCCTGAACGGTACGGTAATCGAAGGACTGCGCTTTGAAATCAAGGACGGAAAAATCATCGAAGCCCACGCGGACACAGGAGAGGACATCCTGAAGGACGCGATTGCGGTCGACGAAGGCGCTTCCTATTTCGGCGAAGTCGCTCTGGTGCCGTACGATTCGCCGATTTCCAACTCCGGCGTGTTGTTCTTTAACACCCTGTTCGATGAGAACGCGTCATGCCACATGGCCTTCGGCGAGGCGTATCCTTCATGCCTGGCCGGATCGGAGAATATGACGGAAGAAGAACTGGCAGAACGAGGTGTGAACAAGTCCATGATGCATGAAGATTTCATGATTGGATCACCTGACCTGGAGATCACAGGCATCACCCACGACGGCGAGGAAGTCGCCGTATTCAGAAACGGAAACTTTGCCTTCTAGAGGATTTTTTGTCAGAGGATGGAACGATGAACATAGTAAGAAAGAAAAAGACAATCATCCCGATGATCATCGCCATGATCATTGCACTGTGCTGGCCGATCAACGTCAGCGCGTGCGTGCTGTTCTACGCAGGCGGAGACATGACCGACGACGGTGCGAATGTGTTCATGCGCACCGAGGAACTTGACGCCGACTCCAACAAAACCTATTACGTGGCGCCTGCGGGCAAGCACAAAGAAGGCGAGACCTATCAGGGATGCACAGATTTCACCTGGACCTTCACCCACGACAGCTACCAGTACACGGCGCGCTGCGACGGTCTGATTGACGGGGAATGCCTGACCTGCGAGAGCACTCATGAACATTCGCCGTATGAGGAAGCAGGAACCAACGATCACGGCGTGACGGTCAGCGCGACCCAGTCTGTGAACGCCAATGAAAGCATTCAGGAAGTGGACCCATTCACGGATGATGGAATCGAAGAATCGGAAATGGCGACGGTGCTTCTCTCCGAGGCATCCACAGCCCGGGAGGGCGTTGCGCTTCTGGCGGGAATCTATGATACCGTCGGCGCAGGATACGAAGGATCCGGCGTGATGATCTGCGACCAGAAGGAGCAGTGGTATATGGAGAACCTCTCCGGACACGAATACATCGCGGTGCTTTTGCCGAAGGATGTCTGCTTCATGCAGTTCAACGTGTCTGTCCTCGGCAAGATCGACCTGGATGATACGGATCACATCATCGCATCGGACCATCTGTTTGACGTAGCGAAAAAAGCAGGGACTTTCGTCGGTGATGAAGAAGAAAACATCATCGATTACCGGGCTTCTTATAACGATTACAAGATGGAAATTGAGAATGAAGACTGGCCGGCAGAATGGAGAGAAGTCGTGCAGAACAGGCTGGTTGCATCTCAGAACTGGCTGGAAGACACGAACGTCTGGACGGTCGATAACGTGCTGGAAGACAATCACTTCGTCATGACGAACGTCGATGAAAACGGCGCGATAACCGGTCTGCACAACAATCTGGACCTGAAGAAAGACATGTCCTTCGACAATGTGCTGGCACTGTTCAGAATCAGCCCGATCGGTTTTGAAGAAAATATGAACTCTCATATGTACCGCTTCTATCCGGAAGAGGAACAGGACCTGGGCACAGTGGAATGGTTCGCCATGGACAACACAGCGTACAACGTCTTCGTGCCATCCTATCCGATGCTGCTGACCGACACCTGGGAAGGCTACAAGGTGCAGCTGGATGAGCCGGAGATCACGGAAGAGAAACCGGATGGCGGCGACTATTATTACCACGATGGAGAATACCATATGCATCCGGCCGGTTGGGAGAAGTCCTATATCGCAACCTTCAGCGCGATGACAAATCTTCTCGTCTACGGCAATCTCGACGGGGAGCAGTTCGCCCAGGCGCAGGAACAACTCCTGAACAAGCAGGGAGAGTTTGAAACGCGGTTTGCAGAACTGCAGGAGGAAATCAAAGCCGAACCGTCCCGCGAGGCGCGCGAGGAAATCATGACGAACGCGGATATGGAAATGGCTGAGGAAGCCCACGACCTGGCGCTGACGATCTACCAGGAAAACGCTGCCGATGCGGACTACGGTGAGCCGAAAAGCTTCCCGATCGTTCCGCTGATCATCGGTATCCTGTTGCTGGCGGCCGCAGCCATAGCCGTGGCGGTGTATACGAAGAAGCGCGCGAAACAGGGGTAGGATAAGCCATCTTGCTTTTGCAAAAAAATAAGCAGGCTCGCAGTGAATGCTGCGAGCCCTTTTTGATGCTTTTGCATTAGTACAGTTCCGGTCTGCGGTGTTTCAGAAGCGGCAGCTGTTCGCGGATGGCATCGACCTTGTCCAGATCGATGTCGCCGTAGATGATCTGCTGCTTCTCGTCAGCATGGGCGATGAAATCTCCCCACGGGCTGGCGATGCAGGAGTTTCCGTAGGCCACGTACACGCCCTGCTCATCTCTGGCCGGCGCGTTGGCCGCGAAGTAGACCTGATTGTCCAGCGCTCTGGCCCGCATGGTCAGATCCCAGTGTGCCGGACCCGTTGTCATATTGAACGCGCCCGGGAGAACAATCACTTTCGCTCCCGCCAAGGCCATCTTGCGGAACCATTCCGGGAAGCGCACATCGTAGCAGATGCCGACGCCGATCTTGCAGAACTCCGTATCGAGGATGGTCATATCTTCGCCCGCCGTCAGCGTATCGGATTCCATGAAGCGGATGCCGCCCTTGACGTCGATATCGAAGAGGTGGACTTTGCGGTGGCGTCCGATGACGTCGCCGTGCCGGTCGAAACAGAATGCCGTGTTGTACACCTTGTCCCCATCCAGCTCCGAAATGGATCCGCCAATCAGATAGATTCCCAGATCGGCCGCCAGCTTTGACATGAACTCGACGGTCGGTCCGTCTGCCGGCTCCGCGTACTCTCTGAAATAATCATTGGAATACGGGCAGTCCCACATCTCCGGAAGAGAGATGACCTGCGCGCCGTTTTCCGCGGCCTCACGCACGTGCTTCTCTGCGTTTTGCTTTGCGATTTCCTTGTCGACAGATCCTGCAATCTGACAAAGTCCCAGTTTGAATTCCATTCGTTTGACCTCCTTGTGATCTTACCTGCACCTATTATACAGTCGTTTTTGCCTGCGTTCAAATATGGTATGATAGAGGCGAAGTCAGGAGATTAAATGAGATGAAAAAAATAGTATTATTAATCATAACAATATGCATGGCCGCGCTGCTGGCCGCATGCGGCGGAATGTCCGATGGGGCGGACGACAATCAGGCGCAGACAGAGCAGGCTGGCCAGGCAGAGCAGACAGAAGAGGAGACGCAGATGGATACGAAAAACGCAACGCTCCTTTACATGGGGCACGGCAGCATCAGAATCACAACGGCTGAAGATAAGGTGATTTACATCGACCCGTTTGTCGGTGACGACGACTGGTACGGCCCGGCGGCGGATGTGATCCTTTCCACGCATGATCACTACGACCACGTCGCGTTCGACAAAATCGAAAACCGCAGCGACGACTGCCAGGTCATCACCAGGAAGGAAGCGCTGGCAGGCGGTGAGCACCAGAGTTTTGATCTCGGATACGTACAGGTCGAGGCAGTCGAAGCAGGATATAACAAGAACCACAATGTAAGCGAGTGCGTCGGATACATCATTACTTTGTCCAACGGCGTCACGGTCTATGTATCAGGCGACACCTCCACGACGGAGCAGATGCCGCGTCTGGCGGAGAAGAATCTCGACTACGCCTTCTTCTGCTGTGACGGGATTTACAACATGGACACCGCCGAAGCGTCCGAATGCGCGGCTCTCGTCAAGGCGAAACACAGCATTCCGTATCACATGACGGCAGCCAACAGCGGTGTGTTCTTTGACCGCGCAGTGGCCGAGCAGTTCGAGGCCGACGGCCGCATCATCCTGGAAGAGGGTGAAGAGCTCGAACTGGTGAAATAATCAAAAGGAGACATGCAATGAACGGGAACGATATTAGCAGAGACCAATGGATGCTGAAGGGACCGCTTGCATCGAAGGGATATGACTGGTGGTGGCATTCGTTCACAGCAGAGAAAGAGGACACAGGGGAACGGAAACCATTTTACGTGGAATTCTTCACCTGCAATCCGGCTCACGCCGAGGACGAGCCGGTCATCGTATGGAACGATAAGCAAAAGCAGGACGCGGGGATTCTCCCATCATATCTGATGGTCAACGTCGGATACTGGGGCGAGGACCACGGCCAGCTGCACCGGTTCTTTTCGTTGAAGAACGTGGAAATCGATGACGGCGTACCGTATCAGATCAAGGCAGCGGATTGCTTTTGCGCGGAGCGGTATACGGA
>JAILDT010000156.1 GCA_024689085.1 Clostridia bacterium | reverse complement strand
TGCGAACAGAACATCGGCATCGAATTGCCTTTAATGGAAGAAGAATCCATCTTCTAACAATTCACTCGTACCACTATTCCACAATCGGGCGGATATGCTGCAACATATCCGCTCGATTTCCGTCCGGGTTATTCACTATTTTTCCCTATTTCCCATCATGAAAACTGGTGAACACGTCGTGTTCTTCCACAGGCAGTCCGCCCTTCTCTTTCTCCGCCGCGATGGCACGGATCAGGAAGGCCATGTTCCGGCCCAGGTTTCGCATGGTCTGGAGTCCTTCCAGATCCTTCTCCACGTCTTCCGCCGTGAATCCGTGAACCTGATTCCAGTAAGTGCTGGAAACCACCGGCATGCCGCTGATGGTGAAGTACTTGTTCAGGGCGTCAAAGGTAGCCGTGTTCCCTCCCCTGCGGGCGCTGACCACGGCGGCGCCGACTTTCATGTGCTTCGGGTATCCGGCGCTGTAGAAGAGTCTGTCCATAAAGGACAGGGCTGTGCCGTTTGGTGACGCGTAGTAGACCGGGCTGCCAATGACAAGGCCGTCCGCCTCCTCAAACTTCGGCGCCACTTCATTGACGAGATCGTCGTAGACGCACTTCCCGTTTCTCGCGCAAAAGCCACAGGCTTTGCATCCGGGCAGGTCTTTCTTGCCGACCTGGATGAGTTCTGTTTCGATGCCTTCCTCGTTGAGTACTTTGATGACTTCTTCCAGTGCTCTGGCTGTGCAGCCTTTCTCGTGAGGGCTGCCGTTGAGCAGTAATACTTTCGCCATAATAGTCTCCTTTATACTTTGATCCTGGCGCCGATCCGGATCACGAAGATGCCGTACAGCATCCCCACTGCCGGCGCGAGCAAAAACAGCATCGCTTTGAGTTCGGGTCCGGGGATGATGCTGAGAATGTAGATCAGCCCAGCCAGCGATACCAGTTCAAGCAGTATTCCGGTTGTCAGCATAGCGGTTTTCCAGGATTTCATAATCAATTATTCGCATGTGATCTCGATCTGACACATCTTCAAGGTCTGCAAGGCCGCTGCGTGGCTTTCCGGGGTGACGCCGGCGCAGCAGGCTGCGTCAACGGAGATCTTCACTTCCGGCATCATGGCTTTCAGCAGCAGCGCATTCGAGACCACACAGATATCCGTGCAAAGGCCACACAGTTCGAGTTCGAGTTCTTCCTGTAAGGACAATGCCTTCACATCCTCTGCCATGGCCGTGCTGCCGAAGGTCGGTTTCTCATAGATCTTCGCGCCGTCCAGCAGCGAAGCGATGTCCTCGCGGATCTCCCAGCCTTTGCCCGGCTTGATGCAGTGCTCGACCGGAAGGTGTTTGCCTTCCTGGGTCTGCAGATAGTCCGGTTCATGGGTATCCATGGTCGCAAGGATATTCTCCGCCGGATAGGAACGGATCTTATTCTTCACGTTCTCCACGATGGCCACTGCCTCAGGTGTTCCCAGGGAGCCGTCGATGAAGTCGTTCTGCATGTCGATGACGATCAGTATTTTTCTCATCTGTGCACCTTCGCCCACTTCAGTTCCTCTAAGGAATACGCCTTCTTCTCTTCGGCCGGCATGCCCAGGGCCATAATGCCCACCATGCGCCAAGGCAGTTCCACGCCCAGGATGTCGCGCACGTTTTGCTCGGCGTCGTTACCGTCTGCATCTTTTCGCATGCGCATTTGCACCCAGCAGCTGCCGACACCCTGCTCTGTCGCCATCAGATACATATATCCCAGTACGGCGGAGCAGTCTTCGATCCAGGCATCGGATAGATCGCTGTCCGCGAAGACCGCGATGGCCGTATTGCAATCGGCCAGCAGAGCCGCGCCGTGATGTTTCGCCTCGGAAAGCTTTTGCAAAAGCACCCTGTCCTTGATGACGTAAAACTCCCATGGCTGTTTGCCTCTGCTCGTCGGGGCGAGCAGCGCAGCCTGGAGAATCTTGTTCAGCTTCTCTTCAGGAATCTCTTCGTCGGTGTATTTGCGGATGCTGCGGCGTGATGCCATGATATCTAATAATTCCATGTGTATTTCTCCTTGAATTCTTTGACCGCTGTCGGGCGGCCGCAGAGGATCGATGGTTTCTCTTTGTAGGATAACGGGTTGCCGTGGATATCTGTGACGATGCAGCCGGTTTCCTCCGCAATCAGTTTGCCTGCTGCAAAATCCCATGCGGACAGTCCCAGTTCTGCGTACAAACCGAATCGCCCGCAGGCGGTCCAGCACAGGTCGAGGGCTGCGGAACCGGTACGCCTGACGTCCGCGGACATCTCGTACAGCTGATGGGCCAGTCGGAAGGTCGGTTCATTGACTGCGTCATCATAGGGCGCGGTACCGAACACGGTGATCACCTCGGAA
>JAILDT010000080.1 GCA_024689085.1 Clostridia bacterium | reverse complement strand
GCCTGCAGAACGGCCTGCTCTCTCTCCAGATATGGATACTCCATCAATTCGGACTCTGTGATGAAGCCATCGTAAGTCGCGCCCAGTCCGATGCTGTACTGATTCTTATAGACATCGACGCCGTCGATGGTCTCGTGGTATTGGTATCCGTATGGGACATATGCCGCTTCATCTCTCCCTCCCGGAGTCGGGTCGATGAAATAGTACTTGACACCCATCAGCGTATCCATCCCTGCGCGGTTTCCATTGGAGAAGCTGGCCGTCCGGTCGAAGTAACCGAAGTTATTTCCCATCAGTTTATTGTACTCGTGCCACGACTTCTTCACAGATGAGGAAAACGTGTAAATCGATCGCATATCGTGGAACATGTTCTTGTTCGGCGGAACCTTTGTCTCGGCGATTCGTTCGCTCCGGAAGAACGAGGTGTCCTCTGCCTGAATGGTGCGAGCGATTTTCTGGCAGGTGTCCTCGTAATTCTCGTAGGTGTAGCCTGCCGGCTGGTAACCGTATATCTGCTCACCCAGACCAGGCGCAAGTCTGACGTTGAGTGCTCCGGCAATGCTTCCGATCATCAGGACGACTGCAAAAGCGGCACAGAGATTGCGCCATGCTCTTTGCTCTCCAATTCTTGCACGAATGGCGAAAACCGCTATCGTCAGCAGTCCGAAAATGCCGCCGATGACTGTGCATAACACTGCGTTCAGGCTGATAATCTGCAGGTACTTATAGCCGACCAGAATATTCCATGTACACACCGCCAGAAGGAACAGTACCATAATCAGAAGGTTGCCTTTGCGTGCGAACGTCTCCTTTGTCAGGCACTCGGTCATCGCCCATGCCATGAAGAAGACAACAACGAAATACCACCGGCCGACAGAGTAACTGAACCCGTTCAGGATGCTGCCCGTAACCGGGAACAGCCCTGCAATCAGACACAACGTCATCATGATGGCTGCCGTGCTTTTCTTCTTCAGCTGCAGGAAAGCAATCGGCAGGAGAACCATCAGTGTACATGCCAGAAATACCGCACTGTATGGAGTGTGTATTTCGGTATAGGAAAACAGCTCAGAAGGTATGCGCAGATATTCTCGCATGGTGTACCAGGCGTCATAGGTGACCGTTGATTCCGTATTTGCTCCAGTTGTCTTGATAAACGTCTGCAGAAACGAAAATGCAGACAGCAAAACGCCCAACGCACCGAATACGGCGAAGGAAGCGAAGTGACAGCCGAAGTCCTTGAGATTGAATTTCCTATAGTGGAAGTACCTGACGATGAAATAGACGAAGATAATGACAGCTGAAACATAAGCCCATATCGTGCTGTAAATCATCAGCAATGCCACAGTCACTGAGAACATCCATGGAGAATGATCATTGAGCAGTTTATCTACCCCCAGCACCAGAAGCGGGAATAGTATCGTTGCCGTGGTAAAAGTTCCCTGTGTAATAGTCGATAAGACTGCCCAGCCAGAAAAAGCATAGCAAAGTCCGCCTAGAATCACCTGCTCCCGGTCCAGACAGATATATCTGCCGAAAACCATGAATGCGACCCCGGAAAGATATTGTCTGACGACCACCATGATGCTGTAGCCGATGTCGATGTGTTCCTCCGGAAAGGCAATCACAATATAAGTGAGTGGGTCAAGGATCCTGCTTTTGAGCAGCATCCAGACATCTTCCCCCAAACCGATATCCCACGCCCAGAAGGCAAATCCATTCCCATGAACAAAATCAGCAAGAATCTGTTTGATTTCCACGTAGATTGGATAGTGCTGTGCCCATCCGTCAATATTACCGGTCGTATTGATCAGAAGCGAACGGCCGAAATAAAGAAACTCAGCATACGCGCAAACTGCGGTGATGCCGAAGATAAATGTGTACCATATGAAATCTCTGAAAAAAGAATTCTTTTTATCCAGTCTTTCTTCAGTTACTTGCATATATTCTCCAGAATCCTTTCTGTGACATGTCCGTCGCAGGAGGACATGAACTTATCCCGGAAAGCCTGCACTTCCTGCAGATCAAACCGGGTATCAATGTTCACGATGTAATCGATGATTTCTTCCGTATCTTTGACAATCGGTCCCGGCGTCATCTCATCGTAATCATAGTAGAATCCACGGTAATCAAAGTATTCATCGAGATCGTAGGCGAAGAACAGCATCGGTCGCTCAAACAGCGAGTATTCGAAGATCAGCGAAGAGTAATCTGAAATGCAAATATCGGATGCACAGAGCAACTGGTCGATTTCCAGTGCATCCGTTACATCAAAGGCAAAATCACTGCAGGACTCGTCAATCACAGGACGATTCTTGACAAATGGATGATGCTTGATGAGAAGGACATACTCCTCGCCCAATGCTTCCTTCATTTTGAGAAGATCCATCTCATTAGGTGATTCGGCGTAAAGCACCTTGCCCCGGAATGTCGGCGCATACAATATGACCTTTTTCCCTGCAGCTTCCGGCACCGCATTGCGCACAGCTTCTCTGGCACTGTTTAAAAATTCCTCATTGAAGAACACATCAGTCCGGCTGATTCCCCACGGCTTGACCTTATTCTGGCCCTCCAGCATCATAGCCTCTTCATAAGCCCAGACCACCTCCGGACTGCTGACCGTCACCACATCGTAATTTCTGTGGAGAGGATAGAATTTCTGTTTGAAGCTTGTGCCGCCAAAGGTGAGCTTGGCTGTGCTGAAGCCGAAGCGTTTGAACGCGCCGCAGGCGTGCCATACCTGCACGACCTTGGTCTCTGGCCGCTTCTCAAAACCGCCGACAGTCTTATTGGAATCCGTTGTGAAGACATATTCCGCCGTAGCGAATTCTCTGAGAAATGCCATGATGCGCTTGTTCTGCTCATTCAAGTGTAAACGCTCAATCCCGAGCTGCATCTCCAGAATTTCGTAACCGCCCTTTTTTATGAGAGCGTTTTTGATCTGGCGCAGGCTATCCGTTGTCTCTGGAAATCTCGGTTCGAGCAGAATGACCTTGCCCTTCACGACAGGTTTCCTGGCGTGGATTTTGTACTGGGCAGGATAAACGATCTTCAAGGTAATGAAATAGTAGATCTGCAGAATGTAATCTCTGATCGTTCTTCTTTTCCTCATAATGCCTCCATTGCTTTGATGATACGCTCTGTAGAGTGTCCGTCACAACTGGACATAAACCGCTCGCGGAAATCATGTACAACCGATTGATCGAATAGCGTGTCTATATTCTTCACATAGTGAATGATTTCTTCCGTACTTGTTACGATTGGACCCGGTGTCAGATCTTCGTAATCGTAATAGAATCCTCTCCAGTCGAAGTACTCCTCCAAATCGTAGGCGAAGAACAACATCGGCCGTTCGAACAGTGAGTATTCGTAAACCAGAGACGAGTAGTCTGAGATACAGATATCACTGGCGCAGAGCAAATCATCGATGCTTCCTTCCCGGGTCATATCGAAGACGAATTTGTCTTTGACGGCAGGCGGAATGATCGGTGGGTTTTTCACCAGCGGATGATGTTTGATGACGAGCACATACTCGTCGGTAAGCGCTTCAGCCATCCGTTCCAGATCCAGCATATTCGGTCCTTCCGCACTGGCAATTCTTCCCCGGAAGGTCGGTGCGTAGAAGATAATCTTTTTATCCTTTGCTGCCGGAATCGCCTCATGAACCCGGCCTACTGCCTCCTGAACGAATGCTTCATCAAAGAACACGTCGGTCCGGCTGATGCCCAGTGGCTTAACGATGTTCTGTCCCTGCAGGCCCATCGCTTCTTCAAAGGCCCAGACCACTTCCGGGCTGCTGACAGTGACGATATCCAGATTCTTGTACAACGGATACCGCAGTTTGATCTTCATGCTGGAGCCAAAGATCTTATCTGCTGTACTGAAGCCGAATCTCTTAAAGGCGCCGCAGCCGTGCCATGTGTTGACCACAATAGTCTCCGGACGTTTTTTGATACAGCTGAGCGTATTGTCTGCTTCTGGAATCACGCCATACCGCGCAGTGGCGAGATCCTTCAGGAAAGCCATGCAGTTCTTGAACTGGGTCCGATATCTGCCGTACCGCTCCCGCAGATAGTGTTCATGCATCTCATACCCGCCGGCATTTTCAAAATAGTCATGAATCTGCATAACGCTGTTCGTCATCATCGCAGCTCGCGGTTCAATGAAGACGACTTTCTTCTCGTTGATTGGCTTACGCGCGTTCCACCTGTAATAGAGAGGATAAATGATTTTCTTTGTGATGAAACGGAACCCCTTTCTGGTCCTGAGCAAGCGCCAGTTCTTGAACTTCTGTCCCAACGTTGGAACACGAATCTCACGTTTGGCGATTTTCGCTTCAATACGCTGATCTTTTCTGATCATATGATTATAGTTCAATTTGACCCATGGGTTCACGACGCGTTTCAGCACGTCCGATTCATTCAGCATGGTGGCCATCGCCAGTTCCGGAGTTTTCACGTAAGTGGCGTTGTTGTAGAGCTTCGCGATATCTTTTCTCGCATCGCCGGTGAAGAGCACGCGCTTCGCACGCAGGTACGGTACGTGGAACATCTTGTTGCTCCAGATGTAGTCCAGCTGATTGTAGACGGACCGCAGTTTTACCTTGACCTGCTCCTTGGTGAAGGCGGCGCGATGGCACTCGATGGCTCTGCTGCCCTCTCCCTCGATGTGACGCAGAGGCACGCAGATGAACCAGAAGTTCGGACCATCAATCTTTCTGGTTACTTCCGTAAACATGCGTCTGACTGTGCGCTGTGAGAACAGAATCGGGTCGTCGATGAACATGACGTAATTGCCCCGCAGCTCCTGCAGCGCTTTCTTCTTGAAGTTCGATGTGTTGTCATTATGAGCGAGGGTCCTGAAATTGCATTTTGCTTTCCACACCTCACTGATATATTCTTTCAATCCTTCGTCGACGATGACTTCGAAAGATGGGAATTCCTGATTGTAGAGACTGGAAACAAACCGTCCCACATGATCCTTTGGAACGGATGATGTGACGACCACGCTGAGCAGCGGCGATTCTGCCAGCTCTTCCGGCTTCAGAAGGATTTTCTTGTGGAGGGCCAGATCGCGGTTTTCTCCATCGACGCTCTTCTCCCACTCTCCCGGGAAGATGTGCGTCTTGCATTCATTGACATGCTGCTCGACCGATTCAATGTCCTTCGGGTCCAGCTTCCATATGTACCGATAGTATTTCCCCAGAAGGCTGTCGCCTGTAAATCTGGCATACAGATTCTCCCGGAACAGACGGAATTTATGCTCCAGCTCCTCCCGTTCGTTTGGCGCTGCGACGTTCTTCTCGAGGGCATCTAAATGATCTTTGTAGGCGTTTTCAACAGTCTCAAGCGTCTTGTCGAAAGCGCTCAGGAGATCCTGCAGTTTTTCGGACGACAGATTCTCTGTTCCCTCTTCCCCATTGTGGACGCTCCGCGCATGGTGGGTGTAGATAACGCTGTCGCATCCAGTAATGGATCGGCACCGCTGAGCGAACTGGTATACAAACACCATATCCTCCCCACAGGTCAGCGGCAAAAAACGAAGTTGGTTTCTCTCAATAATATCTCTCTTGAATAGTTTATTCCAGAGAGTACAGGTGCCGTTCATGTCCAGGTCATAGCGATCGATTTTGCTCTGTGCAGCCAGTCTGGACATGGCCGTTGGAATATATGTCTCATCGATGCATCTGATTTCAGCGAGGCCGATGATCAGATCCGCGAACTCTTTCTTAACTGCCTCATAGAGATCGGTAATGGAATTCTCCGGCACCGTATCATCCGCATCATAAAAAACGACATATTCCCCTGTCGCTGTTTCCAGTGCGGCGTTCCGCGCAGCGGAGATGCCTTGATGCTCCTGTATGATGCAACGGAACCGCTTATCTTCTTCACAGTATCTGTCGATGATATCCTGCGAGCAGTCAGAAGAACCATCATTGACGATGATCACTTCAAAATCTCTGAGTGTCTGCCTTCGAACAGACTTCAGCATCTCGTCAAGATAGTTCTCTCCATTGTATACTGGTACGATGACTGATACTTTTGCCACTTTTCTATCTCCTTATTTGGCTGGCTGTTCATAGAACGCGATGGCATCGTCGATATCGCTGTCGTAGACCATCTCGCCCTTCTTCATAACGATACCGCGTCTGCAGAACTCTCGTGCTGTTTCTGTGGAGTGGGTTACAAAGACGAGGGTGACGTTATCTTTATCTATGATTTCATTGACCCTCTTGCGGCATTTCTTCCGGAACTCCTTGTCGCCTACACTCAGTGCTTCGTCGACAATGAGAATCTCCGGACGGATGTTGATGCTGACGGCGAAGCCCAGTCTCGCACGCATACCGCTGGAATAGGTTCTGACCGGCTGGTCGATGTACTCGTCCAGCTCGGCGAAATCTATGATATCCTGCTCCAGTTCCGCGATTTCCGAGTCCCTTAGCCCATAGAGCTGACCCTTAAAATAGATGTTATCTCTACCGGTCATCTCTTTGTCAAAGCCGGAGCTCAGTTCCAGCAGAGCACTGACTCTGCCGTCGATGTATACCTCTCCCTTGGTCGGAAATGCAACCTCGGTCATCATCTTGAGAATCGTGGATTTGCCGGCGCCGTTCTTTCCCAGAAATGCGACGGACTCTCCTTCATATATTTTGAAACTCACATCATTGACCGCTAGTTTTTCCTTATGTTTTACCTTGTTGGAAAACACAGCAAGCAGACGCTGCTTGTCATTCTTATATAATTTGTATTTCTTCGTTACATTTTTGAATTCTATTACAACTCTATCCGGATTCATGACATCTCCTACAATACATCAGGTATATCTTTGATCAGCTTCTTGTATGCCCAGACAGCGAGAGCCATCATGACGATGAGCACAAACACGAAAATGAGCAATCTGTCAGGCTGCTCCCAGAACCACACCTTGTAGATGAAGCAGTTCCGGTATCCGGTCGCGATGTAGGTGACCGGATTGAAATGCATGATAAACTGTATCGTCGGACTGTTGATTCTGTTGATGTCCCACATGATTCCTGAAAGCCAGAAAATAGCCTGGGTAACTGACTTGACCAGATTCAGAAAGTCCACACTCATGGCAGCCAGCATGGAAGAAAACAGACCCCACGCCGTGAAGAACAATACCATACAAAGCATATAGAACGGCAGTTGCAGCCAGTAGATGTCCGGGAAGTTTCCCGTCACGATGAAGATGGCAACCACCAGCACCATGAGACAAAGATGGATGGCCAGCTTCGACATGCTGATGAACGTCGGAATGGTCGAAACCGGAAACTTCATCTTAGTGACCAGAAACCGGTACTTCCGGATGGCGCCGGCGCCCTGCTGCAGCATATCGCTCATATAGAACCAGGCGATGAAGCCCGGAATCATCCACAGCACGAAAGGATACCCTTCGACCGGTCCGCCGCCGCGCAAACCATAGGTGAACGCAAACCAGAAGACGAAGATCATCAACGTCGGTCTGACCAGCGCCCATGCCCAGCCGAAGGCCGCGCCGCTGTATGTTTTAATAATGTCCGATTTCGCAAGCTTGAAAATCTGGCTTCGCCATTCGATATGTTCGCTCACGATCGTTCTGATAGTACTCAATTTATCTATTCTCCGTTACTTGTTCCAAACCATGATTGTCTTGCCGCCGGCCTTGTGAATGTCGGCTTCGAAGGCTTTCGTGAAGTCTTCGACTTCTCTCACGTCGAACACTTCTCCTACGATACGCTCCAGATAGTTGACGACTTCCGGATTCTCGTCATAGAATTTGACGATTTCCTCGAAGTCCTTCCGTCCGCTCCTGCTGCTGCCGAAGATCCGCAGTCCCTTCTCCAGAACCATTCTCGTATTGATCGGTACCGGATCCTCCGATACACCCAGAATCGAAATGGTTCCTTCCGGATGGATGTAGTCGATGATCTGATTGATTGCCATACCGGACGCCATGTTGCCCACACACTCAAACGCGTGGTCAAAGGCCATATCCTCCGGAATCTCATCCACGTGATAGGTTCCATCCGCGAAAGTGAACTCGCTCATCTTGTCCTCATCGATACCGAAGATACTTACTTTCACATCCGGCAGTCTGTATTTGATGAAGAGGGATGTGATGAAAGCCAGATTTCCGTCGCCCCATACGGCGATGTGATTCCGTCTCTCATGAGAGAACCGCAGGAACCGGGATACGGCGTGGAAGCTCACCGATGCGATCTCTGTGAACGCCGCCACTTCCTTGTTGATGCTCTCCGGGAGTCTGACGACTCTGTCTCGCCGCATCGGCACGTTGTCCTGCATGAACCCGTCGAACCCGCTGGCCCGGAACTTGCTGCTCCGCAGATAGTTCTCCGCGATGATGTCATCGTCTTCCATTGGTGTGTTCGGAATCATGACGACCCATTCGCCTTCCTTGAATTCACCTTTGCTGTCGTATACCACCTTGCCGATGCCTTCGTGGATGAGCGCCATCGGAAGCTTCTTCTTGAGCACCTCCGGAGGACGCTTGCCCTGGTAGTAACGCTGATCCGCGTTGCAGATGGACAGATGGGTCGGTCTCACGACGACGACGTCGCTGTTGAGATCGATGTCTGTGAATTCCGTTTCAAACACTCTCGGTTTTACCAGTCTGTAAACAGTATTAAACATTTCTGTCGCCTTTCATTAAAGTCTCCGCTACAGCCAAATCATACGGGTATGTTACTTTGATATTGAACGGTTCGCCCTTGACAATGTGTACCGGCTTGCCTTTGATCACATAGATCTTGGCAGCATCGGTGAGAATTTCCTTCTCCTCTTCGGTCAGGGCTTCGTAAGTTGCCTTGAGTTCCGCAGCACGGAAGCTCTGCGGGGTCTGCCCCTGATAGAGCTTGCTTCTGTCCGGAATGCTGCTGAGTGCCTCACCATCTGTGGACTCCACGATCGTATCCGTAGCAGGAATGACCGTATCGCAGGCACCGTATTCTGTTGCAGCCGCTACATTTTCCTCGATGATGCGGTAGGTGACGAATGGACGGACCGCGTCATGCGTGACGATGATGGCATCATCGAGTCCGTATTCAGCTTCGATGTAACGGATGGCGTTCATGATGGTCTCGTTCCGGACCGCACCGCCTTGGATGACGACCACATTGTCCATGTTGCCCAGGTACTTTTCGAGCACGTCCTTTGTGTATTCGATCCACTCTTCCGGCGTGAGCACGATGACCTTCTCAAATCCTCTGTACAGCGCAAATTTCTCCACTGTGTGCACGATAATCGGTTTCTCGCCGATGTGCAAAAACTGTTTCGGTTTGTCGGCGCCCATTCTGTGCCCGACGCCCCCTGCAAGAATTACTCCGAAATTCATAAATTCCTCCCTGTTCAATGATTGATGTTGTCCAGCAGGAACTGCCCCATTTTCTCTGTGCAGTCTCTGCGCCCTTCGATGAATCTGTCTGCGAATGTCTTCTCCCGTTCCATATCCCAGCAGTCCGCGTCAATGATCTCCATGACCTCACCGGCGGACTTGCAGACAGGTCCGGGTATTTCTCTTCTGTACTCTATATAAAAATCTCTTCCATCGATATAGTCATCGATATCGAATGCGTAGAAAACCAGCGGTATCTCTTTGAGGGCCGCTTCATATGTCACCGCCGAATAATCGGTAATCATGACGTCGCAGACGCTCAGCATGTCCATGGTGGAGAACTTCCTGTCCACAATCGCCTTATCTGAAATGACCTCTGCCTCATCCAGCGGATGCAGCTTGATGATCAGATCATACTTATTGAAATCCACAGCGGCTGTGAGCTGACCCACTTCCTCTGTGATGTTCCGTCCTTTGCGGAAGGTCGGTGCGTAGAGCAGTACTTTCCTGCCATCTGCGCCGAGTTGCGGATAGACGCTCTCGATCATTTCCTGATTCTCCGCATCGCGCCCGCTGTCCAGCAGCAGATCCACCCGCGGCAGACTCATGACCGTGAGCTGCTGCGGATCATATCCAAAGGCTTCCGCAAACCCCATCCGACTGGCTTCACTGCTTGTAAATATAATATCATATTGTTCATGCATATGCATGATTTTTGCGGTTTCGCTGCTGTGTCCGCCTGCCAGATCCAGGATGCTCAGGCTGAACTTCTTCAGGGATCCCAGCGCATGCCACATCTGGACGATCTGCAGATCCTCTCTGTGCCTGAGCAGACAGGCGACGATGCAGTAGGTGTCCAGGATGACCATCTTCGAGGTGGCCATATACTTCATCTGCTGCAGCATGTGCGGAATATACCCCGCATAGGAGCCCAAACCGCCTCCCATTCTCCGGCACAGTACGGCCGTTTCCATACCATGCTGCCGGAACCAGGACTCCAGGAGCTGTATGTCCTGAGACGGTTTGTTGCTCTGCCGGCTGATGAATACGATTCTGTTTTTCACGGGCCGGCGTTTCATGACGCTGTAGACAGCATTCAAAATCCCCGTACCGGTTTTGATCAGTATGCTCTTCATCCGTATTATTCTTCAAAAATCAGTTTGCACACGCGCTCCGTGGCGTGTCCGTCACAAGCGGACATGAACTTGTCCCGGAACTGCTGTCGTTTGTCCTCCATGAGATTCTCTGCTTTGACCGCCTGAACCAGTTCCTCCTGATTTCGGGCTGTCTCTCCATAGAGATACGCCCCGAAGTTAAAGAACAGTCCCCGCGCGTCTGCGTATTTCTCCATGTCATACACGTAGTAGATGACCGGTTTGTCCGTCAGCAGATATTCGAAAATCGCTGAGGAATAGTCCGTGATCATCATATCCGACGCCAGCATTAGATCATGGATGTCATCATCTGAAACATCCAGACATGAGACACCGTCCAGATACGTTTCGTATGGATACGGCGCTCCCTTGGCCAGATTGCCCGCCATAGCAGGATGCCACTTGAACAGCAAGGCGTACCCTTCCCCCAAAGACTCCAGAAGTGCTGCCGGATCCAACTGGTCGAAATCATAGGTCGCATCGGCAATCCGAGTCCCCCGGTAGGTCGGGGCGAAGAGAATCTTCTTTTTATCTGCGATGGACGGATACTTCGTCAGGATCCGTTCCGTCGCCTGTCTCTTGTAAGTTTCATCAAAAAACACATCCGTCCGCGGGATTCCCGTCGCATGGATCCTGTTGACCGGAATATCGAATCCCTCGGCATAGCAGGACCGGATTTTTTCTGCGCTCACGATGGCTGCCGTGTACTTCCGGTGGCCTTTGCTGACACGCACGCCGCCGTTTTCACCGTCAGGCCGTGCAAATCCGAACCTTTTGTAAGCGCCGCAGGCGTGCCAGAGCTGTATGATCTGCTGACCGGGAACCGTGTCCATGAACTCGGTGTAGTTCAGCACATCGTCCAGGAAGACATACTGGCAGGTGGCAAGGCCTCTGGCAATCTGCCGGATGTCATCTGCCGTCTGCGGATGCACGTGCTTGTTCCGACAGTAGACCTGCTTCTCGTAGTCTTCGCCGATGCCGTCATAGACGCACTGCAGGTTTCCCGTCAGCGCATCGCAAGTGTCTGACACGAAGAACACCCCGCGCGAATTCAGATTCTTTCCCGCGCCTGCACGTTTGTATTCCCTTTTGAACTGCAGAACATGGGACGCGGTATGGACTTTTCGGGTCAGTCCGCTCATTTTACAGATTCTTCTTGATTTCTGAGGATGCGATGCCCGGCGTTCTCGGAAGACGAATGACTTCCTTGCCGTTTTCCTCACACCACTTGACTGCTCTCTGGAATCCTTCGTGGTTCTGGTCTCCACCAATGGCGAAGACATCAAAGTCAAACTTCTTGATGTCTTCGTCGACCGCCTCATAAGTGACGACTTCGTCAACCACCTTCAGGGCGCTGACCAGTTCCAGCCTCTGCTCTGTCGTGTAGAGAACCTTAGCATCAGGCTTGAACTTCAGAATGAAGTCCCCGTCCTGCACAGCAACGATGAGATAGTCGCCCAGTTTCTTCGCATTTTTGAACAGACGCAGATGTCCCAGATGAAAATAATCGAATACTCCTACTGTGAGAACCTTTTTCATATCAGTTCTCTCCTTTCTTTCTTTATTCCAACATAAAGTGTGATGAACAACATAATGGCCAGGACCGTCATGATGACTGCATACAGCACAGCCGCACCTGTGATGCCGAACTGTTCGACCATCGGCCGGGAGATGAACAGCGCCGCGCCGGCCGATATCGCGTAGCAGACCAGCATGATTCGCTGCCGCCGGATGATGGTCAGAACCGTCGCAAAGAAGGTCGCATAGGCCAGCATTCCGCCGCCGACCATGATGATGATCAGTTCCTTCTTATACGCCGATACATCCGCGCCGAAGACGAAGGAAATGAGCGGAATGCCGATGGTAAAGGCCACTGCCAGTCCCAGCGCGGTAATGCCCAATATGATGTAGCACTGCTTCTTGATGAGCTTCACAAGTTTCACGAAGAGATCCCTTTCCTTCGCCACCCAGAGCTCCGCGTATTTGGTGATGATCGGGTTGAAGATGAAGTGCGCGATCAGTCCCACCGCGAAAGCAGGCATGAATATGAAGTTGTAGTACGCCTGAATCTCCTCGGTCATGCAGGCGTCGATGGCGTACTTCGGTGCGTTTCCGATGTACACGTTCAGGAAGAGGCTGACGAAGATCGGGAATCCCTCTATCATCAGCAGCTTCGTCTTCTCCCAGCCGAAGGCCGGCTTCAGGCTGCCGCCGTAGTGTTTTCCTTCATTCACGCTGGTCAGCAGAGCCTCCGCGATGGAGACCGCCAGGCATGCCGAAACGGACAGCAGCATGTTTTGGGTCAGCACCAGGAGAATGCAGCACACAAGCATCTCCAGCACATACCGGGCCGCCGAGCACTTGGTTGCGACGTCCAATCTTCCCTTCTGCTGCATCCTGCCGTGGAACACATCTGTGTAAGCCTGCACGTACTTCAGCATGCACACCAACATAATCACAAGGAACTTGCTGACGTTATAGTGGAGAAACAGTGCGCCGTAGATGCAGTACCCGAGACTGGCCAGCACCATCACGCCGCAGGTGAGAAACCGTACGCCGTGGTACTCCCGGAAGGAGAACGTCTCCAGCACATCCGACGACTGGTATCGCCGCAGTCCGTACTGCCCCAGATACATCATGAGGCTGGCGACCGCATAGGCGATACTGAATACGCCTGCATCGTAGACACCATTCGTTCTGGTCATGACCATGAGAATGACCGGGCATTCCACAGCGGCAAGGCAGGCGTTGATGGCGTTCCAGATGTACGCGCTGCGCTCCGGATGATTCGTTTTTTCCAGTAGTGTTCTTATACCAGAGAGCATAGGATCCTCTTGGTTTCCTCGCATACCGCCAGGGCATCTTCCCTGGTCATGCACGCATGCAAAGGCAATCTCATGAGTCTGCTGCCGTAGTCTTCCGTCACTGGGAGCATTCCCTCCCGATAGCCCAGCTGCAGCCCCTTCGGAGCTGTGTGGAGCGGCACATAGCAGATATATGGCTGGATGCCTTTCTCCCGCATCTTATCGCTGTATTCGCCGCGAATCTCCTCTGACGGCAGCAGAATATTGAACATGTGTCCGTTGTGCGTCACGTGTTCCGGCACCTTCGGCAGACCCAGCAGGCCGTCTTTTTCAAGGCTCTGCAGTTCTTCCATATAAGTGTTCCAGACGAGCAGCCGCTTCTCCATAATTTCCTCATAGCGCGTCATCTGCGCGTAGAGCAATGCCGCCAGCAGATCCGACGGCAGGAAGGAGGACCCGAGATCATGCCAGGAGTACTTGTCGACCATACCCCGGATAACCTGTCTGCGGTTCGTCCCCTTCTCGCGGATGATCTCCGCCCGGTCCATGTATTGTTCGGCGTTGATGACGATGGCTCCGCCCTCGCCCATGCCGTAGTTCTTCGTTTCATGGAAGCTGTAGCATCCCAGTTCGCTCAGGGTGCCGGCGTATCTCCCTTTGTAGGTAGAGCCGACCGCCTGGGCAGCGTCTTCGACAACCAAAAGTCCTGCTTTTGCAGCGATTTTGTTAATGGTATCCATCTCACACGGAACGCCCGCATAATCCACGGTGAAGATCGCCTTGGTCTTCGGTGTGATCAGATCTTCGATCAGCGTCTCGTCCATATTCCAGGTGTCCTTACGGATATCGCAGAACACCGGATAGGCGCCTCGCAGGAGAATGGCGTTCACGGTGGAAGAGAACGTGAAGGATGGCACAATCACTTCGTCTCCCGGTCCGATGTCGGAGAGGATCGCCGCCATCTCCAGCGCCGTCGTCCCCGAGGTGGTCAGCAGCATTCGTTCAATGCCGAAACGCTTTTGGAACTCCCCGTAGACCAGATCTGTATATTTCCCGTCCCCTGAAAGCACGCTGCCGTGCAGCGCGTCCAGGACGTATTGTTCTTCAATCTCTGTGATGCTTGGTTTGTTGAATTTGATCACTGCAGTAACTCCTTTACTGTTCCGTCGACTCCGCAGCCTCTGTTGCTTTCGTTGTTGACTGCATGGTGTTGTCGACAGGGAACATGATATCGTGAATCGCTGTTTTGGCTTTCTCGACGGATTCGTCGCTTGGAAAGACAACAGACAACTGCTGGTTGCCCATGCTGAAACACGGCGCACCACCGGTGCCGCCCGTGACGTTCACCGTTTTGACCGCCCATTTGGTCTTCATAGTCCGCAGCGTCAGTCTGGCCAGTTTCTTCAGATCCCGATCGGACAGGTCGGTGTACATCTTGTCCTCCACGGAATTCAGAATACTGCTGTAGCGGGTCATGATGACCTTGCTGCTGGTAACCTTCTCGATGGTTGCCTTCAGCACCTTCTGCTGGTTCTTGTTTCGCTGCATGTCGCCGTCCGGGAAGGCCTTGCGCTCTCTGGCGAAGTAGAGAGCTGGTTTTCCATTCAGGTGGTTCCAGCCCTTCGTGTAAGAGCAGTCGTGAATGGCCGATGTGAATTCGTAATCCGAATAAACATCGATGCCGTCAATGGCGTCGATCAGGTCGACCAGCATGGAGAAGTTGACCGTGATGCTGTAGTTGATATCGATATCGAGGAAATCTTCGATGGTCTTCTTTGTTTCTTCTTCCCCG
>JAILDT010000076.1 GCA_024689085.1 Clostridia bacterium | reverse complement strand
AACGGCAGCGCTCTCAGGTTGTATAATATAGCCGTAGAGGTGCGCATTACCGTACCACAATCAACACTGAAACAAATGCGCGCACCGCGCAGGGAGGGAAATATGAGAGAATATATGAGGAAACTGTTGATGGCAGGACTTATCGCAGTCATGGTATTTGCCTTTGCGGGATGCACGGGCTCAAGCGATGACAAGAGCGTCGGAGAAACGACGGAAGAAACGACAGCGGAAGCGACAGAAACAACCACCGAAGCGGTCAGCGACTTCGACATTCTGGAGGGAGAGCAGCTCGTTGAAAACGGCAGTGAACTTCTGCTCTACGGGAATGACTTCATGCTGATCATGCCGAACAACGACAAATGGGGATACAAGAAAGATACCGCCGGCAACCTGGATATCTATCTCAAGGCTGCCCGTGATTCCGGCTACGAGGGAAATCTGGTTACGATCATGGCGTTCGATCCGGAGGATACGTCCTATGAAGAATTCCCTGACTACAGCGTTGCCGGTAAGGGACAGAACGTGAATAAGACGTTCGTCGCCCTGTTCCCGACGGATGTCCAGTACGATCCGCAGGACGAACAGCAACAGACTGATTACGATGAGCTGTCCACCCACGTCAAGAAAATTGCCGAGGGCGCGGCAGACAGCCCGTTCCAGACAAAAGACAGTGACTGATCAATGAATCATAAAAAGCCGCCTCAGCGGGCGGCTTTTTTTATTTCGCTTCCTTCTCCTTTTGTTTGATCTGTTCCCACAGGGACACGTTTTCGTCGATGCTGTCGATTTCCACATCGCCGAAGACCCACGGATGCCTTCGAATCATCTTCTCTGAGATGCCCTGGATCACATCGTCGATTGTGAATGCGCCATCTTCCGCACCGATCTGGGCGTTCAGCACGATCTGCAGCAGCACATCACCCAGTTCTTCACAGAGGTTTTCATCATCACCCTTCCGCATTGCCTCGACGGCTTCCTGTGCCTCCTCCGTCATATACTTGGTAAGCGTTTCATGCGTCTGCGCTCTGTCCCATACGCAGCCGTCAGGCGCTCTGAGCTGCGCAACGATGTCCACAAAGTCTTCAAAGGTATAGACATCCTTGTCCGTCAACTGCTCTTTTGACTGGGACGGAACACCCCGCACTGCGCCGGCTGCCGATGCCGCATCCTTCTCCTCATCGACGATGCCGATGTCAGCGGTGATGATCTCGCCGCAGTACTGCGTTGCGAAACGCTGCAAGTGCACCCGCTTCTTCGCGTGGAACGTGATGGTGTAGTCCGCTCTGACACAGCGCTCGTCCAGTTCGCTCTCATCCGTCAGATCGCCGCCCATCCCCGATGGGATGTCTAATGCAAAAACAACAGAGCCTGCTGCTTTTGCATCTGCGATCTCTGCCGCGGCGGCAGCGCCCTTCTCCCTCAATCTGCCGTGGAAACCAGTGCCGTAGATGGCGTCGGCCACCACGTCGGGAGCTGCCCCTGCGTTTCCCAGTCCGGTTACCGGAATGCCCAGTTCTTTCGTCAGTTCGTAATTCGTGATGGCGTCGGTCGTCTGAGGCTCGCCGTCGACGAGTACCAGCTGCACGTCCCAGCCTCTCTGCTTCAGGACTCTGGCCACAACAAAACCATCGCCGCCGTTGTTGCCTTTGCCGCAGTAGATCCGTGCCGTCAGCTGACGTGTGGACGGGTGCGGCCGCTCGCGGGTGGCCATGGTTCGTTCAATGATTCTGTTCGCCGCAATATTGCCGGCGTTTTCCATCATTTGGTAATATGACAGACCGGATTCGTCAGTCGCTTTTTCGAGGTCTTTCATGCGCGCGCAGCTTACATAGTATTCGCTCATTTGGTTCCTTCCTTTTCATCCGCATTCACAGCGTTCGCATACTATTCCGCCTGCGGCCAATAGACGCAGTAGCACGGGTAGTATTCGCCCATGTACACCCAGACCGTGTCGCCCATCTCCAGCTTCGTCTTTTTATCGGCGAAGTAGAGGTCCGGGATGAAGAGTTTGACTGTCGTGCGCTTCCTGCCTTTCATCAGGACGCCCTCTGCAGTCGGGTTCGCTTTGAAGTCCTCCAGCTTGGCGCGGAAATTCTCGATACCCGCTTCCTTGCCGAAGTGATCTGCGAACTGATCAACATCCGCATAAACGACGTTGTCCGGATCCTGGAACCAGCCGAATCTCATCATTGTCTGATTACCTCCTTGCTGTGCATCCGGTGCTGTCTTTACAATTGCATGGTACATAGGCCTGCAGGAATTGTCAAGGCATGTCAGGGATGTGTTTCATACGTTACAGTATTAGACAAACAACGGTGTATATTATATAATTTTACTGGGTATTGCATCTTGTCAGGAGGGTGAAAAAAATGGATAGAACATATAACGATAAAATGTTTATTGAAACATTCGAGCATGAGTATACGTGGCTGAATGGATTCCTGCGGAACGTCAGAAGATACGGGAACAGACCGGCGCTCATTGATCCGAGTACAGACGGTACGTGGACCTACAGAGAGCTGGACGAGGAGTGCAATATGTTCGCGCATGCACTGAAGGATGATAAAGTTGGCAAGAACGACGTCGTCATGTCCATCCTGAATAACTGTCCGGAGTTCTGTTTCACTTACATCGCACCGAGAAAGGTCGGCGCGATCATCACCCTGGCAAACTTCAAACTTTCACCAGGTGAAATCGCCAGACTGATTGAACATAATGAACCGAAAGTCGTACTCTATTGCGCGGAAATCAGGGACATCATCGTTGAAGCTGAGAAACTCTCATCCTTCAAGCCGCTCAGATGGATCATGTGCGATAATCTGGACGGACTGGATCTTCCACTTGGGCACATCCATTACAAATCCTATGTGAAGGGACACAGCAAGGAAGCTCCTGCCATGGACTTCCCGCATCATATCTATGACGAAGTCATCCGCATGTGCACCAGCGGAACCTCAGCTCTGCCGAAGAACGTACCATTGAATGACATCAATGAAGTCCTCTCGGCCCATGATGCGATCATGCACTATCCGCTCAACTGTCAGGACGTCTGCATGAACATGACGCCGCTGTTCCACAGAGGCGGCAGTCACTCCGGCGGAACCTGCCCGACCTTCTACGTCGGCGCATGTCTGGTGCTTCTCCGTGCGTTCTCACCGCGTGTCACGCTGAATTATGTCGAGAAATATAAAATCACATTCCTGACCGGTTCCCCGTCATCTCTTGAGATGCTGGCCAGAACCCAGGAAAGAGATCCGCAGGACATCTCCTCGCTGAAAGGTCTGGTCACCATGGGTGCGCCGCTTGAAAAGGCCGCCTGCGAGCGTTTTCTGGAGATCCTCACGCCGAACATCTTCAATGGATACGGCACAACGGAAACGTTCTGGAACTCCTTCCTCAGACCGTACGACCTGCCTGAGTACGCCGGCGCTGTCGGCGGCAGCTGCACAGATGATGAGGTCCGTGTTGTCAAGATTTACGAAGACAGAAAGGCGGAACCGGACGATCTGGTTCCGACAGATAACGAGACCGTCGGTGAAGTCATTCTGTACTGCCCGGGTAAAACAACCTACAGTTACTACAAGAATGAGGAAGAAGAAAAAGCAAAATTCTACAAAGGCTGGATGTATACCAACGATCTGGGCTTCTGGGATGAACATCTGTATGTTACGATCCATGGCCGCAAAGACGACATGATCATCAGCGCGGGCGAAAACGTCTACCCGACGCAGGTCGAGGAAGCCATCAATGAATTCGACAAAGTTGCTGACTGCATGGTCACCGCTGTTCCGGATGAGGCCAGAGGCCAGGCCATCGCGGCATACATCGTTCCGAAGGACGACTCTCTGACCATACGCGAGTGCTTCGACTTCTGTCTCAACACGCCGATGCTCTCGGCCTACAAGCGTCCGAGATGGTACAAAATCGTTGACAGCCTGCCGATGACGGCCACCGGCAAGAAGATGCACTACGCGCTCAAACAGCAGGCGGAGAAGGATCTGGAAGCCGGACTGCTCAAGAGAAAGTAAGTCTATTGGAGTAACAGCATGAAAGAGATCGAACTGAGACCGGCGCTGGTGCGCCCCAAATTCGCAGACCTGGATGTGATCGACAACCTGGAGGAAGGCGGACGCAAACGCTGCACCATCACCGTCGACTATTCGGAGTATGACGTGAAATCCCTGATTCGGGAAGGACTGGATCTGGACGGCGCCATGGATCACTACAAAGAGCGCATCACCTACATCGTGCGGCGCTATCTGCTGGAAGACTTTGAAGTCAACGGCGGATGGGATGCGATCCTCGATGTGATCCGGCCGTACGTAGAGCAGTACTATAAATAACAATACAAAATCAGCCCACACCGGGCTGATTTTTTATGTTGATTGATCGTTTACAGACTCATAAAGATGCTGACCAGCACTGCTACGGATGCAGACAGGACGACACCGTTCACGAAGGAGTAGACAGCGATGGTGCTGTCAGTGGCTTTCTCAACCAGCGGCAGGCATACGTCCATAGAAGAAGCTCCCGGCAGGCAGTAGCACTCGATATAACCGAGGCGCTTGGCGCAGACCGGAATCAGCAGAATGCCGACCACCTCGCGGATAACACAGTGCATGAAGCAGAGGGCGCTGACCTTCGCCGAAAAATCCACCAGCATGGCCGCTGCCAGTGAGTACCAACCCAGACCGGATCCGATGCAGAGGCTGTCCTGCAAGCTGAACGGCAGGAACAAAGATGCGATCACGCAGCCCAACAGCATAGCGCCGATGGAGACAAACGGGAAGACGACCACGCGCCAGCCGGCGCTTTTGAAGTTGGTGGCCAGGGTTCCTTCCGTGCCGATGTCGATACCCACGAGCACCAGCAGCGCGCACAGAGTGATGGTCAGAAGCGTTCCGGTCGCCGCAATGAATCCATCCGGCAGGAACAGATAGCCCGCAGCGATGCCTACTGCTACGAACACGACCATGATCAGGGTCAGGCTGTTCAATTTCGGCGCTGGCGCCTCCTCTGCAGATGCCCCACCAAGAGCCGTTGTCTTTGCACTAGTTGCCTGCGCAGTCCCCCGCTTTCCGTAACGGTCGAAGCCCATGATCCTGCGGACCACCGTGAAGGCCACGACGGTTACGAGCATGATGATGATGGTGAAGACGAAGGAAATCAGGCCGATGGTGCCCAGCGACGAAACGATCTCCTCGCTGGCCCCGATCCGGCTGCCCATCAGAAAGACAAGCACAATAATGACCAGCGTCTGCAGATCGCCGACCCACTTCCATGTTTTATTCTGTTTTTTGAGCCTCGCGCCAATGAAGTATCCTACGATTGTCACTGCGAGGTACAACAGCAATGTAATCAACTGCGTCCTCCTGTTCTGACGCACCACCATGATACGGTGGCGATGATGATAACGGCACCTGCCAGCGCGAACGGTCCCGGCATCTCACCGATGAAGATCGCGACCCACACCGGATTGAGAAGCGGCTCCAGCATACCGATGAGAGAACACGCCAGCGGCGGACAGTCTCGCGATGCGATGCCGTAGAGCACATATGGGATTCCAAGCTGGAAGACTCCGAGTATTATAACATAAAGCACCTCGATGCCGGCTACGCTTTCAGTCATCGGGATTCCCAGAGGCAGCCCAATCAGCAGTGTGATTGCGTGGGCGATGAGGATGCCGCTCATCCGTGTGGAATCGTCGTCTCCTCCCCTGCCGACCATGACGAACATCTGGGCCAGGAAAATTCCGGCCAGAATGCCGAAGATATTGCCGAGCAGATTTCCCGGCGACAGCTGATCGAGGAAGAACAGCACCATGCCTGCCATGGTAATGCAGACGACGATCACATCCCGTTTCGCCAGTCTCTGTCTGAAGAAGAGCGCCGAAATAATCAGAATGAAAATCGGCGCTGTGTACTGGAGCACAATGGCGTTGGCCGCTGTCGTCAGTTTGTTGGCGATGGTGAACAGGGTCGCGGAGAAACCGAGGCCGACACCTGCCAGCAGCGAGTAGGTGTTCAACTTGAACTTCGTGTGCGTCGCCGCCATATACATCGCCATGATGCTGCCGGAAATACCGCTGCGCACACCGGCGATCAGGAAGGGACTCCAGGAAATCAGCTTAATAAATATGCCTCCGAGACTCCACATCATCGCCGTGATGACCATCAGCAGCATGGCTCTGTTTTTTCTTTTGCTGTCAGTCTGTACGTCCGTCATTTGTTGCTTTTGCGGCTCCTGTGATAAAGTTCGATGCCGAGATAGATCAGGCCGATGACGATGACCGCGAAGACCGCGTAGCCCGCCAGATACAGCTCGTCACCGGTAATATGCGCAATCCATGCGAGAGGCGTGCCCTTCGGCGGCCAGTTCACGAACATGTAATTGCAGCGGGCGATCCTGTCGAATACATAGACCGGTATGGCCGCGCCGATCATGAAGATCCAGACGTAGTGGGCGTGCTTGATGCTCAGATGCACCCATCCGCTCTTCCCCATCATCAGCGGATAAAGCAACAGCATCCCGTGCCAGAGGTACCCGTGCAGATTCATGAAATTGAAGACGGGATACAGGTGCGCCCAGTCGGGAAACAGCAACGCTGCGATGGTGCCTGGTACGATGACGATCCATGAGATCTCACTGAGGATTATCCGCCACCGGTCGGTCTTCGCCAGTGACGCCGCAATGAACACGAACACCCCGAGGCTGCACAGATGCAAAGGCAGATAGCCCACACCGAAGTGTCCCACGCTGATCAGAAAGACGTCTTTAAACAGTTCAAGCCCCACCATGATCCATGGCAGGACTTTCATGGACGCCGCCCGCCGGTCGTCTTTCGCCGACAGAAATCGGACAGCGAAAACAAGCAGCACGACAAGCACGAGCAGGGTCACGATGTGTTCCGCGCTGAAGCGCATGTAACCCAGCCCCGACGGCAGATCTTCATATTGTTTCCAGAAATAATCGAACATATACAGGCGGTTCCGGCCGCCTATCCGTTAGTTTAGTCGCGCGCCAGTTCTCCGCGGTATCCTTCTACGCCGCCGATGCTCTTGATGTTTTTGTATCCGGCGCGGCGGAGTCTCTTGACCGCCCTTTCCGCTCTCGCGCCATTGGCGCAGTAAACGAATACCGGCGTATCAAAGTCCGGTATGAATTTGGCAGCGCTCTTCAGCTGATTCAGCGGCAGATTCACACTGCCCGGAATGTAACCGTGCTTGCGCTCACTCGGATTTCTGACGTCGAGCAGAACGCCCCGACCTGCGAAATGGCTGAACTCTTCCAGCCCTACGCCAATGTCCAGTTTCTTTCTTAAAAACATAATCGTTACTCCTTCCCCAGAATCTTATATCCTTCGACTGTGACTCTCGCGATTTCCGTTCCCAGATCATCAGTCACATTGACTTCATAAAAACACGTTTGCCGGCCATCCTTGATACAGTGCGCTTCGCAAATGAGATGCGCGCTTTTGTTTTTGTTCATGAAAATAGCCTGTGTGCCGAGCGTAACGCACGGCACCGAATCAAAATTGGAAGCGATGGCGAAGGCAAAATCGCACATGGTGAAATACACGCCGCCCATGACCGCGTCGATCGCGTTGTAGTGCCGTTCCTCCAGATCCAGTTCGACTCTGGCGAAATGCTCCCCAACCTCCGTGATGACAATCCCCGTCGCGTCGGTCGCGTACCTGTCATTCTCAAAAAACTCTCTTGCTCTTTCAAGATCCGTCATGGTTCTTCCTGCTCCCTCCTTATGGTACAATTATACCACAAGGAGGCGTACACATGAGCAATAACAATAAAGGCTATGTGCAGGTATATACAGGAAACGGCAAAGGCAAGACGACGGCTGCCCTCGGCATCACCATGCGGGCATCGGGCGCTGGTAAAAAGATCGCCTTCATCCAGTTCATGAAGGCCCTCGGTTACAGCGAGCAGAAAGTGCTGCCGACGCTGCCGGGCGTCACATGGAAGACCCTCGGCAAACCGTTCTTTATCGCAAAAGCAGGAAGCATTTCCGAGGAGGATCTGGCCCAGTACGGCGGCGCATGCGTCGTCTTTGAAGAAGGCAATCCGCCGGCGGAATACGTGAAGATGATCAATGACGGGTTTTCGGAGGCGCGCGAAATGGTTCTGTCCGGCGACTACGACATGGTCGTTCTGGACGAAATCAACTGCGCCATGTACTTCGGGCTGATCAGCGTAGAGGAAGTGCTGGATCTGATCCGGTCCAAACCGGTGCATACGGAACTGATTCTCACCGGACGCTGTGCGCCGGAAGAAATCATTGAAGCCGCGGATCTCGTCACCGAGATGCGCGAAATCAAGCACTATTACAACGAAGGCGTCGAAGCGCGAAAAGGGATTGAGAATTAGAATCTGCTGCAGTCTTTAAGACTTGCGGCGCTGAAGGGACATGAAGATGCCCAGAATGCACAGACCTGTGAAAATGAAAAAGCAGATGTGCATGGTGTGGATCAGATTCACTGCAGGCACTTCATAGAGAGAGACGTTGCCGATGGTCCCGCTGACGACCAGCGTGATGATCGCCATGCCGATGGTCTGACCGGACGTCCGCATGGTCGAGACGATGGAATTGGCAACGGCGAACTTCTGCGGCGGTACGCAGCTCATAATCACATTGGTGTTCGGAGACGAGAAGAGCGCGATGCCGAATCCCGCTGCAGCAAGCGCCATGACGATTGCCCAGATCGGTGTATGCGCCTGCGTGAAGCCAAAGAACAGCAGCGTCAGCGCACAGACTGCCATGCCGCCTGACACCAGTTTGTAGGCCGGCACGCGGTCGGACATGCGCCCCATCCACGGTGAGAAAATCGCCATGAAGACCGGCTGCGTCATCATGATCAGACCTGCTGTCTGGGAGTTCAGTCCCTGGGCCACCTGCAGATAAATCGAAGCAAAGTATCCCAGTGCGAAGGTCGCGCTGTAGTTGAACAGCGCTGTGAGATTCGACAGTGTGAACACCCTGTCCTCCGCGAAAATCCGCACATCGATGACCGGGTTGCCGGAACCCAGTTCGGTCTTCACGAAGAGCGCGCCAAAGAGCACACCGCACAGAAGGAACACCCATCCGAAGCGGATGCTGTTCAGCGCAGTCAGCCCGTAGATCAGGCAGATGATCATAAGAATATACGTGATATTACCACCGAGGTCGAATCTGGCCCCGGTTTTTTCCTGTCTGTCCGCAGGCACACCGACCAGCGTCAGAATCATAGACGCGAAGGCAACGGCAGCGCCGAAGAGAAAAATCGCCTGCCATCCGAAGAGATTATTCAGAAAACCGCCGAGGGCTGGTCCGATGGCAAGACCTGTATAAATACCCGATGTGACGATACCGATAGCCTTGCCCCGCTGATTTCCCGGGAAAGCGTTGATGGCAATCGGCATATTGGACGCAAAGATCATGGCAGCACCGATGCCCATCACTGCACGTACGATGAGAATTCCAGCCGCTGTGTGCATGAAGATTGCCGCAACAGATGCCATGCCAAAAACCGCGACCCCTGCCGCCAGCATATTCCTTCTGCTGGTGCTGTCCGCGATCTTTCCGAACGGAACCGCCATGGCCGCGATCACAATCACATAGGCTGTCGTGATCCATCCTACACTCGCCGCTCCCATATGAAAATAGGTTCCCATCGCTGGTATGGCCAGGTTCGTCGCACTTCCCGAAAAGGCCGTCGCGAACGATGTTCCTGTCGCCACTGCGAGGGCGATCTTCTGTTCCTTTGTCATACAACGCGCTCCCCATTGATATAAGTTGCTATGATATGAACATCATCTTCCGTTAAGATATCTTTGTCAAGTACCACGAAAGAGGCGCGGCAACCGGCCGCGATTCTTCCCAGATCGTGGAGTCCGAGCGTCTTTGCTGCTTCCGAGGTGTAGAGCCGGATGGCAGTCTCAACGTCGATACGCTCATCGCGACCGTCAGCAGTTTTGCTGCAGTCTGTCCCATCGTAAGCAACGCGTGTAGCCGCAGCTTTGATGCTGACGAGAGGATCCGATGGCGTTGCCCATGCTGTCGCCGGGGAATCCGTCGACAGAGATAATGGTACACCCGCTTCAAGAATGCTCCTGATCGGATAGCATCTTCTCGTCCAGTCCTCAGCAAGATTCGCAAGGTAACTTTCTATTTCACTGTACAGGAAGATCGGCTGTGTTGACCAGGCGATGCCTGCCTTTGCAGCTTTCGCGATGGATTCTGGCGCCGGGTCTGTCACGTGCTCCATGCGGACGTGCGGGAAGTTCTCCTCCGCCGCCAGCCTGTCCACGAAGCGGCGGATGGTTCTGCGGCCCATAGCATGGAGCGCCAGCTGGCAATGATGCTTCTTGCAGAAATCGATGGCGCTCTCCAGCAGCTCGTCGGAGCAGGTACTCATGCCATACTCGTCTGTGCCGGGATAGGGTTCTTCCATCCAGGCGGTGCGCCCGGAGAACGTTCCGTCGCCGAGAATCTTCAGCCCGCAGATCCGCAACTGCTGTCCTTCCGCCATCTGTTCCGGCGTGATGTGAAAGTCAGGGTCATCTTTGTAATCTTCCCACATACAGTACATGGCGACGTCTTGTCTGAAGCCCTGCGTGATGGCTTTGCGGTAGCGTTCGTAGTTGTCTGTACCGTCCAAACTGCCCAGATCCCCGATGGCCACGATGCCCTGTGATGCCAACAGGTTCCCCAGGTCGACGAGCATGTTCACCGTCTCTGCCCCGTCCGCCTTAGGAATGAACGGAGGAACAAGCAATCTGGCGTTCTCGCGCAGAATACCCGTCGGTTCACCCTTTTCATCTCTGTCGATCTGCCCGCCTTCCGGGTCAGGCGTGTGCGCGTCGATACCGCAGATTTCGAGTGCCTTGCTGTTCACCACGCGGATGTGCTGACAGGCGCGGACGATACTGACCGGCACATCGGATGCGCCCTGATCCAGATCATATCTGTTCGGCGTGCGCCCCTCGGCGAGTTTGCCTTCGTCGAAGCCCCATCCCTGGATCCATTCGCCAGGCGCAGTCGTTTCACGGACCTTCTGAATCGCCTCAATCAATTGTTCAATGCTCATGATATCCGGCGGCAGGATGGATATCTGTTTGTTGTACTCGGCAAACGTCACAGGATGCATGTGATTGTCGATAAACCCCGGCAGCACGCGTCGGCCGCCGAGGTCTATTTTCTTGGAATATTCATTCTCGGGAATATTCTCGTCATTGCCAACCCAGACAATACACCGACCATCTACGATCATGGCCTGCGCATAAGGGTGTTTTCTGTCACATGTTGATATTTTGCCATTGTAGTATAAAATCATGTCTGTATTTTATCAGTAATCAGTTTACTTTTGTACGATTAAATCTTGTATATCATTTCAGTCTTCTGCTATAATAAAAAACACAAGAGGAACCGAAATCGGTTGACCTTGTTGGTTTGGAAAACCGCCTTAGTCACGAGCTGGGCGGTTTTTGTCTGTTTTAGTAATCGTAATCCTTACAATACCCCTTTTCAGGGTAATTGTGACCCTCATACTACCGACCCCCTTTCCGCAGTCTCGCCCATTACCTCACTTTCGTTTGGCGGCGGGTTTAACGTGTTGAAAAGGTCAACCGCTTCGCAAGTCCTCTTGCAGAAACTATTGTAGTATCAGCATGTTTATTTGTAAACCATTATTTTACATTAATGTTTTTTATTTCTAATTATCACACCTACCCAAGCAGCGACTCTTCACTTTCCGCATCAAAGAGGTGCAGCGCCTCTGTCTGCAATTTGAGCTTCAGGGATTTGCCTTGACTCATCTCCTCCATGTCCATATTGAGCGTCGGCACGATCGAGATGACTTCTGTACCGGAGGCGTTCATGTGCAGGTGCATTTCGCTGCCCATCATCTCTGCGACTTCGACGACCGCATCGATTCCGGTTCCGTCATCACTGACCACAACGTTGACCGGTCTGACGCCGGCGACGACATCGCGCTCACCAGAAGAACCGCAAACCTCTGCGCCATCCCCCAATGCAGATGCCAGTTTATCAGGCAGTTCGAATGATTCACCAAGTATCTCAACGATGTACCTGCCGCCTTCAAAGCGCAGTTTGCTTCCCGGGAAGAAGTTCATCTGCGGTACGCCTATAAATCCTGCTACGAAGAGGTTCTTCGGATTGTTGAAGACGTCCTGCGGCGTTCCGATCTGCTGGATGTAGCCGTCCTTCATGATGACAATTCGGTCACCCAGCGTCATGGCCTCGACCTGATCGTGGGTTACATAGATAAACGTTGTGTCGATTTTCTTTCTCAGCTTGATGATCTCCGCGCGCATCTGGTTACGCAGCTTTGCGTCCAGATTGGAAAGCGGTTCATCCATCAGGAAGACCTTCGGGTCTCTGACGAAAGCGCGCCCCATGGCGACTCTCTGCCTCTGTCCGCCCGAAAGGGCTTTCGGCTTTCTGTTGAGCAGCGGTGTAATGTCCAGAATGTCTGCCGCTTCACGAACGTGCTTATCGATCTCCTCCTTGCTGAACTTCTGCATCTTCAGGGAGAAGGCCATGTTTTCGTAAACTGTCATGTGCGGGTAGAGCGCGTAGTTCTGAAAGACCATCGCGATATCTCTGTTCTTCGGGGCAACGTCGTTCATGCGTTCCCCGTCGATATAGAGATCGCCTTCACTGATGTCCTCCAGTCCCGCAATCATTCTGAGCGTCGTGGATTTGCCGCATCCGGAAGGTCCAACCAGTACGACAAACTCTTTGTCCGCGATTTCGAGGTTGAAATCCTGCACGGCGACCACGCCTTTATCCGTAATCTGAAGATTCATCGGCTGTTCTTCCGACTCATCCTTCTTATCCTTTTTCTTTTCATCCTCTGTGAACGGATAGATTTTCTTGATGTTCTTAAGAATTACTTCAGCCACTTTTGAACCTCCATTACTGTTCCCACAGTTCTATTTCTTCTTCATCCGGCACGTATGACGATCCGACGCCTTCTATCTTTGATTTGAGCCCGTCGAGAACCTGACCTCTGTCATTGACTGCTTCCTGCTTTTGCATGTTGCTTTCCGGAATGAGAATCGACAGGCCGTAACTTCCTGTATCCATCATCTCCTCAAGATCCCCTTCTTCGAAGCACCATACGTTTCTTCCAAAGTCGTTTATCAGATCCTTGATCCTGCAGTCGTAATTGAAATCAATCGCCGAGTCTCCTCCGACGAAGAGATTGTCATAGATCTTGTTGCCGTTGCTTCTCTGAACGCCAACCTGCGTGCCGTTGTCAACCAGCGTATTGTTGTGGAACGCACAGTCCTCGGTGAATCCCAGATCCCTGTCATATCCGCCGAAGCAGAGGCCGCACCAGCCCTCGCAGTTTGCAATCACGTTGTCGTGCACATCGATGCCCGACACTTTGAACAGCGGATTATCGTCAGGACTGTGCTCCGTCGCGACTTCGATGCCGATGTCGCATCTATAGACGAAGTTGTTGTATATTTCGATGTTCTGCCCGCCGTCCACATAGATGCCATCCGCGCAGAGGTCGTACTCGCCGTCCTCATAGTAAGCCGGATTTCCTTCTGCGCTGATGTTGTAGACCACATTACCGAAGCACTTGCCGTTCCGTGCCATATCAGCATCGTAAGGATTCCCGAAATCGCCGTCTTCCGGATGCATCGCGGTTCCCTCAAATCCAATCATGTCGATGCCGATGTTGTTGTTATCATGAATCCGGTTATTGGCAATTGTGAAACCGTCGATGTTGCCGTTGAGCACCAGCGACTCGCTGTCACCGCAAAGGCAATCTGACACCTCACAGCCTTCCACCGTGACGTTCCGCACCGGTGCGAAGTCATTTGCCGCGTAGAAGCAGATGCCGTGGGCTCCGACAACGCCGCTGACTTTGCAATCCCTGATGGTGATGTTGTCGAAGGATTCTACGCCCTTGTTCGGCAGACTCTCGTAGATGATGCCGTGGGTGCCGCCTTCCACCGTGATGCCTTCCAGGATGACGTCATGCGCGTTGCACAGGTATATTCCATAGCTTGAATCCAGTTCATCGGTTTCACCGCTCTGCACGTCACCCGGAGCGACTTTGATGACCGGTGACGCACCTTCTGCCGCACGGATGATTGTCGGGCTGTCCTCTGTTCCGGACAGGTCGTAATCTATGGTGAACCCTTCGTAGACGCCGTCTTCAAGAACAGTCTCTTCTCCAGGCGTAACTTGTACCTGCATCGCTTCTTCCTCCCCACATGCTGCAAAAGCAACACACATTGCTGCCGCCAGCGCTGCTGTCAGAATAATCTTTTTCATCTCTATTCCTCCAGTCCGCATGCTCTCCAGTATCTGGACAGCTCATCGCAAACCTTGTCGATCACAAGAGCCTCTGGCTCCGGCGCAAGATTTCCTTCCCTCACGTGCGTGTATTGCACCGGCATGAACTGGCTCAGCACCGTCATCGGCACCCCGTCGCTGAAATGATCCATCAGTTTCCCGATGGCGGCTTTCACTTCCGGTCTGTGCATGTAATATCTGCTGCGGTCACTGTAGCTGTACTTGCGCAGCATGGTGCTCTCCGGCTCCTCTGCCGTGTAGTGTCCCTGCCAACTGGATGGGTCTTTGCGCATTACTTCGTCCAGAACCTCTATGAAGTCCGACGTCTCGTCCATCATGGCCAGCGCATAGAGCGCTTCCCGCGCCGCGAAGGTCAGCGCCGGACCAACTTTCAGAATCGCGATACCGTCTTCCACCATCCGCTTCAGACTGCTCTCCTTCTGGTAGTCCGTGGAATGCCCTTCCAGCACGATGTTCGGAATCGCCTTCGCTGCGTTCGTGAGCTCCGCCGCCGCTTCCGGTACGTACTCGTGGACGCTGTCGTTTCCGAACTCCACGCCCGGCTGGACGACTGCCGCAATGATCCGGCTCCAGGCGCTGTCTTCGCCCTCCGCCAGTCCGGCTACCGCGAACTTCTCCTCGAAACACCCCAGCATTTCCTGCAGCGCCTCCGGCTTTGTGACGCTCAAAGCATCTTCTTCGCCGCTTCCGCCCGGGGTCGGCACTTCGCTGCCGATCACGTAAACCGGTGCCAAGGCACCTGCGTTCTCTTTTCTGTATTCTTCAAAACCTCTCTCGGAGGCTTTGCAAAGTCTCACGGTTCTGTCTGCAATTTCTTCCGTGGTCAGCGTAACCTCTTCCCCCAGCGGCATACTGGCGTCGAGATGGATCTTGGTGAATCCTGCCTTTGCAAATACATAGGTGAGTTCCTCTGCCAGATCCATGGCTTCGGCTGCATCGCGCTTCTGCCACGCCACCGGACCCAGGTGATCCCCGCCGAGAAGGACGCTCTCCTCAGAAAGGCCGAGCGCCGCTGCGCGACCCAGAACATACGCTCTGAAGTCCGCCGGTTTCATCCCGGTGTAGCCGCCCATCTGGTTTACCTGATTCGCCGTGGCCTCGATGAGGACCGGCGTACCGGTTCTGGCTGCCTGAATGATAGCGGCGTCTATGACAAAAGGACTGCTGCTGCACACAGAGCAGATGCCTTCGTGAATTCCCTGTTTTTGCTTTTGCACTAAATCCTGAAGATACATGCGGTTACTCCTCGTAAATGGTGACGCCCTGCACGACCCGGTTCACCTCACCTGTCGGGCAAGGGTTGTCCGGGGTGATGCCCAGCTTCATGGAATAGAGCATAGCCATGGTCTGTGCGACCATGACATAGGCAGGCGCCAGCTGGCAGTTCGCCGCCGGTTTCCGGAATCCCATCGGCAGAGCCAGATCGCAGTATTCGCTGACTTCACCGTCTTCCGAAGATGTGACTGCGATGAGCTTGCTGCCTTTGCGGTCCCTGTACAGTTCCCTGAGGACGTCCATCTCATAGCGTCTCGTGTGTTCGCTGTCTGAAAGGAATAAGACACAGACCGTCTCATCATCAACGATGGACTTCGGTCCGTGGCGGAATCCCATCGGCGTATCGAAGATGGCCGCCATGCGTCCAGCCGTCAGTTCCAGCACTTTGAGGGCCGACTCCTGAGCGATGCCTTTCAGCACGTCGCTGCCCAGATATACTACGCGGCTGAAACTGTTCCCGTTCACGAAATCAGCCAGTTCTCTGTAACCTCTAGTCAGGAATTTATCCGCGCTGCTGATGGTCTCATAAAAGTCCATATCGAAGTCGCCGGTCAGTGCCAGAAGTGCTGCCAGATACATGCTGGTGAAACTGCTGGTCATCGCGAAACTCCGGTCGTTGGTCTCCGGAGCCAGGACGATGCTAAGGCAGTTGGGCTTCTGCTCGGCCAGTTTTGCCAGTTCCCCGTTCTCGTTGCAGGTGATAAACAAATGCTTCACCTTATCTGAGATTCTGTCCGCGGCTTTGACCGCGCCGACAGATTCCGGACTGTTGCCGGAACGCGCGAAGGATACGAGCAGCGTTTTTCTGTCCGGTGAAATGAACAGCTCCGGTGAAGCGACAATGTCCGTCGTCCCGATGGCGTGTACACGGCCGGATAGCTTTTGCAGGAGCGTCGGGCAGAGCGCCCGCCCTACGTATTCGCTGGTCCCCGCACCGGTCAGAATGACATCGAAGTTGCCATCGGACGTAACGTCCTCGACCAGTCTGCTGAGGGCGATCCGTATTCCCTTCACCTGTTCGATGGTTTTCTGCCATACCTCCGGCTGCTGGGCAATCTCTTCGGCTGTGAAGACTGCTTTTCTTTTTATGAGATCTTCTTCCTGGTATCCAAAAATCATAACCATATCTCCTTACTTCATGCCTGTCATCGACAGTCCCTTGATGAACTGCTTCTGGAATATGATGAATACGACAGCTGCCGGTATCATGATCAGCGCGGAGGCTGCCATGGTTGCAGACAGATCCGTCGTATGCTGGGTCGAGAAGTAACTCAGCGCCAGCGGGAGCGTCATCTTTTCTGTCGATGAGAGGTAGATCAGTGGATTGAGGTAGTCGTTCCAATATTCCATGAAGGTGAAGATGGCCAGGGCGCCAATGGCCGGCCGGATCTGCGGAATGACGATCCTCCAGTATATTGCGAAATCTCCGGCGCCGTCGATGCGCGCGCTTTCGATGAGTTCCCGCGGTATTTCCTCGCAGTACTGCTTGCACAGGTATATGCCGAAGACGTTGACGAAGGACGGGATGATCAGAGCCCATACAGAGTTGTAGAGACCGATGTCATCGATGATGATGAAGGTCGTGATCATCGTGACCTGTGCCGGTACCATCATGGTGAACATGAGCATCGCGAACAGGAAATCCCTGCCGCGGAACCGGAATCTTGCGAAGAGATATCCCACCAGAGTACTGGTGAAGAGAATCACGATGGTGTTCGTGCACGTAATGAAGACCGAGTTGCCCAGCCAATGGAAGAACGGCGACTTGGTCAGCACTTTGATGTATCCGTCCAGGGTGAATTCCTGCGGAATGATGTGCATCGGATCCGTCAGCGTCTCGATCGTCGTCTTAAAGGAATTGCTTAGCATCCATACATATGGAATGACCACGATGATGGATACGGCCAGCAGGATGGCGAAGATGAGCGCCCGGCTCTTGAAATCTCTTGTGTATGCGAAATCTTTCATGTCAGTACTCCCAATCGACCCTGTTGATGCGCTGCTGAACTACGCTGACGATGAGGATGAGCAGGAACAGAACGACTGAGAGCGCCGCCGCGTATCCCATCTCTTTGTAGATAAACGCATTCTCATAGATATAACTTGTGAGTACCAGTCCGGAATTCTGCGGTCCATCCTTGTAGAGGAGGACGCTGAACTGTGCGAACATCTGGAAGTAGGATATGAGTGTCATGAGAATGACGAAGGTCGTCGTCCGCCCCAGAAGCGGGAGCGTGATGTGGTAAAACTTCTTCCACCCGCCGGCATGGTCGAGCTCTGCGGCCTCGTAGACCTCGCCCGGTATGCCGTCGATGCCGGCCGAATATAAGATGATGTTGTAGCCCAGATCTGCCCAGAGGGTGAAGACGATGACGGAGAACATGACGTACTTGGCGTCCCCTGTCCAGGCGACACCGTCTCCGCCGAAGGCTTCAATGATCTGGTTGACGAGTCCGATCTTCGTGTTGAAAATACTTCTCCCCCATACAACTGCCGAAGCGACCATCGGCGCCATGCACGGCAGGAACACGATCATCCGGAAAAAGCTTCGGGTCTTATTGCTCTTCATCTGGCTGATCAGTGTTGCGACAGCGAGAGAAATCACTATGTTAAGCGCAACTGCGACGACCGTGAATACAATAGTATTCTTGAACGCCTTCACAGCGTCCGGGTCGTCCAGCAGTTCTCTGTAATTATCAAGTCCAACAAACCTCGATGAATGATTCAACGGGTTGTAATCCAAAAAGGATATGCCGAGTGTTCCCAGGATCGGAATGATCAGGAACACAAGTGCTTCAATAAATATCGGTATTAATATCAGCAGTAAAAAAGTGCGGCTGGTTTTCAATTTGATCACCTTCCGTATGTATTATGTGCGTTTTGAATTCACAACGGCGCGGGAACTGTCAGCCCCCGCGCCATCATTATAAACTATTTAAAGAGTTTCTTGTTCAGTGTCTTTTCGAGATCAGCAAGAGCTTCGTCGGTAGTGCCCGCCTGGCCTTTGCAGTAAGCACTGAATGTTTCGTTTACACATTCTTTGAAAATGTCTGTGTTGAAGTTTCCGATGAACTGCGCATCGCCGAGGATTCCAACGAGCGGTTCAGCATATGGGAAGTTCTTAACGTATTCAGGGTCCTGCGCAACGGCTTCCTTGGCAGGAATCTGTCCGCATGCCAAATTGTGCTGCATGATGACATCATCAGAGAAGAAGTAGTTGAGGAAGTCAAATGCTGCTGCTTCCTGCGCCTCATCCAATCCTGCAGCGACAGCCATAGACCAGCCTGTCTCGGCCGCAAATTTCTTTTCCGGGCCGTAGAATGGCATAGCGACATATTCATAATCTTTACCGTATTCGAGTCCGAAGTCGTTCTCGCCCTCCTTCAGACACCAAGGTCCGCGCGGAACCATCATAACTTCGTTGGTGTACAGTTCCTGATATCCTTCGATATCGCTTCCGTCATCAAGACCTGACAGGTTCGTAACAGCGTTATCTCCGGACGCCATTGCCGCCAGCTCTTCCCATGCCTTCTTGGCAGCGTCTGAAGTAACGTTGACCGTACCATCATCATTCAGGTAATTTTCACCCTGTGAAAGAATCATGGAAGTCCACAGGTACATCACGCCGTCCCAGTTAACGAAGTCAAAGCCCTTGACCTTGATCTTGTCTCCGTCTTTAACAGTGCCCTTCTCAGCAGCTGCTTTCAGTTCATCCCATGTAGTCGGAACTTCTACACCTGCGTCCTTCATGACATTGTTATTGACGATCAGCCCGCCGCACTCAATGTTGAATTCCTGCGGGATCCCGTAGAGAACACCATCCGCTTCCAGCGCGCCGTAAGTGTTAGGGTAGCATTCATCTTTTACCTCTGTCTGCATGTCTTCAGGAAGCGCAGCCAGAACTCCTGCAGGCGCGAAATCGAGGCCCCAGCCTCCCCACAGTTCGTAAATGTCTGCTCCGCCCTCATCTGACATGAGCGCAGTCTGTGTCTTTGACTCAAACTCGTCATACGGGAACGCCTCAATGTTGATAGTCACATCAGGATGTTCCTCCATGTAAGCATCCGCTATACTCTGATAGGACTCGTTCCATGTATCCTCGTCATTATGAGTCCACAGTGTCAGAGTGGTTCCGTCAGAGCTTCCTTCGTCGCTGCTTCCGCATCCTGTGATCACGAGGGCAACGCCAAGAGTCAGCACAACTGTCAGAGCGACTAGAATCAGCTTCTTCTTCATTTCTTTTTCCTCCTTAGAATCAGATAATAACCACCGACTAGAAATTGAAATAACTTAAA
>JAILDT010000040.1 GCA_024689085.1 Clostridia bacterium | reverse complement strand
GCGAAGCATCATGACAGCTGCTCTGCAGATGCTGGCCGGATTCGCGAACTGTCCGCGTCCTTCTTTGATCATTCTCTCGGCAGAACCGTGAATGGCTTCGAACATGGCGTATCTGGAGCCGATGTTGGCGCTGCCCGCCGTACCGACACCGCCCTGCATCTGTGCCGCTTCGTCGGTGATGATGTCACCGTAAAGGTTCGGCAGGATGAAGACGTTGAAGTCCTTGTTGACCAGTTCGTTGATCAGGTTCGCGCTCATGATGTCCACGTATCTGTCGTTGGTCTTGATTTCAGGATATTCCTTGGCCATCTCGTAACAAAGCTCCAGGAACTTTCCGTCGGTCTTCTTCATGATGTTGGCCTTCGTAACGATGGTCACATTCTTGTTGCCGTTGTTCTTGGCATGCTCGAACGCCGCTCGCGCCAGTCTCTGCGTACCCGCAGTAGTCGTCACCTTGAAGTCGATGGAAATGTCGTCATTGATGTCAATGCCTCTGTTGCCCAGCGCATACTCGCCTTCCGTATTCTCTCTGAAGAACATCCAGTCGATGCCCTTCTCCGGAATCACAACTGGTCTGACGTTGGCGAAGAGGTCGAGCTCTTTTCTCAGTTTGACATTGGCGCTCTCGATGTTCGGAAGGTTGTCGCCTTTGCCCGGAGTCATGGTCGGCCCCTTCAGGAGCAAATCGCATTCCTTGATCTCCGCGAGCACATCGTCAGGAACCGCCTGCAGTTTCGCGACTCTGTTCTCAATTGTGAGGCCCTTGATGGTGCGGATTTCGATCTTCCCCGCAGCGATTTCGTCGGCCAGCAGCTTGTTCAGGATTTCTCTGCAGGAATCCATGATGATCGGACCGATGCCGTCTCCGTCGATGGCACCGATGACCACCTTCTCCTTCGATGCAAAATCCGGAGCAGCCGGCGCGTTCTTCATTCTCTCAACTCTCTCCAACTGATCCTTAACGATTTGTTCAAAGTGTTCTAGATATGACATAGTATCCTCCTGTTATCATCTCATCTTCTTGAATCGATTTTTCTTCCTCTGTTTTAATATATTCGACTGCGGACGTCAAGCCGTCCGTCAGTTCTTAAACGAATGAACCGGCGCCGGTATTCTGCCGCCTCTCTGGATGAAACGGCTGCTTGAGAAGCGATTGACATCCATGACCGGCGACGCGCCGAAGAGTCCGCCCCAGTCAGCTTTGTCGCCCACTTTCATGCCGTAGACCGGGATGACTCTGACCGCCGTTGTCTTATTATTGATGACGCCGATGGCCGCTTCATCCGCAATCATGGCGGAGATCGTATCATCCGGCGTATCGCCCGGGATGGCGATCATATCCAGACCGACGGAACAGACGCTGGTCATCGCTTCGAGTTTGTCGAAGGTCAGGCAACCCTCCTCTGCAGAAGCAATCATCTGACTGTCTTCACTGACCGGAATGAACGCGCCCGATAATCCGCCTACATGACCGGACGCCATGATGCCGCCCTTCTTGACTGCGTCTGTGAGCATCGCCAGAGCCGCCGTGCTGCCGTGCGTTCCGCAGCGCTCCAGTCCCATCACTTCGAGAATCTCCGCAACACTGTCACCTACCGCCGGCGTTGGCGCCAGGGACAGATCCAGAATCCCGAACGGAATCCCAAGGCGGCTTGAAACTTCTCTGCCGATCAGCTGCCCGGCACGAGTGATCTTGAATGCTGTCTGCTTGATCTTTTCCGCGATCTCATCCGCGGTCGCGCTTTCCATTCCGACGAGGGCTTCCTTGACCACGCCCGGTCCGGATACCCCCACGTTGATGACATTCTCCGCTTCCCCGACGCCGTGAAAAGCGCCTGCCATGAACGGATTGTCTTCTACTGCATTTGTAAAAGCAACGAACTTGGCGCATCCGAAACTATTGTTATCTCTTGTCAGATAGGCCGTCTTCTTGATCATCGGGCCCATTTTCATGACTGCGTCCAAATTGATGCCCGCCCTGGTGGATCCCAGATTGATGCTCGAGCACATAGCGTCTGTCTCCGCCAGCGCGTAAGGCACTGCCTCGATGAAACTTTCATCGCTTCTGGTGCAGCCCTTCTGCACGAGGGCCGAGAAGCCGCCGATAATATCGACGCCGACGGCTTTCGCAGCGCTGTCTAATACTTTTGCATAGAGGAGCCAGTCCTCTGTCCTCTCCGCCGCAGCCAGCGCGATCGGGGTGACGGAGATACGTTTGTTCACGACTTTGATCCCGTAATCATCGCCGACCTCGTCTGCCGTTGCGACCAGTTTCTCTGCAAGGCGCGTGATTTTATCATAGACGCGGACGGCGGCAGCTTTGTGATCCCGACCAAAACAGTCGAGCAGCGAGATGCCCATCGTCGTCGTCCGGATATCCAGATTCTCTTTTTCGATCATGCGGATCGTTTCCAGAACGTCTTTGTAAATCGTCATGCTGCGCCTCCTCAGATCTTATGCATCGTGTCAAAGATCTCTTCCTTCTGGACATGGATCGAAAGACCCTGTTCCGCTGCCATTTCATGGAGCGCTTCATCCACCTCATGGAAACCCGCCGCAGTTTCATCGATCTTCACCACCATGATCATCGTGAAGTAATCCTGCAGGATCGTCTGCGTCACATCTTCGATATTGACATGCTTTTCATTCAGAATCCCGGAGACCCGGTACATGATCCCGACCTGATCTTTGCCTACAACTGTTATGATTGCTTTCATTCTGTCCTCCTGATTATAGTTTGTCTTTGATCGAAACCGTCTTTGAAATGATGGCAAAGAACACTTTGATGACCGCGCCCATGACAAGCAGCCCCATGGCGATGGCGCCTGCCATCATCAGGGTCTGGATTCCGATCTGCGCCATATCCTGCACGTCGCTGCGCAAAAGCGCTTCCATGGTATAGAAAATCTTGGCGCCGGGTACCAGGCAGAGGATGCCCGGAATGGTAAAAATGGTCATGGCTTCTTTGAAAACACGTGCGGCAACGATGCTGCAGAGCCCTACCATACACGCGCCGAAGAAGCAGCCCATAACCGGCGAACTGAAATAGTAATCTGATAAAAGATAGGTGACCCACCCCAGACCGCCAACGATAACGCAGGCCGGAATGTGGCGGACCGGCACTCTGAAGATGATCGCGAAGCCCAACGTAGCGACAAACGCCAGCATAAACTGTGAGAACAAGTGCATCATAACGCAATCCCTCCCAGCATAGCCCAGAGTTTGATGATGACGCCGGCGCCTGCCGCCAGCGACACGCCTATAATGCACGCTTCCGTCAGGCGTGCCACACCCGAAAGCATGTTGCCTGACAGAAAGTCGCGGATGGAATTCGTAATCGGGATTCCCGGCACAAAGAGCATGATGCAGCCGGAAATCACCGGGCCGTAACTCACTCCATGGATGGATGCCGCCGCCAACAGCGCGCAAAAGGCCGCGAAGGCGCAGCACACAAATCCTCGGATGAAAAAATTGATTTCATATTTCTCGAGGAACCGGGAAATGATGTAACACAGAAATCCGATCGGCACCGTGATAAAGAAGTCCAACGCCGCGCCGCCGAAAATCACACTGAAACAGCCCGTGACGAAGGCGGCTGACAGCGCCCTTACCCAGAACGGGTACGGCTTGCTGTTTTCGATATCGCTCAGGATCTCGAACCCCTCTTCCACTGTCATATCTGTTGTGGTAAACGTCCGGGAGAACTGATTGACTTTCGATATTTTCGTCAGATCGGTCTCGTTGCTTTTGACTCTCTTGATATGTGTTACCGTATTGCTTGATTCTTCATTATCCGTGGACACAAAAATGCCCGTCGGTGTCGCGAAGACATTGACGTGGTCGATGCCGCAGCTTTTGCAGAGACGTTCGATCGTATCTTCGACACGGTATATCTCGGCGCCGCTCTTCATCATGATCGTGCCGGCTTTGATTGCCAGCATCAGGATGTCTTTCTGTTTTTTCTTCTCCATGTCCCGTATAATATCACACTTTGTATAACGATGCGTACTGTCCGCCAATCTTCATCAAATCTTCATGTGTGCCTTCTTCTTTGATCTCCCCATCGTCGATGAGGACGATTCGGTCGGCATTCCTGATGGTGGACAGGCGGTGGGCGATAATGATCGTCGTCCTGCCCTCCGCCAGTTTGTCGAAGGCTCCCTGGATGCGCGCTTCCGTAACCGTGTCGAGCGCTGACGTGGCCTCGTCCAGAATCAAAATCGGCGGGTTCTTCAGGAAAATACGGGCAATTGACACCCTCTGTTTCTGGCCGCCCGAAAGCAGCACGCCCCGCTCTCCCGTGTAGGATGCAAAACCATCCGGCATCGCCATGACATCCTCATAGATTTCAGCTTTTTTCGCGGCGGCGATGACCTCTTCGTCCGTCGCGTCCGGTCTGCCGTATCTTATGTTTTCAGCAATCGTGTCAGCAAACAGGAACACATCCTGCTGCACGATGCCGATGTTCTTCCGCAAGGTGCGTTTCTCGATCTCACGAATATCCGTACCGCCAATCCGGATGGCGCCCTCATCCACATCGTAAAACCGCGGAATCAGCTGGCAGAGCGTGGTCTTGCCGCCGCCCGACGGACCGACGATGGCGACAGTCTCCCCTTCCTTCACGCGAAGGCTGACACCGTTGATGACGTCCGTGTTCTTCTCCTGATATGCGAATGAGATGTTGTCGATGTCGATATCGTAAGCGGTCAGCGGTTTGCCGGTTCCCGGTGCCACATCCACCTCCGGTTCGAGCCGCATGATCTCCACGAATCTGGTCAGGCCCGCCCAGCCGTTCATGAAGGTTTCCATGAAGCCGGCCAGTTTTCTGATCGGCGTGATGAATGTCGCAATATATAAATAGAAGGTGATCAGGTCCGCGTAGTTCATCTCATTGCGCATGATGATCCAGCCGCCCACCGCCATGATGACGACCGGCATGATGCTCATAAAGAACTCGAGAGAAGAAGCGAACAGCCCGAACGCTTTGTAGTTCTCGCACTTGGCAGTCCGGAACTCATCATTGGCTGCCGCAAACTTAGCGTAATCTTCGGCCTCGTTGGCGAAAGCCTTACTCGTGCGGACGCCCGAAAGGCCCGATTCGACTTCCCCGTTGATTTCGGCCAGTTTCTCTTTGACTTTTCTGGAAGTCCGAATCATCCTGCGGCGGTTCAGCATGACGACGGTCAGCGCAATCGGCAGCAGGATCAGAATCACGAGGGCCAGTTTCCACTGAATGGTGAACATGATGATCACCGCGCCCACAATGGTGATGCTGGCGATGAACAGATCCTCCGGGCCGTGATGGGCCATCTCGGTCACCTCGAACAGGTCGCCTGTCATTCTGGAAAGCAGCTGTCCGGTCCGGTTCTTGTTGAAAAAGTTGAAGTCCAGACTTTGCATGTGGGCGAAGAGATCGTCACGCAGATCCGCTTCGACGCGCACGCCGAACATGTGGCCCCAGTAGGTGATGATGTAGTGCATGATCGCCTTCAGCAGGAAGGCGATGCCCACAATGATCATCACATGGAAAAAGGCCGCGAAGGCTTTGTCCGGCAGCATGTGATACATGGCGTGCCGCGCCACCAGCGGGAACACCAGATCGACGGCCGACGCAATCAGCGCACAGGTCAGATCCAGCACAAAAAGCCCCATGTGGGGTTTGAAGTACTCAAGGAAAATACTGAGTGTCGGTTTGTTGAAATCCTTCGTGTTGCTTTTGCCTGTTTCCATACTTTGATTCTAACACAAACCCTGTCCCGTGTCCTTGTTAAACCACGGAAAAACAGTTATAATCATAGTGAGTTTTTGCGGGCGTCGGGCCTGCTGAAAGGGGATTCATTCTTTATGGTAAGCATGGGTGCGCTGGACGTCATTCTGGCGCTGGCGAAAGTATTTATCATGATTCTTCCGGGCTACATCATCATGAAGCTCGGCATCATCAACACGAACCACACGCAGGGAGTCTCGAACATCATCACGTACGTGACCTACCCTTGTCTTGTCATCGCCGCCATGCAGATGGAATTCTCCATGGAGAAGCTGGAGAACTGCGGTTACGTCGTGCTGATCTTCATCGGCGTTGTCATCATCGCCATGATCATCTCCAGGATTCTCACATCCATCATCAAGCTGCCGGTCTCCCAGAGCGGCATCATGGCTTTCATGATGGTCTTTGGAAATACAGGGTTTCTGGGTCTGCCGGTCCTGAACGGGCTGTTCGGGAAGGAAGGCGTCTTCTACGGCGCCATCTGCGACTCGTCCTTCGACGTGCTCATGTTCACTATCGGCGTCACGCTGATCCGGCAGGCAGCCAAAGGCGAGGAGAAAATGGGGTTCAAGGAGACCATCAGCGGCCTGATCAATCCATGCTTCATAGGCGTGCTCATCGGGCTTCTGTTCTACGTCTGCCGCATCACCCTCCCGCCGATTCTCGGCGGTCCAATCGAAATGATCGGCAACGCAACGAGCCCGCTGGCCATGATGATCGTCGGCGCCCACCTGGCGCGTATCAGCTTCAAGGATATGTTCACCAGCAAGCCGTCCTACCTGGTCTGCCTGCTGAAGCTTCTGGTTGCACCTGCCGTAGCCTTGATTCTGGTCAAGCTGATCATCGGCGGCGGCACGTTGTTCGGGACGGTCATCATCATGGAAGCGGCCATGCCGTGCGCCATGCTCTCTGTCATCCTCAGCGAGCGGTATCACGCAGACGTTGCATTCGCCACCAAGGGCGTCATGCTGACGACGATCCTCTCCCTGATCACGATCCCGATCGTGGCGATCGCCCTGCAAAGCTTCGTATAGAAATAACACACATTTTTCATACAGAACACACATACTTCCGATAGAATAATCAACAATGGATAACGGCTTCGAAGGGATAATGGAATATGTTGCCCTGTACTTCACGACAGGAGTGCGGTGGGTGTGCATGGGACTGGCGATTCTCATACTGCTTCACCAGTTTTTTGCCTTGCTCAGAATGCGCAATCCTTCTGAGGTCTGGGCTTATCTCAAATGCCCTGACGCCAGTTCCGTTCCTCTGACCCACTGGGAGAACCTCATGGGCCGCGCCCGCGGATGCGACATCATCCTGAATCTGGGCGGCGTCTCCCGGAGCCACGGCACCCTGGTGCGCGACTCTGAAGGGGTCTGGGAATACCGGGACCTCAATTCTAAGAACGGATCTTACATCAACGGCAGGAAGGTCACAGAGCCTGCTATTCTCCGCGCCGGCGACACGCTGACCGTGGGCGGCGGAGATTTCCAGCTCTATCCCCTCAGCGCCCGTGAGCGTCTGGAGAACATCGAAAAGCGGAAACGTTACACCAAGCGTACATCGCCTTGGCTTTCCATGCTGGCGATCACCGTATTCCAGCTGCTGACCGTGATCCAGTTCCACATTTCTCTGGGTGACGAGTATCCGGCAAAGCTTACCGTTGCGTTTGCGCTGCTCTGTCTCGTCATGTGGGCTTATGTCATCATCCTCCGCATGTTCAAGCGGACAGGTTTTGAAGTGGAACTCATTGCGTTCTTTTTGTCGACGCTGAGTCTCTCACTGACAGCGTCGGCCTACCCGTACGCCGTCCTTAAGCAGGCCTTCTGTGTTCTGCTCGGCGTGATCCTCTTCTTCGCCATGTGCTGGCTTCTGCGCGATCTGAACAAAGTCAAAAAGCTGGTTCCGATCTTCCTTGGAATCGCTGTTGTGCTGCTCATCGCGAACCTGTTATTCGGAACGGTGGCCTTCGGCTCCCAGAACTGGATCCAAATCGGCGGACTCTCCGTGCAGCCTTCGGAACTGGTCAAAATCGTATTCATCTTCGTCGGCGCAGCCTCCCTGAACGAGCTGCAGCAGCGAAAGAATCTCCTGGTCTTCCTGGGCTTCAGCGTGTTCTGCCTGGGGAGTCTGGCAATCATGGGAGACTTCGGTACAGCAATCATATTCTTTGTGACATATCTCGTCATTTCATTCCTGCGAAGCGGTGATTTCACCAAGATGTTCCTCGTAATCGGAGCCGCGGGACTCATGGGACTGATGGTGCTTCGGTTCAAACCGTACATCGCAGACCGGTTCGCCGTATGGCATCACGTATGGGAGGACCCTACGGACAAAGGGTTCCAGCAGGTGCAAACAATGACCTCGATCGCCAGCGGCGGAATTCCGGGTCTGGGCGCAGGGGAAGGAAACCTGAGCGACGTGGCCGCGGCCAGCACCGACCTGGTCTTCGGCATGCTCGCAGAGGAGTGGGGCCTGGTCATCGCGATCCTGGCTGTGCTGTGCATCATCACGCTGGGCGTGTTCGCTTACCGGTCCATCATCGCAGGCAGATCAACTTACTACTGCATCGCCGCCTGCGCAGCGACCACCATGTTCATGTTCCAGACGATTCTGAATGTCTTTGGCTCGGTGGATCTGCTGCCGCTCACCGGCGTTACGTTCCCATTCGTATCCTCCGGCGGAACGAGTATGATCGTTTCCTGGGGTATGCTGGCGTTCCTGAAATCAGCGGATACACGTCAGAACGCAAGTCTGGCGGTGCGTGTCCACGAGAAGCATCCGGAACAGGGTCTGTCGTCCGTGGAATCAGTTTCCGCTGTGGATATTTACGATCCGGAAGACCTCTACGCCCTCCTGGGCGAAGAATACAAGCCAACGCGCAAAGCCCTCAAAGCGGAGAAAAAAGCAGAGAAAAAACAGGCCCGCATGGCAAAAGAGCAGGCTCGCTTAGCAGAGGAAGAAGAGCGGAGACGCACGGAGGAAGAAGAGCGGAGACGGGCAGCTGCAGCTGAACCGCATCGTGACGCTGTACCAAAACCGCAGCGCTACGCCCAGCCGGCGTCCCAGCGTCCGGCCGAACCGGAACGTCCGACATTCAAACGCCCTTCCGCGACCCCTGGCGTGCGCAAGGAAGAACCTGTGCATCCAAAAGCAGTCAACTACAAAGAAGTGAGCGACGATGACTTCTTCGGCAAATTCGATCCGCCGACAACGGCAGGCAAAGCCAATGCAGATGAAGACGGTCCTCTGACGCTCGATGACATATTCGGTGAAAACGGCTTGTTCAATGACAGCAGGAAAGGAGGCAAGCGATGAAGAAAATCGAAAAGAGAGCTTTCCTGTGCCTCCTGCTTGGTCTCGTGCTGCTGGCAGGCCTCTGCTACTTCGTTTACGAAGACTGGCATGACGGCGGCGAGTGGGCTGTCTACGAAGGCAACCGCGACGTCTACGCCGATGGCGATCTAGCCAAAGGCGCCGTCTATGACAGATACGGAAACCTCCTCATGCGCAACACGGCAGACGGAATCATCTTTAACGATGACGCCGATGTCCGTGCGGGATGCATGCACATCACCGGCGATAAAGACAACAACATCGCGACCGGAGCCAACCGGGTCTTCCTCGACAGGCTCATCGGTTTTGATTTCATCAATGGTATATACTCCCTGAACAACGACGGCGAGGATGTCTACCTCACCCTTGACGGGGACGTCTGCGCCACGGCCTACCGTGCCCTTGCCGGACGCAAAGGCACCGTCGGCGTTTACAACTACAAGACGGGAGAACTCGTCTGCATGGTCAGCTCCCCGACTTACGATCCGCAGGATCCGCCTTCGACCATTCCTGAAGGCGCCTACATCAACCGCTTCATTTCAGCGGCATTCGCGCCGGGATCGACCTTTAAGCTGCTCACTGCCGCGGCTTCCATTGAGACCCAGGACGATGCGTACAGCTACGAAGTCGATTGCGAAGGCAGCATCGATTATGGCCATGGTGATGAGGTTACAGACCTTTCCGTCCACGGAACAGTCGACCTCAAGAAGGCTCTTGAGGTGTCCTGCAACTGTTACTTCGCGAAACTCTCCGAAAAGGTCGGAGGCAAAACCATCAAAAAGTATGTCCACAAGGCTGGTCTTGACCAGAGCTACGACATTGACGGTATCGAGACGAAAGCCGGCACCTTCGATTATCCTGACGGAGGCGTCAATCTTGCCTGGACCGGCATCGGCCAGTGGCACGACATGGTCAACCCTTGCGCCATGATGGTCTACATGGGCGCCATCGCCAACAGCGGAACAGCGGTCATGCCGTCCATCGTCAAGCCGACGAACATCGTTTCCGAAAAGATTGATCAGGCGACCGCCGCGCTCCAGACAGAGGATATGATCGAGGAGGAGACTGCTGAATCCCTGACAAGCATGATGCGCAACAACGTCGTGGAACACTATGGCGGCGACAGCGCCTTCCCGGGGCTGAACGTCTGCGCGAAATCCGGCACGGCGGAAGTCGAAGGACAGAAGAGACCGAACGCATGGTTCGTCGGATTCTTAAACGACGAGGACAATCCGTACGCCTTCGTCGTTGTGGTAGAGAACAGCGGATATGGGTCCGAAGTGGGCGGTGCCGTTGCCAACAAGGTGCTGCAGGACCTGGTCGATCAAGACTGACCCAAAATGTAAAAGCAATAAAAAAAGACTGCTCTTTTGAGCAGTCTTTTTTATCAGTGTTATTCCTCTGTATCTTCTGTATCCTCTGTATCGTCAGAAGCATTGTTCTCGTAGGAGAAGTCCTTGTCCTGATCGAGGATGTAGACCCAGGTCTTGCCTGGCGTAAACGCGAAGTCTCTGCCAGCCTTGTCCTTGAAGACAGTTCTGCTGTCTACGCCATCTCTTGACCATGTGCCCTCGATGACTTCACCCTGTGTGAAGAGGAGTGCATCTCCGCCTTCATACAGATCGATGGTCAGTCTGCCCTTAGGATCTGTGGCTCCTGTCGCATCGTCAGTCATGATGTTGCTGTGAACTTTCTGAACGAGAATGTTGTCGAACTCAAGCTGTTCGCCGGTTTCTTTATCAACGTATGGCTCGCCGTACCAGTATCTCAGATACTTGCCCTTCTCAGGGTCCCAGGTACATGTACTGTTGCAGCCAAGGGCTTTAACGTGGAGATCTGTCGCCGGCTCAGCTACTGCATCCAGCACCGCCTGTGCATCCTTTACTGCTGCGACATCTTCCTCCTCTGTGCTGCCGCCCTTCTCATCGATGACAGCCTGCGCATCTGCCAGTGCCTGTTCCTGCTCCGCAGCATAATCGTCACCGCGGAAGGTCCAAGGTTCTATCTCCTGCTTCTCTGTGAACCAGTCATGCTCATTACCGAACTGCTCAACACTCGACCAGTCGATGTAAGCGTTATTCGGTGCCGACTTGTCACTGACGCGGTACCAGAGCTCCGGATGGTCCATGCCGTTGAGGTAATGCACGTTGTTGCTCTTCATCTGGTCTCTCGCGTGCTTGCCCCAGCCGTATCCGACGGAGGCCGCCTTGTACTCTGTGGCGAGGTCTGCGAAGTAATATCTGATGCTCCTGTTCGGGCCGAACTTATCAGGAATATCCCCATAATAGATTGCCTGCAGTCTCGTGAGCTCGCCCTCTACAGGAAACTCGTAGATGATATCTGCCTGTGTAATGTTTGACTGAGGAATTGCTCCGTAGGTGTCGTTTGGAATGGATACCTGAATCGGTCTTGCCGGGAGTGCATCTTCTGACGCAACTTCGATTCCCGTGATCGGGTTAATGATTGGTTCAGGTTCTGCGGCCTGTTCGGAACCGCCTCCGCTTTCTCCGCATCCAGTCAGCGCGATTGTTCCCATCGCCAGAATCATAATGAACGCCGCCGCGAAGATGTATTTCAGGTTTCTGTTTTTATTTCCTTTCATGGCTGCTTTTCCTTTCGTCTGTTCTTTGTGTTATATCTAGTTGGATATGTTATAATAGCTTGCATTCATTATTATATATGAAAAAAACCGCCGAATGCGGAATCATAACAACATTTAAGAAGAGGCCATTTCCGGCCGCAATGAGGGTTTTAGCGAAATGAAATACGAATACTATCCAAAAGGTATCTGCCCGGTTAAAATTGAGTTTGATATGGACGGCGACGCAGTGAAAAACATTGTCTTCACAGGCGGCTGCAACGGCAACCTGAAGGCCATCTCCAAAATTGTGGACGGCTGGACCGCTGACGAGATCCACAATGCGTTTGCCGGCAACACCTGCGGCTTCAAATCGACCTCCTGCGCCGACCAACTGGCTATTGCTGTGGCAAAAGCAAGGAACGGGGAACTGTAAACAAACGCTGTAAACACACAAATAACAAACGGGGATCAGCATCTTGCTGATCCCCATCTGTTTTGTTTCTCATTATTCATCCTGTTTGGGAGTGCTTTTGGTTGATTGTTTATGCTCTGAACTCTTCCTCCTGTTCATTCTCTTCATTGTCGCGAAGCTTTGCGAATAATCCGACGCCTGCCTGGATTGCCAGGATTGCGATCATGAGAACCGTCCACTTGTCTACCATTGCCATCGGAAGGTTCATGTTCTCAGTGAGGATAAAGGCGATGATGGCGCCGATTTTTCTACCGACTTTTCTGCCGACTGTTCTTTTGCCGGCTCGCTGACCTGCTCTTCCTGTGTGACTGTGCTTGCGTTTACCGCATCCTCTTCCGCTGCGAAGGAGACGCTGCTCATCGGCGTCATCGCTACGCTTGCTGCTATTACTACAGCTTTCAACTATCGTTTCTATGCCCCGTCATGTTTTTTTCTTTGCTTTGTGACTTTATTTTAGACGTATTATCGTCATATATACCGTCACTTTTTTATCAATTATGCAGTAAGTTTCCCGCAATTCTATTGATATTAAGCCGTTTCTTCTGTACCCATTATATTTCCCGTTTCGCCAAAATAACCGGCACGTATATTTTAAAAAGGGGTCTTTTTTGCAAAAACAGCAAAAAAAGACCCGCCGACTGTCCCATCTGGGCTGTCCACCGTCGTCCGGGTCTGTGTTATACTATTGCCATGTTATATTTAGGTTATCATCTTTCATCTGTAAATGGTTTTGAAGCGATGGGGCGCGAGGCGATCGAGGCCGGCGCGAATACCTTCGCATTCTTTACGCGCAACCCCCGGGGCGGCAAGGCAAAAGCAATCGACCCGGATGACGCGGAAGCTCTTCGTGCGCTGCTTCGCGAGAATGGATTCGGGAAACTGGTTGCGCATGCGCCGTACACGCTGAATCCGTGCAGCGACAAACAGAACGTACGGGAGTTTGCGAAAATCTGTATGGAAGACGACATGCAGCGCATGGAATATCTCCCTGGAAACTATTACAACTTCCACCCGGGCAGCCATGTGGGTCAGGGAACAGAAGCTGGCATCGAGATGATTACCGACTTGCTGAACGACATTATTACGCCCGCACAGTCTACTATCGTTTTGCTCGAGACCATGTCGGGGAAAGGTTCCGAGGTAGGAGGTGCCTTCGAGGAACTGGCTGCTATCATCAGCGGCGTGAAAGAGAAAGATAAAATCGGCATCTGCATGGACTCCTGTCACATCAGCGACGCCGGTTACGATATCATCAATGATTTAGACGGCGTGCTCGATGCGTTCGACCGCACGGTCGGTCTCCCCTATCTGAAGGCCCTCCACATCAATGACAGCAAGAATCCGCCGGGGTCCCACAAGGACCGCCACGCCTGCATCGGCGAAGGCGAACTGGGGCTGGACGTCATCGGCCGCTTCATCAATCACCCGAGACTGAAAGGGCTGCCGTGCATTCTGGAGACCCCGAATGAATTCGAGGGATATCAACGGGAAATCGAGATGCTCCGCAACTGGAACAGATAAAGAAAGGCAACACAAAGGGCGCCGCGAAAGCGGCGCCCGGTTTGTTGTTTTTGCATGCGCTTATGCCATTATGAAACCGAATACTGCATAGAAGATGAAGGATATAATGGCTGAGATGATACCGTATGGCATCTGGGTGAATGCGTGACGGAAGTTGTCGCATCCGCAGGCGGCAGACGTAAGAACCGTTGCGTCTGAGTAGAAGCAGATGTGGGATCCGAATACGCCGGCAGAGATACAGGCTCCAACTGCCAGCGGCATATCTACGCCAATGTTCATTGCCATCGGAATGATAATCGGCAGCGCGATGATGTACATTCCCCAGTTGGTGCCAGTGATAAATTCCGTACACGCCAGAATCAGGAAGATGATCATCGGCGCGGTTGCAGGCGTCATGACGTTCGTTGCAGACTCGATACACCACTTGGTGAATCCGATCTGCTCGTTCATGTCCGCGAATACAAAGGCCATAACCATCAGCATCAGCGGCAGAATCATGTTCTGGATACCCTTGATGATAATATCCCAGAATTCTGCTGCAGACATAAGATTCTGTACCATGTACATAATGAACATAACGACCAGAGTCGTGAGAACGCCCATCTCCATGTCAGTATCGAAGAAAATCGTTGCGCCTACCAGCACAATGATAGGAACAAAGAAGTTGAACATGCGCGGCTTCTCCGGGATGTTTGCCACTTCCCCGTGGTCACTTGCCAGAATCGAAATCTTCTCGGAACCTTCCGGTGCCAGCGGACCACCGTCAGCGACCCTCTGATAGGCTTTCTTCATGCCGAAGATTTTCGGTACAACGCCGATGACGACAAGCGGTACGATCAGCGCTGCGATCCATGCGTAGAAGTTGTACGGAATGGTCTTGACGAACATCTCGATTTCACTGGCGTCACCGACCTGCCAGCCGTTCTTGACCAGAATTCTTCCGCAGAACACAGACCAGGTCGTGATTGGAATCAGAACGCACAGCGGTGCTGCCGTTGAGTCGCACACATAAGCCAGCATTTCTCTCGGCGTTTTGTGTTTATCCGTAAGACCTGCCATGCAGGAACCGACTGTCATGGAGTTGAGATAGTCATCGATGAAAATGACAATTCCCAAAAGCCATGTCCAGATCAGGGCTGATTTCTCTGTTTTCGCTCTTGCTGAAGCCCACTGGCCAAATGCATAGGCTCCGCCTGATCTTTCAATCAGGGAGATGATGCCGCCCATCAGTCCGCACACGATAATCAGCCAGGCGATGTCTTCTGACATCATGGTCGCAAGCAGGGAATCACTGAATGCCTGCAGCGTGTTTGAGCCACTCTCACCTACCATGATAAATCCAACGACTGCGCCGATTGTCAGCGCTTCGATGATTCTCTTCGTAACGAAGATGTAGACGATCATCAGAAGTGCGGGAATCGTACAGAGAACGCCGAACTGAGCCGGATCATCAGGCAGGAAGATCTTCAGGATGAATGCGGCGATAATGATGATTGCTGCCGCTGCCAAAGATTTTCTGGCATTGAATGTCGCTATTTCATTCTCTATGATTTCTCGCTGTTTATCTAACGACATAACAAAACCTCCTTCCAAAAACAAAAATGAAGTATAATGATTTCGACAATTTACCGCAGTAAATCTTAACAGCATTATACTCCACTATTATTTTTAACACAACAAACGGTTTGTTAGAACTGCTTACTCCTCAGCAGGGGCCTCCTCAGCAGGAATCTCTTCTTCCGCTTCCCTTCTCTCGCCAGCCAGCTCATCCAGCGACATCTGTCCGACCACACCCTCCGCAAATACCGGCGGCTCTTCCGCTTCAAAGATGACGCCCTCCAGGTCCTCGATTTTCGGCAGATCCTTCAGGGATTCGAACTCGAACTGTTTCAGGAACTCGTTGGTTGTCCCGTAGAGGTTCGGCCGGCCGACGCTCTCCGCGCGACCGACAATGGTCACCAGATTCTTCGCCATGAGCCCTTCCAGCACTCTGTCGCAGCGGATTCCTCTGACCGCCTCGATCTCGCCTTTGGTGACCGGCTGCTTATAGGCTACGATAGCCAGCGTCTCCAGCGCCGACTGAGACAGTCTTCTGCGCCGAACCGGCGTGCAGAGCCGTTCAATATAACCCAGGTTTTCCTTACGGGTCACGAACTGAAAGCTCTTGTTCACTTCGCGGATGACGATGCCGCGTCCCTCCTGCTCGTACTCCTCCTGGAGTTCCTTGCAGGCGTCGTATATTTCTTTTTTATCTACATTGAAGATGTCCGCGATGTCTTTGATTGCCAGTGGCTCTCCCCAGACGAACATCATCGATTCAATTGCTGACTTGATTGTCTTACTCGCCATGTTTGCTACCTCGTTATATATTCGCAGCTTCCGCCGCTGTCTCTGTACCGTCCGCCGTTTCCTCTTCCGCCGGCATCTCGTCCATCAGGTGCTCCGTCGCGTAGACTTCAATGTCTCCGAAGAGCCGCTTCTGCTCGGCGTCGAGCTTCCGTTCCTTCATCATCTCAAGCACTGATGAAAACGTCACGGAAATATCGTACTTGCTGCCTTTGTCCTGCACCAGTTCGTTGAAGTTGGCACGCTGGCCTTCCGGCAGATTGTTGAAGAAATTCCTGATTCCCGCGATCCTGGCTTCCGTCGTGATCCGCTGCTTCTCCGTTCGGATATGGTGGGCGCGAATCTCTTCGAGCTTCCGCTTACGCTCCAGAAACTCTTCAAACGCCGCCCGGAACCTGGCTTCATCGAGAATTAGGTATTCATCCGGCTCACCGGTGTACTCCGTCAGATCCTCCTGCGGTTTCTCCAGAGAGGCCGCCGCATACTCCCGTCGCTCTTCCAGCATCTCGGAAGCCGCCTTGTACTTCTTGTATTCGGCTAGTTTCGCCACCAGCTCGGTACGGGGATCCTCGTAAACCGTTTCCCCTTCCTCATCAACCGCGGCGCGAGGCAAAAGCATCTTCGACTTGATTTCCAGAAGCTGAGCTGCGAGTACCATAAACTCGGAAGCCAGATTGACGTCCGCCTCCCTCATTTCATTGATGTACTTGATGTACTGGGCCGTGATCTCTGAGATCTTGATGTCGTAGATGCTCATCCTGGCGTGCTCGATCAAGTACACCAGCAGATCAAATGGCCCTTCAAATATCTTTGTTCTGACTCTGTAGCTCATTTCTCTTTGTCTGAATTATCTGTATTCCTTCTCGACGTACGGACTCGTGGCAACCTTGAGCATCGCGCCGTACTCAAGCCGGAACGTTACCGTGTCACCGACTTTGTATTCTCTGTCAGCGTTTGTCATATCCATCAAAGTGTGGTCAGAAGAACCGCCCAGAATTTCGATGGATGGATCGTCGACCCAGTTGCCGTCGGCATCCTGTTTCACCGGAATCATGCCGTCAACTTCCGTGTCCTGCTTGCCAATGCCGAGAATGGCCCTCTTGATGATGCCGCGGTCCTCATATACCGGCACATTTCCAAAAGCATCCTTGCCGACTTCGCCGATCGGCAGAGACGGTTTCTCCTTGAGCTCGATGATCTGCGCTTCGACGATGAGCGTGTCGTGGACAGCGCCCGGAACGGTCTCACCGTAGGCCGTGTCGTTGCCGAGCAGGAAGCTTTCGCCCAATCTCAGATTGCTGATTTTCTCAGGCAGTCCACCTTTCCAGATCAGGTAGATGGAGCTCGAGTTTCCGCCGGATACCATGTCCAGCTTCCTGCCGATCTTCTTCTCGATTCTCTCTGCAAAATCAGCAAGCACAGACAGGTTGTCATTCTTCGGAATGATAGCGCCGTAGCATGTCAGATTGACTCCAATACCGTGGAGCTCCAGATGATCCATCGCTTCGACTGCTTCCACGGTGCTGAAAATCTCGTCCTCATTTTTGAAGAACATTCCCTCGCGCAGGTCGCCCAGATCGATCATCAGGACTACTTTGTGGCGTTTGCCCTGGCGTCCCGCTTCTACGTTGAGTGCTTCGAGGGTTGCCATCTCCGAATTGAAGCTCACGTCAGCATATCTGATCACATCCTCGATTTCGCAGAGCATCGGCAGTCTGAGAAGCAAGGTCTGCTTGCCTTTTTCGTTGGCCTTATCGTGATACTTGGCCAGATTCATGACTCTGGAATCCGCCATGTAGTCCACGGCCGGATGATCCATTATCATATTGCACACCTTCTCATCGGCGCACACGCCCTTGGTAACCAGCATGAGGGAACAGTTTCCGTCTTCCTTTGTGATCTTCGCGCAGGCGTCGATGTTGTTTCTAAGTTTCTCCAGTTCTACAATCAGTTTCGGGTACATAATCTTATCTCCTGTTTCTTTCTAAATACTGTTCTCATTCTATCCTTAATTACTATCCTTGTCAAAACTCGGCGGCGTCATCATCCACTGACATGACACATATAGATTTGCTCCTAACTTGACAATATAATTCACTAATTTATCAGACAAAAGACAAACTTGTTGTTTTATTTGCCTTTCAATAGGAATATAATAATACCAGTGGCAGAGTGTTTATATACTTATGCCTGAAAGTTATACCGAGGCTGTCATCACAGGACAGCATTCAAACATTCCATAATTTAAGGAGGTCATAGAATGACTGAAAGAAACATGGCAGAAGCTTTGAAAGAAGCTAAGAGAGTTGTTGGTCTGATCGAAGCCGATTCGCTGACTGAAGACGAAAAGGTTGCAATCATGAAGGAGTCGATCGCTAACTTCAACGAGAACGTAAACCCAGGATGGCTGGAATACAGAAAGTCTGTATCAACAGATGCTGCATTCATAGAATGGGAAGACGAAGGCGATGTATTCAGAGATCTTCACGGAACTGAGTTCATCGACTGCCTCGGCGGATTTGGTATCTTCGCCTGCGGACATGGCAACCCTGAAATCAAGAAGACAGTAATGGCACAGCTCGACAGATACTCCCTGCACTCACAGGAACTGGTTGACCCGCTCAGAGGTTATCTGGCTCACCTGCTCGGACTGATCACACCGGGCGATCTGCAGTACTGCTTCTTCACAAACGGCGGAGCTGAGGCTATAGAAATGGCTCTGAAGCTGGCTAGACTGGCAACAGGCGGCAGATGGTACATCTCCACTGTAGGTGCATTCCACGGCAAGTCCATGGGCGCTATCTCAATGGGCGGCAAGGGCGCTTACAGAGAAGACTACATCCCAATGGTACAGCAGGTACAGCACGTTAAGTTTGGTGACGCTGAAGCTGCAAAGGTTGCAATCGAGAACCTCGAAGCTGTTGGCGAAAAGGTTGCAGGCCTGATCGTAGAGCCGATCCAGGGCGAAGCTGGCGTAATGATTCCACCAGATGGATACCTCAAGGCTCTGAGAGAGATCTGCGACGAGCACGGCGTAGCTCTGATCTTCGACGAAATCCAGGTTGGCCTCGGACGTACAGGCACAATGTGGAGATGCGATCATGAAGGAGTTTGCCCGGATATCATGACTTATGGTAAGGCTTCCTCCGGTGGTCTCGTACCTATCACAGGTATCATCGCTAGACCTTGGACTTATGAGAAGTCAGGTGTTGGCACAGGTTGCGAAGGCAAGATGTTCGAGAACCCATGGATCCTCGGATCCCCGACATTCGGTGGTAACCCGCTCGCTTGCGCAGCATTCATCTCAACAATCAGATACATGCTGGAGAACGACCTGCCTGCACTGTCAGCTGCAAAGGGCAAGAAGTATCTGGAAGGACTGCAGAAGCTGCATGAAAAGTATCCGAAGGTACTGACAACATCCAGAGGCGCTGGAATGCTGATCTGCATGGAATTCCCGACAGACGAAATCGGCCACGAAGTTACAAAGGCACTGTTTGCTAGAAAAGTCATGACTGCTGGTACACTCGTTAACGCTCAGACAGTAAGAATCGAGCCGCCTCTCGTACAGGCTGACGAGACAATCGACAAGGTTCTGGTTGCACTGGACGAAGCTCTGGCAGAAGTAGGAAAAGCTTACAACCTTCTGTAAGAATTTCGCTGAGAAGCTAAATTGAAATTTACATTATCGGTGTAATATCTAAACTTCAGGAAACCCCCGCTCACCCGAGCGGGGGTTTTCTTTTTGTATCTATATAGGCCAGGTGGACCATTTAACATGCGCGAAGTGCTTTGGTGTAATTATTGTGTGTTTCACGCTCATTTCTCACTACTTGCCTGGCCCTAGAGCACCTATTTCCCTCTTGGTTTCCCCTTTTCCCCTGCTTTTGTGAGATGGTATGTACATGGGTGTAAAACACTATGAAAGCATCGTGATTTCTCACTATAGTAGTTTAGAATTATTACACCTAAATGAGCGAAATAGTGACGCAATCTCATATTGGGATATATTGGGTTGAGATTCTTACCTCAATCCTGCTTTTTTTACACCACACCATACACAGATGCCGGGTTTGTCTGTTATAATATGGCATACGAGAGAATCGGGAGGTATTCGAGATGAAATTCTATATAGCAGATGCGTTTACAAAGGAAGTGTTTGGCGGAAACCCTGCGGGGGTCGTCATTCTGGATCAGGGCGCGGATTTCCCGCCGGACGAAACGATGCGCAAGACGGCGGCGGAACTGCGGTATTCCGAAACAGCGTTCATCCGCCCCCTTGGCGAGCCGGATGCGGACGGCGCCTACAGCGCCTTCAACGTGCGCTACTTCACGCCGGCTGCTGAGGTGGATCTTTGCGGACATGCCACGGTTGCCAGCTTCTACTGTCTGCAGCAGGCGGGGCTTGTTAAGGCAGGCACCACGGTACTGAACAAGACGCTGGCCGGTGATCTGGACATCGTCATCAGCGAGGATTCCATCCTGATGGATATGGCCGCGCCGGAGTACCGCGGCACGATCGAAGGTGAAGACGCCCTGCACGAGCTGTACGAGGTCCTGGGAATCACATACGAAGACAACATCCCGGTCCTGGAGGAGCAGTGCCTGGCATACGGTGGCGACGGCAGCGGCCTGAAACCGGAGATCATTTCGACCGGCCTTCCGGACATCATGCTTCCGGTCGCCACACACGACGAGCTCAACAAAATGGCGCCCGACTTCCCGGCTCTGACGGAGTTGACCCGGAGACTGGATGTGGTCAGTGTCCACGCCTTCACGCTGGACGGAGGCGCGCACCGTGGCGGCAGCGCCAACAGCGGCCGTGATGATGTGACCGCATACTGCAGAGATTTTGCCCCTCTCTACGATATAGACGAAGAAGCTGCGACCGGTACGGCAAACGGCTCCCTGACATATTACTTACAGAGAAATGAAGTGATCCCATCCGAGGCGGCATGCCTCTTCATCCAGGGCGAGGCTATGGACCGCCCGTCGGAGATCCGCTCCGTCGCCAACGGCGATGCCATCAAGGTCGGCGGAAGCGCGGCGATCCTCGCAGAAGGAGAGATCTTCCTCTGAGTAGATCACGATTTGAAGATTCGGTAGGGTATGATATTAAAAAGTGGTAGGGCATTATACCCTACCACTTTTGATTATCGTGACCTACTGTGATTTCTATTTCACCTTCGCGATGACTTTCTTCTTCTTACCCTTCTCAACGAGCATGCCGTCTTCCTTAAAGGAGTCCGCCTTGATCAGGGTCTTCGGATCGGTAATCTTCTCGCCGTCGATCTTCAGGCCGCCCTGGCGGATAACGTCCATGGCGTCCCGGTTGCTGCCGGTCAGGCCGAGTTTAGTCAGGAAGGCTGCAACGCCCAGGCCGCCCAATTCGTTGCCTTCTTTGTCTGTGGACTGAAGGGCTTCCGCTGCGATTTCAACGACTGGCAGGTTGGCTGCAGCCGCGCCGCCTCCGCCGAATGCCGCACGGGCCGCTTCCTGCGCCTTGGCAGCTTCTTCCTCACCGTGGACGAGCTTGGTGACTTCAAAGGCCAGGATCTCCTTAGCCTTGTTGATCTCCTGATCCTTCAGGGAAGCCAGTCTGCGCACTTCGTCCATCGGCAGGAAGGTCAGCATCCGCAGGCACTTCTCCACGTCAGCATCGCCGACATTTCTCCAGTACTGGTAGAACTCGTACGGGGAAGTCTTCTCCGGGGAAAGCCACAGAGCGCCCTTCTGGGTCTTGCCCATCTTTTTGCCTTCCGAATTTGTCAGCAGGGAGAAGGTCATGCCGTAGACTTCCTTGCCGACTTTCTTTCTGGTCAGGTCCACGCCGCCGATGATGTTGGACCACTGGTCGTTGCCGCCGAACTGGATCTTCACGTCGAAGTCTCTGGCCATGACCATGAAGTCATAGCTCTGCATGAGCATGTAGTTGAGTTCGAACATGGTCAGCCCGCCTTCGCGGTCCATGCGCTGTTTGAAGCATTCCGCACGCAGCATGGTGTTGATATTGAACAGAGATCCAATCTCGCGCAGGAAATCGATGTAGTTGAGCGGCCGCAGCCAGCGGGCGTTGTTGACTGCGATGGCCTTGCCCGGTTCGGGCGTCTTGTTCTCATGGCCCGGCGTGTAGACTCCTTCGTTGCCCTCGTACTTCCACTCTTCATCAAACTCGAGGAACTGGTCGAACAGCTTTTTGAACTGTTCGCAGTTGTGCTCGATGGTCTCGATGTCCATGACCTGACGCATGTCCGTTCTGCCGGACGGGTCGCCGACCATGCCGGTGCCGCCGCCGATGAGAACGACCGGCGTGTGGCCGAACTTCTGCATGTACATCATGATGATGACCTGCATGAAGTGTCCCACATGGAGGCAGTCCGCCGTCGGGTCGAAGCCGATGTAGAACTTCACCTTCTCGTTCTGCAAAAGCTCCCTGACCTTTTCTTCGTCCGTGGACTGCTCGATGAAGCCGCGCTCCTTCAGAACGTCATATACGTTATCAAATTTACTTACGTTATCCGGGATCAGATTGTAATCCATCTTCTTAGTTTCTCCTGTCTTTTTTATTGTTGATCAGTCAGTAAAAATGAGAATCAAAGCAGACCCGCAGGGCGCTGCGGGCTGCTCTGGGTTTTGGGTTCGTTATAATTAGTTATTTGGTTCCGAAGATCCTGTCGCCGGCATCGCCCAGGCCCGGTACGATGTAGGCGTTTTCATTGAGGCATCTGTCGGTTGCCGCAATGTAGATGTCTACGTCAGGATGCGCTTCCTGCAGGACCTTGATGCCTTCCGGCGCTGCGATCAGGCACATGAATGTGATGTCCTTGCCGCCTCTTTCCTTGATGAAATCGATGGCTGCCACTGCGCTGCCGCCGGTTGCGAGCATCGGGTCTGTGACCAGGATCTTTCTCTTGTCGATGTCCTCCGGCATCTTGCAGTAGTACTCGTGAGGCTCATGTGTTTCCGGATCTCTGTAGAGTCCGATGTGTCCGACCTTGGCGTTCGGGATGATCTTCTGGATACCCTCGACCATGCCCAGTCCTGCTCTCAGGATCGGAACGATGGCAACGTCCAGGCCCTTGAGCATCTTCACTGTTGTCGGGCAGATCGGCGTTTCGATTTCGACATCTTCCAGTTCCAGATCTCTGGTGGACTCAAAGGTCATAAGCATCGCGATCTCTTCGACCAGCTCTCTGAAGTCCTTGGTTCCTGTCGCCTTGTCTCTGATCATTGCAACCTTGTGCTGAATCAACGGATGATC